>DASWIB010000026.1:0-45086 GCA_036397915.1 Thermoanaerobaculia bacterium | reverse complement strand
GGAGGTCGCGACGCGCCGCGCGGCCCGCCGCCAGCGGCCGATGATCTCCGCAAGGTCACGGTCGTTTGCCGCGAACGCGCGGTGCAGCGCCCGGGCACCGCCCTCGCGAAAGCCGGCCTCGAGCCAGGCAGCGGCCGCGCCGACGACGCAGATCGGTGAGACGTCCTCCAGCTCCTCGCCCGAAAGCACCTTCTCGAGCGACGGCTCGACGCCCGCGCGATCGAGAAAGGCGCCGAACGATCCGACGTCTCTTCCCCACCAGCGGCCGTGCGCCCGCGCGCCTGCGGCGAGGAGGAGCGCGGGCCGCTCGCGCAGGCGTGGCTCCGCGGAGCCGATCGCCGCCGCCGCGAGAACGGGCGAGACGAGATCGGGCTCCACCGGCGCGGAGGCGTCGACGTCCAGGCGCGCACGATCGCCCTCCCACGAGACATCCGCCGGCCGGGAGGAGCCCATGTAGAGCCCTTTGGTCGAGGGATCCGGATAGAGGAAAACGGTTACCGCCGGCGCCCGTGGCTCATCGGACAGGAATCGATCGAAGACGGGCGTCCACTTCTCGAAGGCGCGGCGCTCGCTCTCGCGGAAGCGCCAGATGACGCGTCCGCTCCGCCGAGCGGCGAGCGACGAGAAGAATCGTTCCCGGTCCGCGATCCGGTCGCGCTCGCTCGAGCGATCGATCTCCAGCACGCCTCCGCGAGCCCGCCGGAAGCGCCCCTCCTTGGTGAGCTCCCCCGAAAGTGCCCGGAACTCCCCGCGGGCGCGGTCCTCGTTCCGGAGGATCCAACGCAGGTTGCGCGAAGCCGCGCCGCGCGAGTTGCCGAGCACGATCGTTTCGGCGGCACGGTCCGGGTCGGAGAGAACCACCGCGTCGCCGGGAGCACGGTAAGCGCGTCCGTCGAAGACGAATCCGAGAGGCTCGAGTGCGACGGGGAATGCGGCGATTCGTCGCCGAGACGCCTCGGAAATCGGAGGGGCGGCGAGGCGGATGATCTCCCATCCCGGAGCCAATCGATCGACTTCGCCGGCGACGCGGATCTCCGTTCCCTGGCGACGTGCGAAGGAGGCCCAGCGCTCGAGACCGGAAATGCGCCAACCCTCCGGCATCACGATCGCGATCCTCCGCGAGGGAGGCGGCCCGGAGTCTCCGGCGGAGAGACTGAACAGCGCGAGGAGACAGAGCGCAAGGAGCACGGGATTACGCGTCAGCGAGCGCTCCAGACGACGCGGCCTCCCACGACCGTCGCGGCAGGCGCCCCGAGGAGCTCCCAGCCGGCGAACGGCGTCGAGCGGCCGAGCGAGACGAAGCCCGCGGGGTCGACGGTCCACCGCTTCTGCGGATCGAAGAGGGTCACGTCCGCGGGCGAGCCGGGTGCGAGCATCCCTCCCGGGAGACCGAACGCCTTCGCTGGCCCCACCGAGAAGAGCTCCGCGAATCGCCGGAGCGACAGCCGCCCGGGGGCGACCAGCCGATCGTGGACGATCGCGGCCGCCGTCTCGAGGCCCACGACACCGAACGGCGCCGCGTCGAACTCGACCGCCTTTTCATCGTCGTGGTGCGGCGCGTGGTCGGTCGCGATCGCATCGATCGTGCCGTCTTCGAGCGCCGCGACGAGCGCCGCGACGTCGGCGTGCTCCCGCAGGGGAGGGTTCATCTTGAATCGCGTCGAGTAGCCGGATCGAGAGACCTCCTCGTCGGTCAGCGTCAGATGGTGCGGCGTCGCCTCGCACGTAACGGTAAGGCCGCGCGACTTCGCCTCCCGCACGAAAGCGATCGAGAGTGCCGTCGAGAGGTGAGCGAGGTGCAGACGCCCGCCGGCGAGACGCGCAACGAGAATGTCCCGCGCCACCGCGGCGGCCTCTGCGACGTCGGGCTGACCCTCAAGCCCGAGCCGCATCGAGACGGCCCCCTCGTGCATGGGAGCGCGCCGGGAGAGTGTCGGGTCTTCGGCATGCTGCACCACCGGCATCCCGAAGAGAGTCGCATGCTCGATCGCGCGACGAAGAAGATCTCCGTCACCAAGCCATGTGCCATCGTCGGAGATCGCGACGGCACCCGCGCTCCGCATCTCGCCGAACTCCGCCAGCTCCTCTCCCTTCCGTCCCCGCGTGATGGCGCCGATCGGATAGACCCGCGCGGCGTCGGCCTCCACGCCGCGAGCCGCCACGAACGCCGTCATGCTCCGGTTGTCATTCGCAGGCTCGGTGTTCGGCATCGCGCAGACGGCGGTGAATCCTCCCGCAGCAGCCGCCGCCGCGCCGCTCGCAATCGTCTCCGCGTATTCCCGCCCCGGCTCGCGCAGGTGCGCGTGGAGGTCGATGAACCCGGGGAAGACGAGGAGACCGGTCGCGTCGAAAACTTCGGCTCCATCGGCCGACAGGCGTTCTCCGACCACGCCGACCTCGCCGTCGCGCAGGACGAGGTCGAACGGGCCGTCGCGCTCCGCCGCCGGATCGACGAGCCTCCCGCCGCGGATCAGCAGATCGCGGCTCACATCCCCTCCCGCTCCCCTTCCCAGGGACGCCCGGCCAGGAGGAGGTAGAGGACCGCCATCCGCACCGCAACGCCGTTCGCCACCTGGTCGAGGATGACCGATCGCGGCGAGTCGGCGACCTCGGAAGCGATTTCGACCCCGCGGTTCATCGGTCCGGGGTGCATCACGATTGCCTCGGCGCTCGCCCGCTCCATGCGCTCGGCGGTCAGCCCGTACCGCGCGAAGTACTCCCGCGTCGAGGGGAAGAGCGCGCGGCGCTGCCGCTCGAGCTGCATCCGCAGCATCATGACGACGTCGGCGTCTTCGACGGCGCGGTCGAAATCCGTGGTCGCGCGCGCCCCGAGCTCCTCGACCCGCGGAGGCAGCAGCGTCGGCGGACCACACACGACGACCTCCGCGCCCATCTTCGTCAGAAGGAAGACGTTCGAGCGCGCGACACGGGAGTGCGCGATGTCGCCGGCGATCACGACCTTGAGACCTCGAAAACGCCCGAAGCGCTGGCGGATCGTGAGGGCGTCGAGCAGAGCCTGCGTCGGATGTTCGTGCGCCCCGTCACCGGCGTTGACCACTCCCGCACGGAGGTGCGGCGCGAGCAGGTGCGGAACGCCGGGCGAGGCGTGGCGCACGACGATCAAGTCGGGAGACATCGCCTGGAGGTTCCGGGCCGTATCGAGGAGCGTCTCGCCCTTCTCGACCGAGGTTCCCTTGCCGCCGCCGAAGTTCATGGAGTCCGCCGACAGCCACCTCTCCGCGGTCTCGAATGAGAAGCGGGTCCGCGTCGACGGCTCGAAGAAGAGGTTGACGACCATTCGTCCGCGCAGCGCCGGCACCTTCTTGATCGGCCGGTCCGCGATCGAGCGCATGGACTCGGCCGTGTCGAGAAGGAGGGCGATCTCTTCGGGCTCGAGATACTCGATCCCGAGAAGGTCCTTCGACCGGAGCGCGGAGACCGTCTGCCGGGTCGGTTTCAATGCCGCCGTCCCTGACCCTGATCCCTGCTTAGGAGCCCGGTCTCTCCAGGATCCAGACCTCGTCGGCGTCGTCGGTCTCGCGGAACATCACCTTGATGACCTCGCGCTGCGCCGTCGGGACGCTCTTGCCGACGTAGTTCGCCTCGATCGGGAACTCGCGATGTCCGCGGTCGATCAGGACCGCCAGGCGGATCGCGCGCGGGCGGCCGAGGTCGATCACGCCGTCGAGGGCGGCGCGGATCGTGCGGCCGGTATAGAGCACGTCATCGCAGAGGATGACGGCGCGCCCGTTCAGGTCGAACTCGATCTCGGTCTTCTTCAAGAGAGGCTGCGGGGCGATCGTCGAGAGGTCATCCCGGTAGAGTGTGATGTCCAGAGTGCCGACGGGAAACGGCGCCGCGACGAGGTCCGAGAGGCGCTCGGCCAGACGCGCCGCGAGCGGCACACCGCGCGTCCGGATCCCGACGAACGCGAGCCCGGGAAGATCCTTCTGACGCTCGGCGATCTCGTGTGCCATCCGGTCGATCATGCGGCCGATGCGCTCTGCGTCGAGGATCTTCGCCTTCTTGAGGAGGAGGGCTTCGGTCAAGTCCGCGCGAGTCTACGGGCAGCGCCCGCGATCGTCAAGAACACCCGCGCGGCCGCGCAGAACCGCGCGCTACAATCGGCCCAAGAGCGGCGAGGAACTCCCATGGTCTTCTTCAACGCGTCCACGCGCGAGCTGACCGCGAAGATCGTGTATTACGGGCCGGGGCTCGGCGGGAAGACGACGAACCTGCGGGTGCTGCACGAGCGTCTCGAGCCGCGCACCGCGGGAGAGCTCGTCGCCCTCTCGACCGAAACCGACCGGACGATCTACTTCGATCTGCTGCCCGTCGAGCTCGGTGACATCAAAGGCTACCGGATCCGGTTTCAGCTCGCGACGGTTCCGGGGCAGACGGCGTTCAACGAGACCCGGCGGGTCGTGCTCAAGGGTGCCGACGGAATCGTGTTCGTGGCGGACTCGCAGTGGACGCTCCTGCCGAAGAACCTCGAGAGCTGGCAGTCCCTCAAGGAGAATCTCGCGGCGAACGGGCTCGCCTTCGACGCGATGCCGGTCGTGATCCAGTACAACAAGCGCGACCTGCCCGACATCCTCTCGATCGAAGCGATGCAGGAGGCGCTCGGGTTTTCGGGCTATCCGCACGTCGAAGCGGTGGCGACCGAAGGACGCGGGGTAACGGAGACGTTCAAGCTGATCTCGAAGCTCACGTTCCTCGATCTCTTGAGAAGACTCCAGGGCGGTCCGACGCCGGAAGCCGCCGGAGCCGTCGTCTCCGGCAGCCTCGCAGCGGCCGGTAGGCCGCCGGCTGCTCCCGAGTCCGGTCCGAGGGCATCCGAGGAACCTGCAGATGCCGAGCGGCGCCGCCCGCTGTCGCTGGTTCGTTCCTCCGGGCCGGAGACCGCCTCCGACCCCCCGCCGACGCTCGCGGGCGAGGCGCCTGCTCCGGAGGCGACAGTCGAGGAATCGCCGTTCCCGGAGGCCGCCGTGCCCCTGGACGGTGCTTCGACGGCAGTTCCCCTTGAAATCGAAACGAGGCTCCTTGAAATCGAAACGAGGCTCCAGTCGCTCGAAACGCGAATCGCGGAGATGCGGGATGCCGTGGCGCACGACGGCGCCCGAACAGCGGCCTACTGGCGAACGATCGAGTCACTTCGGATATGGGTCGAGTCGGTCCAGCGCTCGGTTTCGGAGCTCTCGGACCGAGCAGCCGCCTTCGAGCAGAAGCAGGACGAGATCAACGGGCGCCTCGCCGGCGAGACCGCCGTGCTCGAGCGGCGGATGGAGGAGCGGATCCGCGCGCTCGACGAGCAGACGTCCGCGTTCACGCGTAATCTCGAGGAGCTGCGGCGAAACCTCTCGGAGAAGGTCGCGCAGGCGCGCCGTGAGCCCGAGGATCTGCGGCTTCAGCTCGCGCCGCTCCTGGAGAAGCAGGTCCGCCGCGAAGCCGACGAGAACTGGACGGCCGAGATCGAGCGCCTGCGCGAGGCGCTCGCCGAGTCGCTCGAAGACCTGTCGGAGCGGGTTCGAAAGGCGGTCCGGGGTTAAGAATTCGTCCGAGTAATCTTTTTGCGAGGGACCTCGCGTTTCCCCGGAACCTCTGGGAATGTGTCCGAGTAGTCCTTTTTTGCGGGGGACCTTGCGGTCCCCCGAACCCCCTGGGAAGTCGTCCGAGTCTCTTTGTGGGGACCTTGCGGTCCCCCTTAGCTTCTCACCTTTCCTGCGAACGATTTCGCCGGCGCCTTCCTGCGGGAGAGCTTCTGTGACCGCCCGCCATGGCCGTAGGGCGCCGCCGGCTCCCGTACCTGCGCCGCCAGCTCCTCCGGAGTCCTTCCCTCGCGCAGCTCGCGCATGACTCGCTCGGCGAGATAGACCTTCATCAACGACTGATAGGGCGTGTCGAGCCGGTTGGCCAGGACTTTCAGGTCCGCCAGCAGGCTCTCCGGCAGCCGGAGGGAGATCGTGCGGGTCGAGGGCTGGAGGTTCGGAAAAACGACTCGGCGCGCCCGGGACCAGTCGAGGTAGTCCGCCGATTCCTCTCTCGACCAGAACTCGCGCTCCGCGTCCTCATCGCGAAATCTCGGCAGCGATTTAGGTCTCTTCATTCCTCAAGTACTCCCTCCGCTCTTTCCGATTCATGTCACGCGCGGAGACCACACGGATGCGATCTCCCCGAAAGGTGAAAGCGATCGACAGCTGTCGTCCAAGGGCGGTTCGACCGAGCACGACAAATCTCCGCTCGCGGAAGCCCGGTCTCTCCCGGGCGGGAACCACGACGGGCTCTCGAGAGAAGACCTCTTCGCACTCGGTGTATCGCACAGCGTGCTTAATCCAGTTCTTCTCGACATTGCCCGTGCCCCAATCGAACCCGGCTGCTTCCCGCAGCCGCCGGAAGCCGTCAGCCGGCACGGATGTATATTACATCAATCTACACCGTCGGCTGCGGAGACGTAAGAGCTTGTCCGATTAATCTCAGCGGGGAACCTTGCGGTCCCCCGAACCCCTGGCCGGTCAGAGACCCGGCTCCGCCACGAGCCTCGCCAGGAACCGCTCGTCGTCCCGCCAGTCGGCGCGGACCTTCACCGTCAAATCGAGAAACCACCGTCCTCCGGAGCGCTCTTCGAGCTCCTCGCGCGCCGCCTTCCCGATCTCCCGGATCATCGAGCCCCCGCGGCCGATGACGATCGCCTTCTGCCCCTCCTTCTCGACCACGATCGAGGCGTAAATGACCGTCACGTCGCGCTCCTCGTCGTGCGTCATCCGCTCGACAACCACCGCGGACGCGAACGGCAGCTCCTGGCGCGTCCGCTCGAGGAGCTTCTCGCGGATGACCTCCGCCGCCCACTCCGCCTCGGGCGTCGAGGAGAGAAAGTCCTCCGGGTAGGCGGCCTCGCCTTCGGGAAGGTTCGCCACGAGGAGGTCCGCCAGCCGCTCGACGCCGTCCCCCGTCTTCGCGGAGATCGGCACGATCTCTCGGAACGGATACCGCGCGGAGAGGTCCGCGATCATCGGGAGCAGGCGCTCCTTGGAGAGGAGGTCGATCTTGTTGAGCGCCAGAATCGCCGGCCTGCCGGCGCGGGCGAGCACTTCGAGCGCCCGTCCCTCTTTTCCGCCCTCGGCGGCGTCCACGACCAGGAGAACGAGATCGGCCGTCGAGATCGCATCCGTGGCGTCCCGGAGCATCGCCGCGTTCATCCGGTGATCGGGCCGATGGATACCGGGCGTGTCCACGAGGGCGATCTCGGCGCCGGGCCGGCGGGCCACGCCCAGGATGCGCTTGCGGGTCGTCTGCGGCTTGTCCGAGACGATCGCGACCTTGTCGCCGACGAGCCGGTTCACGAGCGTCGACTTTCCCGCGTTCGGGCGGCCGACGACGGCAACCTCCCCGGCCCGGAACGGTCCGGCGGGAGCCGTGGGCCGTGAGGGGTGAGCCGGAGCCGGGGGATCGGAGTCGGTCAAGACTGGGGAGCGACCGGGACGGCGACCGGCTCGACTCGCACCCGGTGCACGCGGCGGCGGTCCGCCTCCTCGACGGTGAACAGGAGGTCCGCCTCGCGGTGGGCCTCTCCCGGCCGCGGAATGTGCCCGAGCCGCGCCGCGAGAAATCCGCCGACGGTCGTGAATTCCTCCTCCTGCGGCCCTCGCCCGAAAAGCCCCAGCACGCGCGCGATGTTCGCCTTGCCGGAGATCGAGTAGGCCTGCTCGCCCGCCGGAGTGATCTCCTCCCGCTCGTCCTCGTGCTCGTCGGAGATCTCTCCAACGATCTCCTCGAGGAGGTCCTCGACCGTGACCAGCCCGGAGACGCCGCCGTACTCGTCCACGATGATCGCCATGTAGAGGTGGCGCCTCTGGAACTCGCGCAGGAGCTCCGAGACCTTCTTCGTCTCCGGGACGAAGTAGGCCTCGCGCACGAGCTCGGCGATCGGCCGTGAGCCACCCGCGCGGATCGACCCGAGCGTGTCCTTGACGTGGACGATTCCGACCACGGTATCGATCGAGCCGCGGACGACGGGGATGCGCGAGTACTTCGACTCGACGAAGAGATCGGCGAGAACAGTCAGAGACGACGCGACGTCGATGTAGACGATATCGGTGCGTGGCGTCATGACCTCGCGCACGCGCGTTTCGCCGAAGTCCACGATCGACAGAAGGAGCTTCTCCTCCTCTTTCTCGAGGATTCCCTCCTCCCGGCCGACGTCGATGTAGGCCTGGACTTCTTCCTCGGTCGCGGGCTGCGTTTCCGTCGGAGGAGAGGCGCGGCCGTCGAGGATCTTCCGGACCGGAATCGCGAGCGGCAGGAGCAGCCAGGACGCCGCGGTGACGACCGGGAGAAGGCGCGCGACGATCCGCTCGGCGTCGGCCGACACGGCGAGCTTGAGCAGCGCGACCTCCGAAGCCAGCCAGCCTGCCAGGAAGAGGCCACCGCCCCAGGCCCACGCCGGCTCGACGCCGAAGCTCTGGAACCCCGACACGACCGTCAGAAGGCCCGCGAGGAGCAGCACCTGCACGAGGACTTTCGTCGTCGTGCGGATGATCTCCACTTCGCCGGGGCCGGAGAGGATCCGCGCCCGTTCGGGGTGTTCTTCGAGCAGCCCGCGCGTCTTGATCGGTGACAGGCGGTCGAGCGCGAGCGCGAAACCCTCGAAGAGGAGAAACGCGAAGTAGCAGAACCCCGACGCGAGAAGCGGGATCATCGGGCCGTCCGCCGTGAACCGGGAATCGGAAATCGGGAATCGTGAGGCGACGACCGAACCCGCGTCGGCCGCTCTTCGATTCCGAGCTTCCTTCGGAGGCGCGCTTCCAGCGCGTCCATCTCGCCGCGATCCGTGTCGTGATCGTATCCGAGGAGATGCAGGTATCCGTGAACGAGCAGCCGGTCGATCTCGCGCGATGGAGGCTCGCCGCGCCGCCGCGCCTGACGCATCGCGTACGGAACCGAGATCACGATGTCTCCGAGAAAGCCCGCGTCGCCGGCGGCGGCGGGGAAAGCGAGGACGTCGGTCGATCGGTTCTCGCGACGCCAGCGCCGGTTGAGCCCGGTCATTCGACGATCCCCGCAGAAGAGCACCGAGACCTCGCGGTGGCGGTCGCGCAGTCCGCGAGCCGCGCGCCCGAGGAGCCGCCGGACGCGGCTTGCCGGAGGCGCGCTCGAAGCGCTCGACCGGACCTCGACCTCCATACCGGAAGCTTCAGATCGGCGAGCGGTCGGCTCTCGGCTTTCCGAGCCGGCCTCGGGGCCTTCCGGAAGCTCAAGCCCGACGGCTGACAGCTTTGCCACGACGCGCCGGCTCAGGCGGGCCGAGGTCCGCGCGGACGCGTCGCCGCGCCCGCAGCGGCGGACGGCGCGGGTGATTCCGCGCGGCGCTTCGTCCGCTCGGGCTCGAAATCGAACCCCGGGTAGTCGATCCGGTGATGGAAGATCATCGTCACGGTGTGCTCGAGGGCGTCGACGATCAGCGCGAGGTCGCGCATGGTCAGGTCGCACTCGTCGAACTGCCCGTCGCGCAGGCAGTCGTCGACGATCGTCTGAATCATCGCGCGGATCTTCGGCGGCGTGGGCTCGAGGATGGTGCGCGACGCCGCCTCGACCGCATCGCAGATCATGAGGATGCCGGTGATGCGCGTTCCCGGCTTCGGCCCCGGATGCCGGTACTCGGTTTCGTGGACCGGACTCGCATCTCCCGGCACCGACTTCGTCAACGCCTTCTGGTAGAAGTAGCGGATCAGCTTGGTGCCGTGGTGCTCTCGGATCGCCGCGAGGATCGGCTCGGGCAGGCGCGCCTTTTTCGCCATCTCCACGCCTTCCTTGACGTGCGCCGCGATGATGAGGGCGCTCATCGAAGGCTCGAGCCGGTCGTGACGATTCAGGCCCTTCGACTGGTTCTCGATGTAGTACGCGGGCATCTTCGCCTTGCCGATGTCGTGGTAGTACCCGGACACCCGCGCGAGCAGCGTGTCCGCGCCGACGGCCTCCGCCGCGGCCTCGGCGAGGTGCCCCACCATCAGCGAATGTTGATAGGTGCCGGGCGCCTCGAGCGCGAGATTGCGCAACAGGGGCAGATTCTGGTTGGAGAGCTCGAGCATCCGGATGTCCGTCGTGACGTGGAAGAAGTGCTCGAAGACCGGAAGGAGCAGTCCCACGGTCGCGGAAACCAGCAGGCCTCCGACGAGCCCGCCGAGCGCGTCGAGGGCGAAGCGCCAGCGCATCGGTTCCGCGTTCAACAGCTGGATCGCCGCGACCGAGATCAGGTTCGCCGCCGCGACGAAGCCGCCCATCCCGAGAAGCACGCTGCGGGCGCGTACCTTTCCGGTCCCGAAGATCCCGGCCAGCGAGCCCACGAGCGCGAAGAGCGCGAACGGGAAGCTCTGCCCCATGAGAACGCCTGCGCCGACGGCGTTGACCCCCGCGAAGAGAAGCGCCGGGCCCATACCGGCGACGAGGCTCGCGACGATCGGTCCGGCCGCGAACGGGAGCGCGTAGTAGCTCGCCGCCGCGGTCGCGGCGCCTTCGAAGCTCGACGAGAAGCCCTGCGCGAGAAGGAAGAAGCCTCGTGTCAGAAGTGCGAAGAGAATCCCGGCCGACACGACCGAGGCGTAGATCGTCTCGGGCGGCCGCTCGCGTCTCCGACGGACGGCCCGGCGGGCGTCCAGCCAGAACACCGTCGCCGCGAGCGTCTGCAGGAGCAGGATTCCGGCGACCTTCACCCACGAGGAAGGGTCCGACACGGAGGCGCGAACCGCCGCAACCCAGGCCGAGGTGCGCGGGGTGATCTCGTCGCCCTTGCGAACGATTACCTTGCCGCGGGAGATCTTGGTGAAGACGCTCTCGACCGCCCGGGAGGCCTCCTCTCGCCGGTGCGTGGTCTCCGCCGCGTTGAAGGTCAGGTTCGGGCGGAGTGAAGCCGCGAGGAACGCCGCGACTTCCCCGCTCTCCGCCGGCTTGAGTGGACTCTCGGCGAGCCGCGAGGTGACTTCGGTCTTCGCCTCCGAGCCGTACTCGGTCGCGACCGCCGCGTCGCGCCGGCGGTGCTCGCGCCCCGTCGAGGTGTCGCGCAGCAGGATTCCCCGGCGCTGCTCCTGAAAGAGCTCGCGGTTGTCGACGATTCCATCCTGATACAGGTCGAGCCCGATCGCGACGAGCTGGTCCTCGAGCGCGCGAGAGAACCCGAGACGAACGAGCGCGACCAGGGCCTCGTCGCCGATCGGCAGGTTGAAGGCGTCTCGGACCTCCTGCGTGACCTCGCCGCGCGACTTCGTGCGCGCGAATGCGGCGCGCGCCCTCGCGAAGGAGTTGCGGATCTCCTGTTCGAAGCGCGCGGGCGCGGCGCTGTCGAAATCGTAAACGGGAAGGACCTCGGTCGCCGCCTCCGCTTTGCGACTCGCGGTCGCCTCCGGGTCGAGCACGATCAAGTCTCGCGGCGCGACGACGTCGCGGGTGGCGATCGCGCCCGGGCGAACCGGAGCCGTCCGAAAGGTCAGGGTGGGCGCGAAGGAGATGGTCGTGGTCAGGACGTAGAGGAGGCCCCAGAAGAACGGACTGAGACCGCGGCGGCGCACGGGCTCGGTCGCGCCGGTCTCTCGCGCGATGGCGCGTCTTCGCCGGAACGTGGCGGGCTTGCTGCTCATGGGGCCAGGTCTCCACTTGCAGCGCGGCTCATGGGGCCAGGTCTCCACTTGCCACTTTGCTCCGTAAAGCGGCAAGACCAGCGCGGCTTGCCGACCGGGCGAAAACCATTCGTGAAGACCTGACCCCACATGATTTGAAGCGAATCAGCGGCCGGCGGTCGTGCGGGCGATCGCCGACTCGCGCTCCCGGTCGAGAACGTCGTAGGCGGAGATGATGGACTGCACCAGCGGATGCCGCACGACGTCCCGCTCGTCGAAGATGACGAACCGGATCCCCTCGATCGATGACAGGATCTGCTGCGCCTCGCGCAGCCCCGAGGTCTTGCCCTGGGGAAGGTCCACCTGCGTGATGTCGCCGGTGACCACCGCCTTCGAGCCGAAGCCGATCCGGGTCAGGAACATCTTCATCTGCTCGGAAGTGGTGTTCTGCGCCTCGTCGAGAATGATGAACGCGTCGTTCAACGTCCGGCCGCGCATGAACGCGATCGGGGCGACCTCGATGACTCCGCGTTCGAGCAGCTTCGCCGTTTTCTCGTATCCGAGGATGTCATAGAGGGCGTCGTAGAGCGGCCGCAGGTACGGATTGACCTTCTCGACCATGTCGCCGGGGAGGAACCCGAGCCGCTCGCCGGCCTCGACCGCCGGCCGCGCGAGAACGATCCGCTTGACCTTCTTCTCGAGGAGCGCCGCCGCGGCCATCGCGACCGCGAGGTAGGTCTTCCCCGTTCCCGCCGGCCCGATCGTGAAGACGAGATCGTGGCGGTCGATCGTCTGCACGTACAGGCGTTGCTTGGTGTTTCGCGCCGAGACGACCGAGCGCAGGGACGGGCCGAACGGGCTCTCGGTGAAGAACTCCACCAGGGAGGCCTGAGGATCCTCCTTGAGCACGCGGATCGCCGTCGTCACGTCGCTCCCCTTCAAGGGGTAGCCGATCGCGGCGAGCTCCGAGAAGGCGGAGAGGAGCCGGCGAGCTCTGTCCTCGCCCTCCCCCTCCCCGACGACGGAAACCTCGTTGCCGCGTGCGGCGAGCCGGACTCGGAATGCCTCTTCGATGGCCCTCAGGTTCTCGTCCGCAACGCCGAAAAGAGCGGTGAACCCCGCATCGGGGAGGGTGACGGCCTGGTTCGGGTCGGGAATCTTGCTTGGTCCTCCGGTCCGGAAATTACGCTACCACGTCCGGAGGAAGCAAAGGGCGGGCCCCGGTCAGGTGGGAAACCCGCCGTGGACGCAAATCCATCTGGAAGAGAGGGTTGGCTCAGCCAGGTCCTCACCCGGACTCTCTCCGGTGGGGGCGCGGAGGGAGCCTAGCGGCCGCTCGTGATCGCCTTGGCGACCTCCTCAAGGGCGTTCTCGACCGCGTCCTCGATCGTGGAGCCGCGGCTCTTGTGGCGGATTTCGCCGACGACCTTCCCGCTCGAGTCCTTGAGCAGGACCTCGACGCCGACCCCCGGGTTCGCCATCCAGCCGCCCCAGATCCGGGCGCCGGTGCCCGGCTCCCACGCGTTGAACACGTTGCCCTCGATCGTGAGCTCCGCACCCTTATCGGCGAGTTTGTAGCCGTCGCGCTCGAGCCACTGCTCCATGTACTCCTTGCCCGCCCGCGCGGCCTCCCGCGCCTCCCGTCCCTTCCCGTTTTCAACGAAGTCATTGACTTGTACGCTCTTGTACTTCTTGAGGCTCCCTTCCGGGAAATAGACCCAGTCGGCGTCCTTCCCCTTCGCCAACTTGTCGTAGTCGGGCAGGAACTTCGCGGGCTCGTTGGCTTCCTTCGCGTCATCGGAGTCGAGGAAGTTCTTCGACTTGCCGAGGGCCGGCGAAGCGACGAACGCGATTGCGAGAATCGCAACGAATAGAACTCCGTACGGACGGCGAGTCAAAATCTCCATCGCTTGTTCTCCTTTGCGGGCGGATTCTAGCCGACCCGGTCGGTTCCGGTCTATTCGAACTCGAGTGCCTCGCAGGCGGCGTCGCCGGCGGCCGAGGTCGAGAGCGATCCGCCGACGTCCGGCGTCGCGCGACCCTCTTCGACGCAGCGCGCGACCGCCCGCTCGAGCGCCGCAGCTTCCGCCGCGTGTCCCAGGTGCTCGAGCATCAGAGCCGCCGTCAGAATCGCGCCAAACGGGTTTGCCCGCCCGGTTCCCGCGTGCTTCGGGGCCGAGCCGTGCACCGGCTCAAACATGGAGACGCGGCCGGGATGGATGTTTCCTGAAGCCGCCATGCCGAGCCCGCCCTGGAGCGCCGCGCCGAGATCAGTCGCGATATCACCGAACACGTTGTTGGTGACGATTACGTCGAATTGGCGCGGATCCTTGATCATCTGCATGCAGAGAGCGTCGATGTACAGATGCGATGACTCGACGTCGGGATACTCGCGCGCCGTCTCAAAGAAGACGCGCTGCCAGAGATCGCCCACGTAACGCATCGCGTTCGACTTGTCCGACATGACGACCCGTCTGCGTCGGTGCGACCGCGCGTACTCGAAGGCATACCGGACGATTCTCTCGACGCCCTTTCTCGTCGAGACGTCCTCCTGGACCGCGACCTCGTCGAAAGTTCCCCTCTTGAGATGGCCGCCCGCGCCGACGTAGGCCCCTTCCGTGTTCTCGCGGAAGACGACGAAGTCGACGTCGGCCGCCGAGAAGCCCTTCAACGGACAGAGGCGGTCGGCGAGGCATCGCACCGGACGGTAGTTCACGTAGAGGTCGAGCGTGAAACGCGCGCCGAGCAGTATTTCGGCGGCATGTCTCATGTCCGGAACCCGCGGGTCGCCGAAGGCGCCCATGAAGATCGCGTCGTAATTCGCCGCGAGGTCTTCGAACGCACCCGGCGGGACGGTCTCTCCCGTAGCGAGGAAATGGTCGGCGCCCCAGGGGAAGTAGACCGGCTCAAAGGAGAGCGATCTCAACCGGGCAACGGTTTCGAGAGCTTTGACGGCTTCGCGCGTGACGTCGACGCCGATCCCGTCGCCGGGGACGACCGCGATCCTCATGCCGCGGCGGGACGATAGCACGGGCCGTCAGGCGGAATGCGAAGCGGGATTCTCTCGCGCCTCATGCCTCACGTCTCACGCCTCAGGTTTCGGCGGCGCTAGAATCCTCGCTTGAACTTCTCCGAGATTACGCTCGAGCTAAATTAGGATCGTGTCCGAGTAATCTTCTAGCGGGGGATCTTGCGGTCCCCCGAACCCCCCTCGGGGTGCGTCCGAGCATTTGTCGGCGGGGCCCTTGCGGTCCCCCGCACGCCCAGGTAGCCGGGAAACGGGAAGGGGAAACCGAGAGAGGTGAGCGAGGGCTCAGCTTACTCGTTTTCCGTACACCAGGCCCCACTCCCTTCCCCAATCGTCGGTCACTCGATCGACGAGCCTCTCGCCGTCGCGGGGGGCCGCGCCCGGCGCGACGATCCGGAACTCCCGATTGGTGCTCTCGGTCGTTATCCGTTTTCCGTTTCCCGTTTTCCGGTCGGGATCGAGCTGGTACCGCCTCACCCCCTCGATCGTCAGCCCGTGGTGCCCGAGCCCTCGATCGAGCTCGACCCGCCCGTAGGCGGTCCAGCGATTCGCCGCGCGGGCGAGCAGCGTGTCCTCTCCGTGGAAGCTGTCGAAGGCCGCGCGTCCTTCGGCCCAGGTGACGAGGGCCTGGCGAGCGCCCACGGAACTGGAAACGGCGGCGAGGCCGAGCAGCACGAGAGCGATCCGGCGGCGCCAGGGCTGCGCCCGGGGCAGCAGCGAGAGGAGACCCCCGGCGATCGCGACGGCTGAAAGACTGATCAGATAGGCGAAACGCATTCCGTTGGGCAGATCCGCCTGCCCCCCGCTCACGTTCGCGGCCACCACGGCGCCGGCATGCGTGAGAAGCAGAGCGGAGAGGTCCTCCCGCGGGAGAAGAACGGCGCGCAGTAGCGAAAGAGCCAGAGGGATTCCGAGAAGTCCCAGGCGCGTCCTTCCCGGGAGATCGTGCCGCGCGATCGGGTCCGCGAGAAACCAGGGCGCCACCATCGCGTCGGCCGCCGCCGCGAAGGCGGGCATCCCGCTCCGGGTTCGCTCGATTTCGAGCCGGACATTGTGGTCGGCCGTCCGCGCGAAGTAAGGCGCCGTGCGTCCGCTCCGAAAGAGGAACAGCGGCAGGACCGCGAGCAGGAACCCGGCCGCGAAGAGGGCCGCGGGGCGAATCCTCACCCCCCGGCTCTCTCCGGATGGCCAGGCGGTGAATGCGAGAAGAGCTGACGCGGCGATCCAGGAGGAGAGATAGACGTGAGCGGCGAGGCCCACCAGCACGCCGGCCGCGAGCGCCATCGCCCGTGAGCGACGGCGTCGCTCCGCCACGAGGAGAAGCATGGCCCCGTCCACGAGCGGGGCGATGACCATCGCGTAGGACCATCGCGACAGGATCAGGTGCCAGCGCAATCCGGCCAGAATCAGGGCGACGAGCGTTCCGCCTCCCGTCGGAAGAAGGGCTTTCCCGAGAAGAGCCCCCGTGATCAGGGAAATAACCCCGGCGCAGGCGAACAGAAAACGCACGCCGAAGACCGTGGTCCCGAAGACGTCGAGCGCGAGGCGATACGTCTCCAGGTAGAGCACTCCCACGGCGCCGAACGGTTTTGCGACGCCGTACGGATGCGGCCGGACCGAGTCCGCGAAGTCTTGCGGCCGTCCCTCCAGCGCGAGAGCCGCCGGGATCACCGACACATCGTCGATCCAGAGCGAAGCCGGAAGGCGCTCCAGCGCGACGAATCGCAGAGCGGCTCCCGCCAGGACCGCGGCCACGGCGACCGCGGCGAGAGAACGATTCTTCAGCGGCAGAGGCGGAAGCGGCGCGCGCGACCGCGGAACGCGGCTCCAGAGGAGTAGGGCTGCAGCGCCGAGGGTTCCCGCGCCGGCCGCCGCGCCGGCGACGCCGAGCCAGAGCAGAAACCGAACGATCGCCCACGACGGCTCCGGATCGAGGAGCAGCGCCGGGCGGATCGCGCGCACGAGATCGACGCCGACGACGAAGGAGATGGCCGCGCCAACCAGTATCGCCGTTCGGGAAGCTTGAAGGTCGGAAACCGGCGCCGGCGTCAAGATCCTCGAATGGCCCGGGCCAGAACAATGGCCCATTCTCTTCCCCAACCATCCCGCACGTGCTCGACGAGACGCTCATCCGCCTCGGCAACAACGTCGGCGGGCACGATGCGGAACAGTCGCTGCGCCCTTCCTTCCGCGCCCGGGCCGGAGCGCACGGCCGACCGCGGCAGCTCCAGCGCCAGCCGGTAGCGCCGGACCGTGTCGATCGTCGTGTCCGACCGGCCCAGATGCGGTGCCACTCGAACGAGTCCATACGTTTCCCATCGCGCCGCCGTCCGGCCGATCAGGGTGTCCTGGCCGCTGAATCCGTCGAAGGTCGCGCGGTGATCGGGCCAGCGCAAGAGGGCGTCGCGCGCTCCGGCGGCTCCGCTGACCGCGAGAAGACCGATCGCAGAGATCTCCCCGGCGCGCCGAAGGGAGGACGGCGGAAGTCGGACGAGCTGGAGGATGCCCGCGGCCGCGGCGACCGCCGTCAGGCTCGTCAGGTATCCATAGCGAAAGCCGTGAGGATGGCCGGCCTGTCCTGCGGCGACCGCCGCCGCGCAGCCTGCCGCCGCTTGAAGGAGAAGCAGGGCGGACAGCTCCTCTCGCGGAGCTGCGAGGGCGCGCCCAAACGCGATCGCCACGGGAATCCCGAGCACGAGGCCGAGACGGGATCGACCGGGCAGGTCCATCCACCCCGCCGGCTCCGGGAGGAACCACGGAGCGACGAAGGCATCCGCCGCGACCGAGAAGAGCGGCAGAAGAGACCGTGTGTAGCGCATCTCGGCGACGACGCTGTGGTGTCCGGCGCGGCCGAAGTAGGGACGCGTGCGACCTTCGTGAAGAAGGAAGAGCGGAGCAGCGGCCAGAAGGAGTCCCGCAGCGCAGCCGGCGAAGCGGTGGAGTCGCGCAACTCTCCGCTCGCTGCCGGAAGGAGGCCAGAGGCAGAACGTCAGGAGTGCCACTGCGGGAACCCATGCCACGAGATAAAAGTGTGCGCCGACGCCGACCAGGAGACCGGCCGCGATTGCCGGAGCGGCCCGCCCCTGCCGTCGAGCGACGAGGAGGAGCAACGTGGCGGCATCCAACAGCACGACGAGCAGGATCGAGTGCCAACCCCAGCGCGAGAGGATCAGGTGCCACCTCATTCCCGCGAGGACGAGGGCGACGATCGCGCCGCCGCCTCGGGGGAGCAGCGCCCGGCCGAGAAGCGTTCCCGTCAGGAGCGAAAGCGCTCCGCCGAGAAAAGAAAGGAACCGCACTCCGACGATCGTCGTGCCGAAAACGTGCAGAACGCCGCGCAGAAGCCGCAGATAGAGGACGCCGATCACTTCGTGCGGGTCCGGGGATCCGTGCGGGATCGGCCGAATCGAGTCGGCAAAATCGCGCCACGAACCGGTGAGCGCCAGCGCGGGAGAAATCAGGTTGATGTCATCCTCGATGAAGTGAATCGGCACCCGGCCGAAGCCCACGGCACGGAAGAAGACACCGATGCCGATCGCCGCCACTGCGACGACGACGAGAGTGGACCGGGAAAGGGAAAGAGGTCCGGGCCCCACCCGGCCGAGCCACGACCTGTTCCAGAGGAGGAAGCCCGCGGCGGCCAGCACGCCGGCCGACGTCGTCGCGGAAAGAATGCCGACCCACAGAAGGAGCCGCGCGACGGCCCACGCGGGCTCCGGGTCGAGCAGCAGCGCCGGGCGGATCAACCGCACCAGGTTCACCGCGACGACGAAGGAGAACACTCCGCCGACGAAAACTGCCGCGGTGGTCCCGGGCCGGCCGGGACGGCTCACTTCTGGAAGAACAGGAACAGGTTGACGGCGGAAGGGCCGAGCGAGAAGAAGTCGCCGGAAACGAGAGGGCGCGCGCAGTCGTCTTCGGAGATGCCCGCGAGGTCGTCCGGCTTCGGGACGGGATCTCCATTCAGGTACGTCCCGCACGTCGAACGCATGTCGACGAGGAGATAGTGGGGCCCGTCCGTCGCGATTCGCCGCACGAGCTTGGCGTGCAGGCGTGAGACCTCCGTGTTCAGGAAGGCATCCGGCGAGGAGACGCGGAATCCCGAAACCGGCATGCCGACTCCGATGAACTCGGGCACTTCGCGGCCGATCAGGAGCTCCTCGAAGTCGAGCCGGACCAGGCCGGCGTTGTACGGGCCGAGGCCCAGGAGGTAGTGGCCCCCGGGAAGTCGGAAGAGCGTCTTCTCCAGACGCGCGGACATCCCCGTCATTCCGTTGTCGACGAAGGACATTACGTCGCGCTGGCGCGACTCGAGCGCTTCGCGGCAGATGGCGGCATACAGGTCGTCGGCTCTCATCGTGGCGGCAGTTCTCTGCTCTCCCGACCGTTCAAGCAGTGCGATCCGGGTGCCAGATTTCCCGAGGAACAGGCAGGGCACGGAACGAGCGTTTCGAGCGAAAACGCGCGGACATGCCAAATATTTTCCCACAGCCGGACGATCAGTTGACAGGTTCTTGCTTCTCCTCCCCGTCGACCGCGATCTCGACGGGCTCGCCGCCCGCCTCGAGCTCCACCGTCCAGCGCTCGTAGACGTCCTCCGGGAGCTCCGAGACGAACCGCGAGGGCTCGAGGATTACGTCCACCCCGTAACGGTCGCGCGCGAGCATCGGGTAGGTGAGCGCCACCTCGTTCTTCGCTCGGGTGACGGCGACGTAGAAGAGCCTTCGCTCCTCTTCCAGGCCTTCTTCGGTCACCGCGGCGCGGTAGCTCGGGAACCGACCCTCGGAGAGCCACATCACGACCACGCGGCTCCACTCGAGCCCCTTCGCCTGGTGGACCGAGGAGAGCACGACGCGGTCATCCGAGGGCTCCCCCGCCGTGACGTCCTCGCCCGAGAGCTCGTTGAAGAGCGTGACCTCCTCGAGAAAGCCGGGCAGTGACTCGTACGCCTGCGCGAACTGCGCGAGCTGCTCGAGGTCGTCGAGGCGCGCCTCGCCATTGGGGAATCTCGCGCGGGCGTAGTCGCGGTACACGGACTCCACGACGTAGCGAATCGCTTCAGCGGGCGAAGCGCGGAGCGACGGCGCGTCCAGGCGCACGATCAGGGCCTGGAACGGTGCGGTCGCGGCTGCAGCGCCGCGGGGCAGGCCGGACGGGTCGAGGGAACGGAGAGCAACGACCGGGTCCGGCGCTCCGCCGACCGCCGCCCACACGGCCGAGGCGGAGCGCTCGCCGACGCGCGGAAAGATCTTCAACGCGCGCTTCCAGGAGAGCTCGTCCTTCGGGTTGACGACGATCTTCAAGAACGCGAGCACGTCCTTGACGTGCCGCTGCTCGAAGAAGCGGGTGCCGGAGCGGATCTCGTAGGGTATGCCGCGGCGCGTGAGCTCGATCTGGAGCTCGAGCGCTTGATAGTGGGCGCGATAGAGCACCGCGAGGTCGGAAAGCGCATCCCCCTCGTCGTGCCATTCGAGCAGCCGCTGCGCGATGAAGCGCGCCTGCTCCGAGACGTCGGCGAGCGGAACGACCGCGGGAGTCGGGCCCTCGCGGCGGCAGGCGCGCAGGTCTTTCCCGAACTGCTTCTTGTTGTGCACGATCGAGGCGTTCGCGAGCGCGAGGATCTCCGGGGTCGAGCGGTAGTTCAAGGTCAGGCGAAAGATCTTCGCATCCGGATAGCGGTCCGGGAATCCGAGGATGTTCGCGAACGACGCGCCGCGGAAGGAGTAGATCGCCTGCGCGTCGTCGCCGACGACCGCGACGTTCCTGCGGATCTTCCCCATCCCGTCCACGATGTCGCCCTGCAGGTGGTTGGTGTCCTGGTACTCGTCGACGAGGACGTGGTCGTAAGTCGCGGCGAGCTGCGCCGCGACTTCCGGAGCTTCCGCGAGAAGCCGCTTCCAGGAGAGAAGGAGGTCGTCGTAATCGCAGGCGTTGCCGGCGCGCTTCCTCTGCTGGTAGCGCTGGAAGACCCGGATGACTTCGTCCTCGAGCGGCAGGAAGTGTGGGGCTCGCTCGGCGAGGACCTCCGGAAACGAGCGACCCGTATTGATCGTGAAGGAATAGAGATCGAGAAGGACGTCGCCCTTCGGGAATCGCTTCTCGATCGTGCGGATGCCCTCGTCGGAGGTCGCCGCTTCGAACATCTCGCGCGAGTCCTCCTCGTCCAGAATCGTGAAATTCGGCGAGAGCCCGAGGCGACTGCCATAGCGGCGCAGCAGGCGGCTTCCGACCGAGTGGAACGTGCCGCCCATGAGGCGCCTCGTGTCGACTGACAGCAGCGCCTCGACGCGACGGAGCATCTCCCGCGCCGCCTTGTTCGTGAAGGTCAAGAGCATGATCCGGGAGGGGTCGGTGCCCGACTCGATCAGACGCGCCACCCGGTAGACGAGCGTGCGGGTCTTGCCCGACCCCGCGCCGGCGATGACTAAGATCGGCCCTCCCCCGGCGAGAACGACCTGCTTCTGCTCCTCGTTCAACTCCCGGTCGTAGTCGACACGGTAGCTTTTTGGCCCCGTGGGAGTCTTGAGAACGTACCGCTTCATGGGGTCAGGTCTCCACTTGCCACATCGAGGGTCAGGTCTCCACTTGCCACATCGAGGGTCAGGTCTCCAGCTGTGACAACATTTCGGACATGCGTCTCCGATTCCTGACCGCCGGTGAGTCCCATGGCCCTCGCCTGACCGCGATCCTGGAAGGCATTCCCGCCGGAGTCAAGATCGATCCCGCGTTCGTCGACGGCGAGCTCGCGCGCCGCCAGCACGGCTACGGGCGCGGCGGCCGGATGAAGATCGAGAAGGACCACGCGCAATTCGAGGGCGGTGTTCGGGGCGGCATCACGCTGGGCTCGCCGATCGCGATCGGGATCGACAACCGCGACTTCGCCAACTGGTCGAAGGTCATGGACCCTCTCGATAACGATCCTGCCGCCGCGGCCGAGCGGCGCCTTACGCGCCCGCGCCCCGGCCACGCCGACCTGGCCGGCGGCATGAAGTACGGCGCGAGGGACTTGCGTGACGTGCTCGAGCGCGCGTCGGCGCGCGAGTCGGCGGCGCGCGTCGCCGCAGGCGCGGTCTGCAAGCTGCTCCTGCGGGAGTGTGGGATAGAGGTCGCTAGCGGCGTACTCTCCGTGGGTGCGGCAATCGACGATCGCTCGCCGCGCTCCTTCGCGTCTCTCGAGCGAGTGCACGAGGACTCTCCCCTTCGCGCGATCGATCCCGAAGTCGAAAGGAAAATGGTCGAGGCCGTGGACGCCGCCAAGAGAGAGGGCGACACGCTCGGCGGCTCCATCCTGGTCGCCGCGCGGGGAGTGCCCGCGGGGCTGGGAAGCTACGCCTCCTGGGACCGAAAGCTCGACTCCCGGATCGGCGCGGCGCTCCTCTCGATCCCGGCGGTCAAAGCGGTCGAGCTCGGCTCCTCGATCGAGGCGTCGCGCGGACCCGGCTCTCAGGCCCACGACGAGATCGAGCCGGCGAAGGGCGGCGGCCTGCGGCGCCGCAGCAACCGCGCGGGAGGTCTGGAGGCGGGCGTGACGAACGGCGAGGACGTGATCGCGGTGGCGTACATGAAGCCGCTCTCGACGCTCGCTCGCGGGCTCGACTCGGTGGACCTGGAGACCGGCAAGGAAGCGCGCTCCGCCTACGAGCGCAGCGACGTGACCGCGGTCCCGGCGTGTGGCGTCATCGCCGAAGCGATGCTGGCGTTCGTGCTCGCCGACGCGCTGCTCGAATCGACCGGCGGCGACCGCCTGGAGGACGTCACGTCCCGCCTCGCGGCGCACCGGGAGCGGGTGAAGCGCTATCCGCGGTGATGACCGCGTGGAGACTCGGAGGGAGACCTCAGCGCCCGAGCTCGGCGCGGTCTTCCGCCAGGACCGCGAGAAGCCCGAGCTCCCTCCGATCGTCCGAGCCGGTCAGACGCTTCGGCACGAACGCGCGGTCGAGCTCGAACCGGAACGCGCGGGCACGTCCTGCCGGCCGGAGCGCGAGGTGGACCGCCTCGCCCGGCCGGACCGAGCGTCGATACAGGACTCGGCCGTCGGCGCGGACGCGGATCTCGACCGGTTTCCCCTCCGGCGAATAGTTCGCCAGCGCCAGCTGCTGCGGCGCGTCCGCCGGCACCCAGAGGGCGAACTTCTTTCGCGTCCACCGAAAATTCCCGCCCGGCCCGGTTTCCTGCCCGTGAAAGCCGATCAGCCTCGAGTGGCGGAAGGTCTCGCGCGGATCGGAGGTCCTCGCGATAGCCAGCGCGGCGAATACCGTGTACACGGTGAGCAAAGCCGCCGATAGCCGGGGCAGCCACGTCCTTGGCGACTCGCCCGGAGTCGCCGCTGCGGCGGCGAGGAGGAAGAAGAGGAACGACACTTCCGGCGAGAGCCAGTGAGATCCGACGAGGAGGACCAGGAGAAAGCCGAGGATCGCCGCTCCCGCTCCGACTCCCGCCGCGTCCCTCTCGCGGGCTCGCGCCACCGAGTACGCCCCGAGAGGGAGGATGAACGCGAGAGTGAGCGCCAGGCCGAGGATTCCCGTCTCTGCGAGCGCCTGGAGATAAGCACTGCCCGGGTTGTCGCGCATTGGAAGTCGAGTGCCCTGAGCTGCCGTGAGGTCCGCCAACCGCCACGAGAAGCTGCCGAGGCCTCCCCCCTCGAGCGGCGATTCGATGAAGAGGCGAAGCGCGGCGCGCCAGAGGATTGGGCGCGACGATGCGCGATCTTCGAGCGACAGCGAGGAGCGGAAGAGGCTTCCGAGCCGCTCGCCCACGTCCCCCGGCGAGCCGCGGAGGAGCGTTGTCCCGAGAAGCACGACGAGCATCGTGCCCGCCGCGATCGCGAGCCCCGCCCGGACGCGCCCTCGAACCGGAGCCAGCGCCACAACGGCCGCGCCTCCGAGGATTGCCAGGAAGAGCCCGCTCCGCGACCCCGACAGCGCGAGGCCGATCGGCAGCGGCAGGAGGGCCGGCAGCGCCCAGCTCTGACGGTCACGCCGCGCCGCGAGCGCGAGCAAGACGGGGATCGCGAGCCCGCACATGAGGCCGAGCGCGTTGGGGTCCGTTGCGCCGCCGGAGAGACGCCCCGTCAGTTTCCAGAACGGACGGCTCTCTTCGGGAAGGGCGCCGATCGCCTGGGAGATCGCCACGACCGCGGCGACCGCAGTGCCGATGAGGGCGGCCCGCGCCGCGTCGGCTCGCGACGTGGCACCCGAGCGCCGGAGGACGAAGAAAAACGCCGCGCCGGCTCCGAGAATCGCGAACGCGAGCAAGCTTTCCCGAACGGCCGCCGCGTCGGTCAATCCTTCGCCACTGACCGTCCGGCCGGAGAACCCGTTGATGAACGCCCAGAGGGTGCGTGCTCGCGCGAGCGCCACGACCGCCCCGATTGCCCAGACCGCCGCGAGCGCCTTGAGAGGTCGATCCAGACGCGAGGGCTCGGGCACGCTCTCGAAGTCGTAAAGAAAGCGGAAGGTCCAGCCGACCGCGAAACCGCCGAAGAGGAGCACCGGCCAGGCGACCGGATCTGCCGTACCGAAGATGCTCGCCAGAAGCCCGGCCGCCGGGAACACGTAGCAGAAGTCCCGGATCGCAGCGGAAGGACGGAAGACGGCGTCGAGCGCGAGCACGAGCGACAGGAGGAGGACCGGCAACCGATCGCGTGCGCCGGGAGGGAAGCCAACGGTGAGCACGACGACACTGCCTGCAACGGCGAGCACGAAGAGGCAGAAGCGGGCTGGCGTCCCGGGCCGCCGCGCCGGCGGCGAAGAGAAGTCGATCTCCGCTTCGGCGACTGAGCTCACCGGGAGAGGCTCCTCGCTTCGCTGAAGGTGACGAAAAAAGAAGAGCCTGCGCTCACCCGGTCAGATCCCTCGCGTCGCCCGGGATGGCGCGGGAGAGGGCGTCACGTGCGGTGGTACTCCTGGAGCGACGCGACGCCCGTCGCCTCCTCCCGCCATGCGCGGATCCCCTCGACCGCGGCCGCCGCGGCCGAGAGCGTCGTCAGGCAGGGGATGCGGAGCCGCAGCGCGGTCGCCCGGATCGCCGCCTCGTGGTAGTGCGACTCGCCGCCGAGCGGCGTGTTGATCACGAGCTGGATTTCCCCCGCCTCCATCCGCTCGACAGCGTTCGGGCTCCCCTCGTTGACCTTGAAGACGAGTTCCGACTCGAGTCCAGACCGCGCGAGCGCCTCCCGAGTCCCCTCCGTCGCGCAGAGGCGGAACCCGAGGTCGGCGAGCTCGCGGGCGATCGGAAGCAACGTTTCCTTGTCGTACGGATTGACCGTCAGGAACGCCGCGCCCTCGAGCGGCAGGTGCGTCCCGATCGCCTCGCACGCCTTGGCGAAAGCGTCGCCGAAGCGCGGCGAGATCCCCATGACCTCTCCGGTCGACTTCATCTCGGGACCGAGCAGTGTGTCCTCGCCGGGGAACTTTCGGAACGGGAAGACCGGCGCTTTGATGAAGTAGTCGACGGGCTGCCGCTCGGGCGGGAGGCCGAGCGAATCGAGCGGCCGTCCGGCCGCGACGAGTGCCGCGGCGCGGGCCATCGGCACCCCGATCGCCTTCGAGACGAACGGGACGGTGCGCGACGCCCGCGGGTTCACCTCGAGCACGTAGAGGATCCCCTGCTGGACGGCGAACTGCAGGTTCATGAGCCCCCGGACGTCCAGAGCCGCCGCCAGCCTCCGGGTCGCCTCCGCCATCTCGGAGAGCTTCTCGGGCGTGACTTTCCACGCCGGCAACACCGAGAACGAGTCGCCCGAGTGAATCCCCGCCCTTTCGATGTGCTCCTGGATCCCGCCGATCCAGGTCGTCTTCCCGTCCGCGAGCGCGTCGACGTCGAACTCGAAGGCGTCGTCCAGAAAGCGATCGATCAGGACCGGATGCTCGGGCGCCGCCTCGCGCGCCGGCTGCATGTAGGAGAGCAGGTGGTCATCGTCGAACACGATCGCCATCGCGCGGCCGCCGAGCACGTAGGAGGGCCGCACGACGAGCGGGTACCCGATCCGGTGCGCAACGGCGAGCGCCTCGGCTGTCGTCCGGGCCTCCCCGTGCGGCGGCGCCTCGAGTTCGAGCTCGTCCAAGAGCCTTCCGAAGCGCCCGCGATCCTCCGCGAGGTCGATCGACTCCGGCGAGGTCCCCCAGATCGGATACCCTGCGGCCTCAAGCGGCCGCGCGAGCTTCAAAGGGGTCTGGCCCCCGAACTGGACGAGGACGCCGTCCGGTCTTTCGTTGTCGAGGATCTCGGCGACGTCCTCGAAAGTGAGGGGCTCGAAGTAGAGGCGGTCGGACGTGTCGTAGTCGGTCGAGACCGTCTCCGGGTTGCAGTTGATCATCACCGTCTCGTATCCGGCGTCGGCGAGCGCGTAGCACGCGTGTACACAGCAGTAGTCGAACTCGATCCCCTGGCCGATCCGGTTCGGCCCGCCTCCGAGGATCACCACCTTGGGCTTGTCGGTCCGGATCGACTCGTTCTCGTCCTCATAAGCCGAGTAGTAGTACGGCGTGTACGCCTCGAACTCCGCCGCACAGGTGTCGATCGTCTTGTAGACGGGCGCGACGCCGAGCTCCTTGCGCCGCGCGCGGACGGCCGTCTCCCCGCAGCGCATCGCGCGCCCGATCGCCGCGTCGGAGAGGCCGATGCGTTTCAGCCGACGAATCTCCTCGCGCGAGAGCCCTTCCGGCGACCTACCCGAAAGACACCTCTCCTCGTGAACCATCCTGCGGATCACGTCGAGAAACCACGGGTCGATCCGGGTACGTTCGGCCACCTCCTCGACGGTCATGCCAGCGAGAAACGCGCGGCGCAGGTGGAAGATCCGCTCCCACGTCGGGACTTCGAGCTTGGCGAGAAGCTCCTCGCGTGCGAGCGGCCCGCGCCCGTCGTCTAACCCGTCCCGCCCGATTTCGAGCGAGCGGATCGCCTTCCCGAGAGCTTCGGCGAACGTCCGGCCGATCGCCATCGCCTCGCCGACCGACTTCATCTGAATCGTGAGCGTCGGGTCCGCTTTCGGGAACTTCTCGAACGCCCAGCGGGGGATCTTGACCACGACGTAGTCGAGCGAGGGCTCGAAACACGCCGGCGTCTTTCGAGTGATGTCGTTGGGGATCTCGTCGAGCGTGTAGCCGACCGCGAGCAGCGCTGCGATCTTGGCGATCGGAAAGCCGGTCGCCTTGGACGCCAGCGCGGACGAGCGCGAGACACGCGGGTTCATCTCGATCACGACCCGGCGTCCGGTCGCAGGCTCGACGGCAAACTGGATGTTCGACCCTCCCGTGTCCACGCCGACCCTGCGGATCACGGCCTTCGCCTCGTTCCTCATCTCCTGGTACTGGCGATCCGAGAGCGTCATCTGCGGCGCGACGGTGATCGAGTCACCTGTGTGGACGCCCATCGCGTCGAAGTTCTCGATCGAGCAGACCACGATGACGTTGTCCGCGTGGTCCCGCATCACCTCGAGCTCGAACTCCTTCCAGCCCTCGACCGATTCTTCGATCAAGACCTCTTGCGCCGGGGATTCCGTGAGACCGTGGCGGACGACGGACCGGAATTCCTCGAGGGTGCGCGCCGTGCCGCCTCCGGAGCCGCCGAGCGTAAACGACGGCCGCACGACGAGCGGCAACCCGATCTCCCGCGCGATCCGCTCGGCCTCGTCGAGGCTCCCGGCCCGCTCGGACCGCGGGACCTCCGCGCCGATCTCGAGCATCGCCCGCTTGAAGAGGTCGCGATCCTCGGCGATCCGCACGGCCCGGCGGCTCGCACCGATCATCTGAATCGACCACTTGTCGAGGATCCCGGCGTCGGCGAGGGCGAGCGCGAGGTTCAGGCCGGTCTGTCCGCCGACGGTCGGGAGGATCGCGTCGGGCCTCTCTTTCTCGACGATCCGCTCGAGAAACTCGGGCGTCAACGGCTCGATGTAGGTCGCATCGGCGAGCTCGGGATCCGTCATGATCGTCGCCGGGTTCGAGTTGACGAGCACGACCCGATAGCCCTCGCGGCGAAGAGCGCGGACCGCCTGAGTGCCCGCATAGTCGAACTCGCAGGCCTGCCCGATGACGATCGGGCCCGACCCGATCACGAGGATCTTCTGGATGTCCGTTCGCTTGGGCATCGGAAGGCCGCGCGAAGTATAAGCGCCGCCCAACAGAGAACAGCCGCGACTCCGAGCGGCGCCGCGACCGAAGGTCGTGTTCTCGCGAAGCGAGCGGCCGGATGTCCGAGTCGATTACACCGAGAGCGTCTGAGAGGCCTCGATCACCGCCACCCGCTCACCCTCGAGAGCCGTCCGCTCTTCGATGCGCAGCCCTCACCCAGCACCGTGCCTCCCTTCCCGAGCGACAGAAGCCGGTCACCCTCGAACCGCACGCCGAAGAGGTCGTTCTCCGTTCCGGAGTCGCGCAGCGTCCACGTCATGCCGTCCGGGCTCTCCGCGCGCACGCCGTCGTCGCCGACCGCCACGAACCGCGACCTAACCCAGGCGACTCCGAAGAGCGACTTTTCCGTGCCGGCGTTCGCCTCCGTCCATGAACTGCCGTCCGGGCTCGTGTAGACCATCCCTTCCTGCCCCACCGTCACGAGCCGGAGACCATCCCAGGCAACGTCGTGCAGTCCGCCGCCGGTGACGCTGAGTCTCTTTGTCCAGGTTACGCCGTCGGAGCTCGTGAACACGAGGCGTGCGTGCCCTCCGCCGACGGCGACCCACTGCGAGCCGACCCAGAGAACGCGGTGGAGCGAGTTCCGGTAGATGCCGCGCGGTGAGGACCAGGCGAGCCCGTCCGCGCTCGAGATCACGGTCCCGCCACTTCCGACCGCGAGGAAGCTCGAGCCGTTCCAGTCGACGTCGTAGAGGACCTCACGGGTTCGAGAATCACGCCGCGTCCAGGAGACGCCGTCTTCGCTCGTCAAGATCACACCCTCCTCGCCGACCGTGACGAAACGTCCAGCGCCGAATGCGATCCCCAGGAGCCATTTCCACGGCTCGACGCTCTGCGACGTCCAGATCGAGCCGTCTTCACTCGCGAGGATCGTTCCGGCCGCCCCGACCGCGACGTAACGCGATCCATTCCAGGCGACGTCGGCGAGCGCGTTTCGGTTGCCTTCCGAGCGCGAGGCCCAATCGATCCCATCGCGGCTCGAAAGGATGACGCCCTTCGCCCCGACCGCGAGGAATCCGGCGCCGTTCCAGACGACGTCGGTGAGGTTGCTTCGCGTCGGGGACGCTCGCTCCGTCCAGTGGACCCCGTCGGCGCTCCCGTAGATCGAGCCGAACTCTCCGACCGCGACGAACTCCGAGCCGGTCCACGCGAGCGACTTCATCGAGACGTGGAGCGAAAGGCCGTAGCTCGCCCAGCCGATGGCGTCGGGCGTGGAGAGCACGAGGCCGAAGTCGGGGAAAGAGCTTCCGGTGATGAGAAAGCGCGACCCATCCCACGTCACGGCTGCGAGGGCGTCGATCGTGTCGAAGGCAGCCCGCGTCCACTCGAAGCCGTCGCGGCTCGTCACGATCGCGCCGTAGTCGCCGACGGCGAGGAAGCGCCCGCCGCCCCACGCCACGTCCCGTAACGCCGAGGTCGACCCGAAGGCCCGCTGGGTCCAGTCGCGACCGTTTCCGCTCGTCACCACCGTTCCGTAATCGCCCACCGCGACGAAGAGGTCGCCGTTCCACGCGACCTTCCGGAGGGTCGCCGACACGCCGGCGCGGCGGAACGACCAGAGACGTCCGTCGGCGCTCGTCAGGACCGCGCCGCCCTGGCCGACCGCGACGAACTGCGAGCCGGTCCAGAGGACGTCGGAGAGATCCAGCTTCGGGTTCGAGAACTGCGGCGCCCAGGCGGCGCCGTCCGGGCTCGTCAGGATCGTCCCCGCCCGGCCGACCGCGACGTACAGACCGTTGCCGTATGTGGCGGCGGCGAGCAGATTCCCCTGCGGCGCCGGGTTCGCCCAGATCCACTCGCCACAGTTCTGGGCGGATGACGGGAAGGCCGAAGCGAGCGACACCACGAGCAGGCCAGCGACGTGCTTTACCCGAAGATGGGGCATGGTTTCACCTCAGGTGGGTTTGGGGCTTCACGCGATCCGCGAAGTGATTATAGCCCCGCGACCAGCCGCCAGGAGAACGGGACCCGGGAAGTGAGCCGGGCGGCCTGGGGGTGCGGGGGACCGCAAGGTCCCCCGCTGAGATTACTCGGACAGACTCCCAGCACCTACTCGTACCGCAGCGCCTCCGCGATGTTCACGCGCCCGGCGCGCCGCGCGGGGACCCACGACGCGAGGAGAATGACGGCCGAGGAGAAGCCGACGATCGCGGCGAGGTCGAGCGGCCGGACGAGAAAAGGAATGAACGAGACGAAGTAAATCTCGGCAACCCCCGGCGGGAAGCTCAGCAGCCGGAACACCGTCATGATCCAGCACACGAGAGAGCCGAACGCGGCGCCGGCGATCACACCGGCGCCCCCGAGCAGGGCCCCGAGCAGGAGAAACACCCGCGAGAAGAACTTCGGCTCCGCTCCGAGCGCCGTCAGGACTCCGATGTCTCGCTTCTTCTCCTGAACGGTCATCACGAGGGTGGCGACGATGTTGAAGGTCGAGACCGCGACGATCAAGCCGATGACGAAGAAGAGCGTCGTCTGCTGGATCGCGAGCGCCGAGAAAAGACCGGTGTTGAGAGACCTCCAGTCGGTTACCGAGAACTCCTTTCCCGCCGCGTCTCCGATCTCGCGCGCGGCCGACTTCGTGTCCCGGATCGTGTCGAGTTTGACCTCGATCACGTTCGCCTGTCCGTCCATGCGCGCGAGCCTCCGGAGGACGTCGCGGTGGAGAAAGACGAGCTCCGAATCGGACTCGTAGAAATTCGTCCGGAAGATCCGGTCCACGCGAAACGGCCCACTGCGGGGGACGGGAACCCCTCCGCCCGATGCGCCCTGCGTGTTGTCGGGAACGGAGAGCAGGATCGTGTCGCCCTCCCGCACGTCGAGGAGGCGAGCGAGCTCCGCGCCGATCGCGACCCCGGGCGGCGACGCGGGAGACCCGCGGGTGAGGAGCCCTTCGGCTCCCGGGAGGTAGGCATCGAGGTTGGAGACCCGCCGCTCGCTCGCCGGGTCGATGCCCTTGGCGACGATGTCGGTCCCGTCCGGCGTGGCGGCGGAGGAGGCGAGACCCGATTGGTAGATGACGGGCGCCGTCGCGCGCACGCGGGAAACCTTCGCGACCCGGCGCGCCGCCGCCTCCGGATCCGCTTCGGCCGCGGTCGACAGCGGAAAGAGGACGACCTCGGCGTTGGCGCCGATCAAGTTCTCACGGATCTCGCGGCGATATCCGGAGAGCAGCCCCATCGCGACGACGAGCGCGGCGACGCCGAGCCCAATCCCGGCGATGGAAAGGAGCGAAACCGAAGAGACCAATCGGGAGGAGCGCGCCTTGAGGTATGCGAGCGCGACCTCAAGTGCGAGAGACTTCATCCCGCCTCCCGTCGCCGACGCCTCTCCATTTCCTCGATGAACCTGTCGAAGAGCACGTTCGCGTCATGCGGCCCCGGAGAGGCCTCCGGATGGAACTGCGCCGCGAGGATCGGCAGAGTCCGGTGCCGGAAGCCTTCGAGCGTGCGGTCGTTCAGGTTGATGTGGGTGGGCTCGACCTCCGAGGAGAGGCTCTCACCCTCGACTGCGAAACCGTGGTTCTGCGACGTGATCGCCACGACGCGGCTCGCAAGATCCTGGACCGGATGGTTCGCGCCTCGATGCCCGAACTTCAGCTTGAAGGTCGTTCCGCCGAGGGCAAGGCCCAGGAGCTGATGGCCGAGACAGATCCCGAAAATCGGTTTCTCCGGCAGCAGCCGCTCGATCGTGCGGATCGGACCGGCGAGCGCCGAGGGGTCACCGGGACCGTTGGAGAGGAAGATCCCGTCCGGATCGTTCTCGAGCACGCGCTCCGCGGGGGCCGTCGCCGGGTAGACCTTCACGCGGCAGCCGGCGGCGTTCAGCAACCGCACGATGTTCCGCTTCATTCCGTAATCGATCGCCGCGACCCGGAAGCGTTCGAGCCCCGAATTCGGGGCGAACTCCGAAGTCGCCGTCGCCGACACCGCGAGCGCGAGGTCGCTTCCGATCATCGGGGGCGACTCGAGTACCCGGGCGTGAAGCTCCTCGGGATCGTCGATTTCGCTCGAAACGCCAGCCCGCATCGCGCCTTTCGAGCGGATGCGGCGCACGAGGGCGCGCGTGTCGAGTCCGTGAAGGCCGATGACTCCGGCGCGCTCCAGGTAGTCCGCGAGGCTCTCCTCTCCGGCCGACCCGCTCCAGCGCTCCGGAAAGTCGCGCGCGAGAAACCCCGCGACGTGCACGCGCTCCGACTCGGCCTCCGCCGCCCGAACGCCGTAGTTCCCGACGTGCGCGGCCGTCATGACGACGATCTGACCGGCGTAGGAGGGGTCCGTCAGGATCTCCTGGTAACCGCTCATCGCGGTGTTGAAGACGATCTCGCCGAACGACGTCCCCGGGCGTCCGATCGCCTCGCCTCTCCACGAGCTCCCGTCTTCGAGGACGAGGAGTCCCTTCAAGCCGTGCGCCCGACGACCGGCGCGAGAAGGCGCACCTCGTTCATGAGCTGCGCGAACATCTCCGGCAGCAGCGCCTGAGGGCCGTCGGAGAGCGCCACCTCCGGGTGGTCGTGGACCTCGATCAGCAGCCCGTCGCTCCCGGCGGCGACCGCTGCACGCGACATCGGCAGCACCTTCAGCCGCTTGCCGGTGCCGTGGGAAGGGTCCACGAGGATCGGGAGGTGTGATATCCGCTTGACGTAGGGGATGACCGAGAGATCGAGCGTGTTGCGGGTGTGATCCGCGAACGTGCGGACGCCGCGCTCGCAGAGCACGACCTCATAGTTCCCCTCGGAGAGGAGGTACTCGGCCGAGAGGAGGAACTCCTCGATCGTCGCCGACATCCCGCGCTTCAACAGGACGGGCTTGCGCACGCGGCCGACCCTTTTCAGGAGCGCGAAGTTCTGCATGTTGCGGGCACCGATCTGCAGGCAGTCGGCGTATTCGGCGACGAGGTCGGCCGTGTCGGTGTCGAGCACTTCCGTGACGATCGGAAGACCCGTCTCCTCGCGGACCTTCTTCAGGATCTTCAGGCCCGGCTCCCCGAGCCCCTGGAACGAGTACGGCGACGTCCGGGGCTTGAAAGCGCCTCCCCGGTAGAGCGTCGCGCCCGCCGCGCAGACCTTCCGGGCGATGTCGAGCGCCTGCTTTTCGGATTCGACCGCGCAGGGCCCGGCGATGACTGCGACGCGCGAGCCACCGACCGGCACGCCGCCGATCGAGACAACTGTGTCTTCTCGCTTCGCTTCGCGCGAGACCAGCTTGTAGGGCGCGGTGACCGGGATGATCTCGGCCACGCCGGGCAGGTTCTCGAACGCGGCCGACTCGACGGCGCCGCGGTTCCCGGTGATCCCGATCGCCGTGCGCTCAGCGCCGGGGATCGGGTGCGCCTGGAGACCGAGACTCTCGACGGCTTCCACGACGCGACGGACGTCCTCCGCCGTCGCCACCGAGTTCATGACGATGAGCATCGGGGTGCTATCATTTGCCGGTGAACAGAGTCTGTCAATCGGGGCGCGCGCCGGGCTCAGGGGCCTTCGCGCGGGCGGCGCTCGCGCTTTTCGCGCTTCTCCTCCTGTCGCCTGCGGTCTTCGCGTATGTCGTGAAGCTGAAGGACGGATCTCTCGTTTTCGCGCGCGCGCCGTACACGGTCAAGAAGACCCGCGCGATCATCACGCTCGAGAACGGAACGGTGACCCAGATCGACCTCGACAAGATCGACGTCCCCGGCACCGAGAAGTACAACCGCGAGAACCCCGGAAACGTCGTCGCGATCGACACTCCGGAGGAAAAGGTATTTCAGCGTCCGACCCCGGTCGCGCAGCCGAAAAACGCTCTCCAGGACCTCATCCGGCAGCAGCGCGGGGAGCTCGGGCTCCCGACGCCACGGCCCGCGAATCCTCCGCCGGGATCGGGCGCCGCGGCCTCCGAGACGTCGCAGGTAGATCCCACCTTGCGGGCGTCGTTCTCTCGCGTATTCGAGGGGACGGGCATCACCCAGTACAGGGTGACCAACTATCGGGGAAAAACGAGGCTTCTCGCGACCGCGAGCTCCGAGCAGGCGGTCTTCAATACGCTCTCCGCGTCGGCGCGCGCGATCGCCGACGCCGCGGAGCGCGGCCATGCGTCGGCGGTCGAGATCGTTCTCACGAGTCCGTCGGGCGAGGCGGCCGGGACGTTCGAGATGACGCCGGCGCAGGCGAAGCTTCTCGTCGACCGGAACCTCACCGTTCAGGACTACTTCGTAAGAAACGTGATCTTCTAGACTCTTGGCGGGCGGCTCGACGCCTCCCGGAAGAGAGCAGACACGTTAGCGGACGGCTCGACGCCGTCCGGTAGAGAGCAAACGGCCGCGGCGCATCATTCCATGGTTCAGACGCAACGACCTTCCTGATCGGTAGGCCGACTACTTCAAATGCTCCCGCACGTCCTCGCCTACAACGGCGAGGAATCGCTCCGCGTACGACTCGACTTCGCCCGCGGTCTCGTCGGCGAAGACCCGCTCGACGCGATGCAGCGGAAAGAACACGGTCGCCGGAAAGGACGACGGCGGTGCGCCGCGCGCGAGCTCGCGCATCCAGCTCTCGAAGGAGTCGAGCCCGAGCCCCCGCACGGTGACGCCCGATGGACTCGTCTCGAGGAGCACACCCCAGAACTTCTCCCGCGGCGAGACGAGGTGGACGAGAACGATCTCGCCGGTCTTCACGGCTGGCGGCTTCCTTCCGAGAGTTCGATGAGCACCCCGTGCCCCGCAGATGGATGGAGGAACGCGACGCGCTTGCCGTCCGCTCCGGGGACCGGAGTTTCGTTCACGAGCCGGAACCCGCGCCGCGCGAGGTCCACGAGTGCGTCGTCGAGGTCGTCTACAGCGAAGCAGACGTGATGGATCCCGGGACCGCGCTTCGCCAAGAACTTCGCGATCGCCGAGTCCGTCCTGGTCGGCTCGAGGAGCTCGAGCCGCGTCTCTCCCAGCGGAAGGAACGCCGTCACGACCCCCTGACCCTCGACTACTTCGCGCCCGGACTCCTGGAGCCCGAGCGCGCGGTAGACGCCGAGCGCCTCGTCGATCGAAGCGACCGCGATGCCGATGTGGTCGAGCCGGTATGCGAAGACGCTCACGCGCGCTCGACCGCCGGCTCGCGCACCAGCCGCTCGAAGAGCCGTCCGGCCGCGGAATAGGGATCTTCGCTTCGCTCGCGGACGCGCTCGACCGCGTCCTCGAAGCCATCCGGCTCCGGCGAACGGGACTCGAGGGTGCGGTGGAAGCGCTCCTCGAGGAGCGCGAGCAGTCGGGCGCGCACACGCCGGACGGCCCGCCGCCCTCCGTCCGCGGAGGTCCCCAGCCAGCCTCCGTGCGATTCCATCGCGTCGACGACCGCCTCGACTCCTTCCGCGCGCGGCGCGACCGTTCGGACGATCGGTGGTCGCCACTGCCGGGAAGGAGCGAGGTCGAGCATCATCGCGAGCTCAGCCGCCGTGCGGTCGGCGCCCTCGCGGTCCGACTTGTTCACGACGAACACGTCGGCGATCTCGAGGATCCCCGCTTTGATCGCCTGGATGTCGTCGCCCAGCCCCGGGACGAGGACGACGGCGACGGTCTCGGCGGTCTTCACGATGTCCACCTCGTCCTGGCCCACGCCGACCGTTTCGACGAGGACGACGTCGAACCCGGCCGCGTCCAGGATGTCGACGGCGTCGCTCGTCGCCCGCGCGAGGCCACCCATCGCTCCGCGCGTCGCCATGGATCGGATGAAGACTCCGGGGTCGGTGTAGATTTCGGCCATCCGGATGCGGTCGCCGAGAATCGCGCCGCCGGTGAACGGCGACGACGGATCGACCGCGACCACCCCGACCGTGCAGCCCCGCCTCCGGTAGGCTTGCGCGACCCGAAGAGCGAGGGTGGACTTTCCGGCGCCTGGAGGCCCGGTCAGGCCGAGCACGCGGGTGCGTCCGGTCCTCGGGAAGATCTCGCGCAGGAGCTCGGGGACTCCGTCGCCCGATTCGGCGGCGGAGATCGCCTGTGCGATGCGGCGGGGCTCTCCCGCGAGTACCCCGTCGACGAGCGCCGCGGTCCCCGGCGCCCGGGAAAGGCTCATTCCCTTTCCGTCAGCAGGCTGCGCGCGATCACCAGCTTCTGGATCTCGCTCGTCCCCTCGCCGATCGTGCAGAGCTTCGCGTCCCGATAGAACTTCTCGACCGGAAAGTCCTTGATGTAGCCGTAGCCGCCGTGGATCTGCACGGCCCGGTCGGCGACCCGGACGGCGACCTCGCTCGCGAAGAGCTTCGCCTGCGCGGAGAGCCGTGTCGTCTCTTCGCCCCGATCCCGTGCCTGCGCGGCACGCTCGGTCAGGAGGCGCGCGGCGTCGATATCCGTCGCCATCTCGGCGAGATAGAACTGGATCGCTTCGAACTCGGCGATCGCCCTGCCGAACTGCCGCCGCTCGCGCGCGTACTTGAGTGCCGCCTCGAAAGCGCCGCGAGCCATCCCGACGCCGAGCGCCGCGATCGAAATGCGGCCGCCGTCCAAGACCTTCATCGAGTCGACGAAACCGGTTCCTTCCGATCCAAGGAGGTTCTCGCGGGGAATCCGGCAATCCTCCATGACCAGCGTGCAGGTGTCCGAGGCGCGCATGCCGAGCTTGTTTTCCTTCTTGCCGACGCGGATCCCGGGATTGTCGAGCTCGACGATGAAGGCCGAGATGCCGTGTCGGCCGGCCGCGCGGTCCGTCACCGCCATCAGGACTGCAACACCGGCGACGGAAGCGTTCGTCGTGAAGTTCTTCGAGCCGTTCAAGACCCAGGAGTCGCCGTCCCGGACCGCCGTCGAGCGCGTGCCGCCGGAGTCCGACCCGGCCTCCGCCTCGGTGAGGCCCCACGCGGCGAGCCACTCGCCCGTCGCGAGCTTCGGAATGTATTTCTGCTTTTGCGCCTCGGTTCCGAACTGGAAGATGTGATTGGAACCGAGCGACGTGTGCGCGGCGAGCGAAAGCCCCACGGAGCCGTCGACTGCGGAGATCTCTTCGACCACCCCGATGTAGTCCATATAGGAGAGCCCGGCGCCGCCGTATTCCTCGGGAAAGACGGTGCCGAGGAAGCCGAGCTCCCCCAGTTTCTTGAAAACCTCCCGGGGAAACCGCTGCGCCTCGTCCCACTCCATGACGTGAGGGCGAATCTCCGCTTCGGCGAACTCGCGGATCGCCTGGCGGATCGCGTTCTGCTCGGCGGTCAGGACGGCGCTCATCGGGGAAATTCTAGCGCGGGGGCGCCCTTCCCCCGCCATTCCGAGCCCGCCGAAGACGGCGAGGGGTCTCAAATGCCGATTCGCGCCAGGATTCATCGGCGCTTCGCGCCTCCGAATGACGGGCGGAGCTAGGACTGTCCGAGTATTTGTCGGCGGGACCTTGCGGTCCCCCACACCTCCTAACGGAGCGACGGCGGAGCAACCGCCGTCACGCTCGGCGCCGACACGATCTCGACGCCCGGGTAGTAGTGCCTGAGGATCGCGTCGTACGTCGCGCCGGCGAGCGCCATCCCGTACGCGCCGTTCTGGCAGAGGCCGACGCCGTGTCCCCACCCACGCCCGAGGAACACGAACTCGATCTCTCCGTGCGGTCCCCGCGCGCGCGCAAACGTAAAAAGGAGCTCGGGCAGCTCGAGGGCCTGGCGCACGTCGAACCCGCGCAGCGTGAGCTCGGCGGCGTCCGTCACCACGCGCATCTCGACGACCCGCCCCGAAGCGCTCCTTCGGGTGATCGCGAGCTCGCGCACTTCCGTTCCCGCGACCCGCGCCGACATGCGCCTCGCGAGCTCGCGACTCGACGCCCGACGCACCCACTCGGTCCACGAGGATTCGCGCTCGAACGTCGGACCCGCGGGATCGAGCTCGACCCAGAGCGCGAGCACTTCGCTTCCCCACTTCCACCAGCGCAATCGGTCTCCGGCGCGCAGCGTCAGGGAGGGAGATGCGAACCAGCGGTCGCCAACGCGCCGAGCGAGCGGAAGGTCGGGATCGACGGGCAGGCCGACTCGCCCCTCCGCCGTGCGAACCCAGACGTTCGATCCCTCGCGCGAGAGAAACTTCCCGGAGGCCTCGGAGACTCCGAGCAGGCGCAGGGCGCCGGAAAAAAGCAAGCCCGCGTACTCCTCCTCCGAGAGAGACCGGTCGGGCGGCGGCAGAGGCTCGCCCGCGCCGAAACGGAAACGCAGCAGGAGGTCATAGGCGTCCCGAGCCGCGCCGGCGAGACGGCCGGGGGCCGAAGGCGGTTCGCCGTAGTAGCGCTGCTCGCGCGGCAGGAGATGAACCGTGCGCGCAGCGGCGAGGTCGAACGCGGAGAGGATCGACGGGTAGACCGCCGCGGGCGCGAGCGACGCCGCCGGCGCCGCCTTCCTCTCGATTCCGGCCCAGCGCTGCGCGATCTCGACCCGACCGGCGCGCCCGCTCCGCCGACGCGGCGTGTGGCGCTCGAGAACGTACCCGCGCCACTCGAGGCCGCTCCGGCCGTTCGAAGGCGCGCGCCGGGGCCGGGCTCCGGCGAGCGAGCTCGTCTGGAGCTCGCCGCACTCGACGGAGACCAGATACGGCGCCGCCTCGCCGGTGAAGACGTTCTCGACGTTTTCCGTCCGGCCGCCGCAGGTCGATACGAAGAGTGCGTCCGCGAACCTCCCGCCGGAGGCGATGACGAGCCCGCGCGTGGCGTCGACGGCTCCGTTCGACAGCGGGTCTTCGGACGAAAGGCCCGCGTAGACCTGGCACTTCGGCGTGGCGCAGAGGTCATAGCCCTCCGCCTCGAACTGGGCCCGGTGCGCGTAGGCGTACGTTCGCGCAGCGATCGCCTGCGCCTTCAACGCCTCGATCTCGTCGTAGCGCTTCGGCCCCATCTCGGCCGGGACGACCCCGTAGAGGTATTCCTCGAGGTCCACGCGGTTGACGAGGTTCAGGGTTCCGCGCGGGTTCAAGGAAATGAGCAGGCTTCCCCGATAAGGCCTGCCGTCCACGACAACGTTCGGCGCGCCCGTCATCACGGGAGCCGGAGGAAAGACTTCGACCGGACTCCGGAGCCGGCGCGCGGCGCCTTCTTGCGAGGTCAGCGTGATCGCGCCGGCGGCGCCTTCGCTCGGGGGCGCCGGTGAACCTCCACCCTCACTCACGATCGCGTCCTGTCCGGACGACCGGATCTGCGTCACGAGCGCCTCCGCTTCGGCGCGCGTCGCGAAGGTCCCGAGGAGAACGCGGTAGACGCCGCGTTCCGCGGAGAACGCGACAGTGCCGGAAGTCCGGAAGTCGGTGGAGAGCTTTTCGAGGCTCCGGCGGGCCGGTTCCTCCTGCGAGAAAGCCGCCGCCTGGACCGAGAAGCCGGCCGCGCCGGCGACGACGCCCTCCGGACGGAAGACGAGCGGACCGCGCAACAGCTCCGCGCGTCCCGCGGAGACGACGAGCCAGGGCTCGCCGGACGAGCCGTAGGAGAGCTCCGTGAGGTCGCTCTTCATCCCGACGCGATAAATGACGCCGCTCGGGGCGGAGGGCTGCGGCACGGGAAGGGTCCGGCGCCCCGCTCCCTTCGCCGGACGTCGCTCGGCCATTGACGGCGGCGAGACGCCCGGCGCGGGCTTTTCGGCCGGCTTCCCGGGCGGGCCGCTTGCGCAGCCGGCTACCCATGCGAGGGAAAAGAGTGCCGCCGCCGGCCCGAGACGAAGGCGCCGCCGCTTCAAAAGCGCGACCGAACGTGGGTGCCGAGTGGTTCCTTTCGGTAATCGTCTCCACGAAGCGGCACCAAGATGCACATCTCGTAAAGGCGGCTGCGAAGGCGATAGCCGATCCGATCCTCGAGCCTCTCTCTTTCGCCTGAAGACGTATCCGGTTGGTCTTCGAAATTCGATGTCGCGATGGTTATTCGCTTCCGGTTGTAGCGCGTGTTCAGGAGGTGGTAGAGAACGTCGAGAACCCACGGGTGAGGCTTCGAGGCCCCGAGCTCGTCGAGAACGAGCAGCTCCGCGTCGGCGTAGGGTGTCAGCACCGATTCCTTCGATGCATCGGCGTCGGGCCGAAAGCTCGTCTGGATCCGCATCAGAAGGTCCGAGAAGTCCGCGTAGAGCCCTTGCACTCCCTTCCTGACCACGAGCTCGGAAAGAATCGCGCAGGCGAGGTGGGTCTTCCCCCGGCCGGCCGGACCTACGAGAAGCAGACCGGATTCGACCGCCGGATACGAATCCACGAACTCTTGCGCTGTCTCCTTTGCGGAGACTAGAGCCGAGGTTTTCTCGTTGAAGTTCTCAAGATTGCATTGGCGGTAGCGCTCGGGGATCTGAGCGGAATCGAGCCGCTCGCGGCGGAGCGCTTCATCGCGGCAGGAGCACGGGCGAGCCTGCTTTCGCCCTTCGATTGCCTCGAGAACCCAGCCGGTGCCCCCGCACAGAGAACAGACCCCGATTGGAACTGCCACCGCGCGATTCTAGAGCGTTCTCAGTTTTCGGGGAGGCCGGCTTCGATCAGGACACGGCGCCGGCGGGGACCTTCGAGATATCGCTTCAGGTCCGCGAGCCTCGCCTCCCACCCCGAGCCGGCGATGCCGCGGTAGCGTTCGTATGCCGGCCCCGCGTCTGGAATCGCCTGCTCAACCGTCACGAGGCAGGCGCCCTCGCGCTCGACGAAGGTGAGGATGAAGCTCAACCCTTCGAGCGGCTCTTCCGCTCTTGCCTCATACGCGATGTCGCGCACGGCGAGCCGCTGCCCCGGCTCGTAGGTCTCGATCTTGCCGATGATGGTGCCCTGGGTCCCGCCGTGGTCGTCGGTGAATCCAACCGCCCAGTTGCCGCCTTCCCGGCGCCCCACGAGCGCCCCCTCGCACCACCAGGAGAGGAGCTCGGCCACGCGCGTGAACGCGTCGAAAGCGTCCGAGGCGCTCGCTTCGATCGATACCGAACGGACGATGGGTTCCACGGGAGACATGGTAACGCCGCCGCGGTCCCGCATATTCTGAACCGTCCCGTATACTGCCGCGCCCATGGAGCGCGCGTTCTCTCTCGACGCGATCCGCTCGGGTCTCGTCGACGCGGTCCGCGACGCAGCGCAGCGGGTCTGGGGCGCGCCGCTCGATCGCGTCGTCCTCGAACGACCTCCCTCTCTCTCGCTCGGAGACCTCGCCACGCCGGTGGCGTACGATCTCGCGAAGATCCTTCGCGCGGCCCCCCGGGCGATCGCCGGCGAGCTCGCCGGCGCCCTCGCGCTTCCGGAGGGGGTCGCGGAGGCGCGCGTCGAGGGCGCCGGCTACCTGAACTTCTTCCTCGATCGAGGAAACCTCGTTCGCGCCATGGTCCTCGAGGAGCCGGCGCCGGACCGGCGGCCCGGTAAGATCGTCGTCGAACACACGAACATCAACCCGAACAAGGCGGCGCACATCGGGCACCTGCGCAACGCGGTGCTCGGCGACGTCCTCGCGCGCACGCTCACCTTTCTCGGTTACCGGGTCGAGGTGCAGAACTATCTTGACGACACGGGCGTCCAGGTCGCGGACGTTGTCGCGGGACTGCTGCACCTGAAGGACGTGCGGTCGGAGGAGGACGTCCGGCGCGCGATCCGCGGGGAACCGCTGCCCGACGGTTCACGGCACGCGAAGGGGCTCGCGTATCTCTGCTGGGACGTGTATGCGGACGTGACCAGGGTTTACGAGGAAGACGACGGTACGCTTCAATGGCGCTCCGAAATCCTCCACGCGATCGAAGCCGGCGGCAACGAGACCGCCCGGATCGCGGAGGCGCTCACGGAAGCCATCGTGTCCGCACACATCGCGACGATGGGGCGCCTCGGCATCGCCTACGACCTCCTCCCCCGCGAGAGCGATATCCTCCGGAAGCACTTCTGGAACCGCGCGTTCGGACTCCTGAAGGATTCGGGCGCGGTGGCCCTCGAGTCGGAGGGACGGCACGCCGGCTGCTGGGTGCTTCGGCTTGCCGACTCTCCCGAGTTCGTCGGAATGGAGGAGCCCGACAAGATCCTCGTGCGATCGAACGGTACTGTCACGTACACGGCGAAGGACATCGCCTACCAGCTCTGGAAATTCGGGCTTCTCGGCGTCGACTTCGACTACGAGCCCTTCCGCCCGGATTGGAACTCCGGCGCGGTCCGCGAAGAGGAGATCTCGCGCGAGCTCCGGGAGCGTCCGCTCTGGCGAACAGCGCATTCCGGCGGCGTCGGAGAGCCGCCCGACTTCGGCCGCGCGACGAGCGTAGTCAACGTGATCGACGTCCGGCAGTCGTATCTGCAGAAAGTCGTCCGCGAGGGGTTGCGGGTCCTCGGGTACCCGTACGAAGCGGAGAAGAGCATCCACTTCTCCTACGAGACGGTCGCGCTCACCCCGCGCGCCGCTCGCGAGCTCGCCGAGAGGTTCCACGAGGAGTACCGGCTCTCGCCCGAGGAGGAGAAAAAGCCCTTCGTCGAGATGTCCGGGCGCAAAGGGCTCGGGGTCAAGATCGACGACCTGGTCGAGATCCTCCTGGAACTCTCGCGCCGGGAGATCGCCGCCCGGCGCGAGACCACGGACGAGGCGGCGGAGGAGGACGCGCGCGCCATCGCGGTCGGCGCGCTGCGCTACTTCTTGCTCAAGTTCGGAAAGAACAAGTTGATCGCGTTCGACTTCGACGAGGCCTTGAACTTCGAGGGCGACACGGGCCCCTATCTTCAGTATTCACTCGTGCGCGCGGACAACATCTTCCGAAAGCTCGAGGCGCGCGGACTCGCTGACGCCGATGCCGCAGCGCCGGTCGGGCAAGGCGGCTGGGAGGATGACCTCTGGGCGCTCGTCCTCGACGCGGCGGAGATCCCGGAGGTCGCCGAGCGAGCCGTTGATTCGCTCGAGCTCTCGACGATCGCGCGGCACGCGTTCGGGCTCGCGCAGGCGTTCAACCATTTTTACCACCGGCAGCCGATCGTCAACGAGAAGGATCCCGCCGTCCGCGCACGGCGGCTCGCGGTCGCGAAGATCTTCCGGCGCGCGATGGCGCAGCTGCTGGGTCTTCTGGGAATCCCGGAGCCGGGGAGGATGTAGATTGCAGAATTGTGTTTATGTGAGTATGCTTTTCTGCATGAGAACCACCCTCGACATCAATGACGAGCTCTTGCGACAGGTCAAGCGGCGCGCCGCCGACGAGGGAACCAGCCTTCGCGCGGTGATCGAGAGTGCCCTGCGGGCCCACCTCGGTCGGTCCCGCAAGCGCGACGGCTACCGCCTTCGCTGGCGAACGGAAAGCGGGAGAGTGCAACCCGGCGCCCGCATCGAGGACCGGGACGCCCTGTTCGACTTGATGGAAGGGCGCCGCTGATCGCCCTCGACACGAACATCCTCCTTCACGCGCGGCGCGAGGAACTCGAGCACCATGCGGCCGCCCGCCGGCTCCTGAGGTCGCTCGCGGAAGGAAGCGCGCCGTGGGCACTTCCGTGGCCCTGCGTCTACGAGTTCCTACGCGTGGTCACCCATCCTCGGGTCTTTGATCCTCCGACTCCGCTTTCGACCGCCCTCGAGGACATCGAGTCGCTTCTCGCCTCGCCCGCCCTGGTGCTCCTCGGCGAAGGCCCGGAACATCGGGGCCATCTTCGGCGGACGATCGAAGCCGGAGGCGCCATCGGAAATCTGGTCCACGACGCGCATATCGCGGCTCTTGCGATCGAGCACGGAGTGCGTGAGCTTTGGACGCTCGACCGCGATTTCGCCCGCTTCCCCGGTCTGACCGTGCGCAGTCCTTTCGGGAAGGCCTAGCGGGTGCGGGGACCGCAAGGTCCCCCGCCGTACTCGGACACTCTTGCTCTACTACCGGCTCGAGGGGCTTCCGAGAAGGCCCCGAGAGAGAATGGCCACATGAACCCAATGTCGATACCGCGCAAGGTCAGTCTCCGGGAGAAGTTTGGCGAGTTCCGGGACCACTGGAGTCCGAAGATCGCGGGCGAGGTGAACGACTCCTACGTAAAGCTCGTCAAGTTCCGGGGTGATTTCGTTTGGCACAGGCACGAGAACGAGGACGAGATGTTCCTCGTCGTCAAGGGCCGCTTCACGATGCGCTTTCGGGATCGTGACCTCGTCCTGGAAGAAAACGAGTTCGTGATCGTTCCGAAGGGAGTGGAGCACTGCCCGGCCGCGGAGGAGGAGGCTCACGTAATCCTTTTCGAGCCGAAGTCGACCTTGAACACCGGCAACGTCCACAACGAGAGAACGATCGAGCACCCGGATCGAATCTGACCTGCGGGGACGCCGAACCCCCAGCTTCGAACCTTGAGCCCATGGCTTCCATAGCCCGGCGCCTCACAGAAAACGTCCCCGGGGACTTCTACGTCGACGAGACCTGCATCGACTGCGACACATGCCGCCGCATCGAGCCGTCCGTCTTCCTCGAGGGACGATCCTTCTCCTACGTCGGCCGACAGCCGGAGAACGAACGACAGAAGATGCGCTCGCTCATGGCGCTCGTCGCGTGTCCGACCGGGTCGATCGGGACCGTCTCGCGGGCGGACGCACGCCCCGCGATCGCCGCGTTCCCCGAGCCGGTGGCGGAGAACGTCTCGTTCTGCGGCTTCACCTCGCCGGACTCGTTCGGCGCGTGGAGCTGGCTGATCGAACGGCCCGAGGGCAACGTCCTCGTTGATTCCCCGCGCGCCGCGAATCCGCTCGTGAACGAGATCGAGCGGCGCGGCGGGGTGTCACTGCTCTTCCTGACTCACCGCGACGATGTCGCCGATCACGCGCAGTTCGCGAAGCGCTTCGGCTGCGAGCGCGTGCTGCACGAGCGCGACGTGACCGGCGGGACCCTCGGGGTCGAACGGAAGCTCTCCGGCGACGCGCCGGTCGGGCTCGATCCCGATCTCGTCGCGATCCCGGCGCCGGGACACACGCGCGGGCACACGGTACTCCTCTACCGTGAAAAGTTCCTCTTCACCGGCGACCACCTCGCCTGGTCGCCGCGGCGGCGCGCCCTCACCGCTTTCCGCGACGCGTGCTGGTACTCCTGGAGCGAGCAGATCCGGTCGATGGAGCGGCTTCTCGACTTCCGCTTCGAGTGGGTGCTCCCCGGCCACGGCTGGCGGTACCACGCGCCTTCGGCCGACGCGATGCGAAACGAGCTGGAGAAGTGCGTGAACTGGATGAGGACACGATGACCTGTCGCGTCCGTGTCCGACCCGGCACCCGGATAAGCCGGCTCTTCTGACTCGGCCCGGCCGTACTGATCGGCACAGTCGCTGCTTTGACCGGCTTGAAGCCGTCCGGGAGGCCCTCGGTCGCCCGAACCGCGGCGGATGGCCGTCGCGCGGTTCGGTGCTTCTCTTTCTATTTCGCGTACTGCGGCTCGGGGTTTCTCCGAGTAATCTCAGCGGGGGACCTTGCGGTCCCCCGAA
>DASWIB010000025.1:0-12298 GCA_036397915.1 Thermoanaerobaculia bacterium | reverse complement strand
TGCTGCGCTCGCTCGCGGAGGACTTCCGCGTGCGCGCGCTCGTCCTGCTCCCGCCACACCTGCGGGAGCTGCCGGCGGAGCTGCCCGACGGCGTGGAGGGGGAGCGGTTTCCACAGTCCTCCCGCAGCGTCCGCCGCGCGGCCGCCCTTGCCGCGAGCGCCGCCGGCCGCGCCTACTCGCCGTTTCTCTATCGCTCCCGACCGCTCGCCGCGCGTCTTCGACGGCTCGCGTCGCTCGAGAAGCCGGCGTGGATCGTCGCCCACTCGTACCACGTCGCTCCGCTCGCTCTCGACGCCTTCGGTCCGCTCTGGATCGACTTCCACAATCTCGACTCGGAGCTCTGGCGTCGGATGGGAGAGAGCACTCCATCGCGAGTCGCGCGAGCGTTTGCCCGAGCCCAGGCGCCGCGCGTTTCGCGAGTGGAGACCGCGCTCGTCTCGCGCGCGGCGGGCATCTCCTGCGTCTCGCAACGCGAGGCGGACCTCCTCGCGCGGCTGGCTCCGCAGGTGCCCTGGATCGTGGTTCCCAACGGCGTCGATCTCGAGCGCTACTCCTTCCGCGCAGAGCCGGCGCCGGAGGAGATCGTCTTCTACGTCGGCGACCTCACCTGGCCGCCGCACGCGCAGGGGATGGCGTGGTTCCGCCGGGAGGTCTGGCCGCTCGTCGCGCGAATGCGGCCGGGAGCCAGAGCCGAAGTCGTCGGCCGTGGGGGGGGGGGACCGCCGCCGGGAGCGGACGGCCGCTTCGCATTTCTCGGAGAGGGGGGCGACACGCGCCCTTACTGGTTGCGCGCCGCTGTGGCAGTCGTGCCCCTTCTCGCTGCCGCCGGCACGAGGCTGAAGATCCTCGAGGCCGCGGCATGCGGGGTGCCCGTCGTCTCCACCTCCGTGGGAGCGGAAGGTCTCGACCTGACCGACCGTCGAGAGATCCGCATCGCGGATCGGCCCGCCGACTTCGCCGGCGCAATCTCGGAGCTGCTGGCGGACGCCGAGGCGCGTCGCCGGCAGGCACTCGCGGCGCGCCGCAAGGTCGAGGGGCGTTACGGCTGGGAGTCGATCGGCCGCTCGTTCTCGCGGGAGCTCCTTCGGCGAACGGCGGGAGCCGGCGTATGACAGTCGCCTCGGTCGCCCTCGCGGCGATCGCCCTCTTCCTCGTCGTCTGGTCGTATGTCCTCTACCCGGCCCTGCTCTTCCGTCTCGCGCGGCGCGCCCGGCCGCGCGAAGTGGCGGGCGGACAGACTCCGTCCGTGGAGGTCTTGATCTCCGCCTTCGACGAGGAGGTGTCGATCGGGCCGCGCGTGACGAACCTCCTCTCGCAGGACTATCCGGGCGACCTCGTCATTTCGGTCGGGTGCGACGGATGCCGGGACCAGACCGCGATCCGGGCACGGGAAGCGGGAGGCGACGGCGTGCGGGTGGCGGAGTTTGCCGAGCGGAGAGGTAAGGCCGCCGTTCTGAACGAGCTCATCCGGCGGTCGCGGGGCGAGATTCTCGTGTTCACCGACGCCAACTCGGCGTTCGCACCCAACGCGGTCTCGCGCCTTGTTGCGCCATTCTCCGATCCTGCGGTCGGTGCGGTCTGCGGGCGCCTGCTGCTCGATCCGCCAAAAGGAGCGGGGAGTTCCCCGGAGGCCGAGTTCTGGGACCGCGAATCGCGGCTCAAAGAGGCGGAGGGAAGGCTCGGCGTCTGCCTCGGCGCGAACGGAGCGATCTATGCCGCCCGGCCGGAGCTCGTGCGGCTGCTTCCGGAAACCACTGCTCTCGACGACTTCCTGATCCCGGCGCGGGTCGCCTTCGGCGGGCATCGGGTCGTCTTCGCCGGCGATGCAACCGCGCGCGAAAGCACCGCGCCCGGGGTCGCCGCGGAGGTGTCCCGGCGACTGCGGATCGGCATCGGAGCCGGCGGCGTCTTGCGAGGGGAGCGGTGGCTCTTCGACTTCCGCGGCCGCCCGTTGCTTGCGCTCGCATTCGTGTCGCGCAAGGCCGCCCGCTGGTTCGCGCCGGTCGTGGCGCTCGGAGCGATCGCGTGCGCCCTCTTCGCTCCGCCGCTGCGTATGATCGCGATCGCTCTCACCACCGGCCTCGCGCTCCTCGCCGCGTCGGTGTCGTTTCGCCCCCGACTCTCGGGCTGGCCCGGCAAGCTCTATTATTTCGGCGTGATCAATCTGGCGCTCGCGGCCGGTGTCGTGGCCGGGCTCGCCGGGTATCGGAGGCCCGTCTGGAAACGAACCGACCGCTGAGCGGCGCGGCATCCGGCGCCACCGATCGCGCTATTGCATCGTCGCGGATCGGCGAGCGGGTTGCGGTCAGACGATCCCATTCTGCGTTTCGCGTCGCGGCGGTGGCGGGCGATGCCGCGGTCGCGCTCTTCGCGCTTTACGGGGCGTTTCTCTTGAGGACCCAGATCCCGCTTCCCGGCACCGAGAAACTGCTTCCTCCGGGAAACGTCCGTTTCGGCGTGTGGAACGTGGCGCTCGTCATCGCTGTCCAGTTGTTCTGCCTCTCGTTCCTCGGGCTCTACGGCGAGCACGAGCGGTTCCGGGAGCCGCTCGCGCGGCTTCTCCTCCCGGCGCTCTTTCTCGAGCTCCTGACACTTGCCTCGATCTACTTCCTCGCGCCGAAGTACTCGTTTCCACGCTCGCTCGTCGTTCTCCACGTCGTGGTAAACGGCCTGCTTCTCGCGCTGTGGCGCTCGGCGCTCGACCGGCTCTTTCCACTTCCGCGACGGCGTGCGCTCGTCGTCGGCGGAGGACCGGCGGCCGACCTGATCGCGGAGACGGTGCGGCGGCACCCCTGGAGCGGCGTGGAAGTCGTCGGGCGTGTCGCGGAACCGAAGGAGCAATCGCCCGCTCTGACCCGCCCGGCCGCCCGTGTCGAGCACCCGGCGCTCCCGCTCCTCGGAACCGTCGAGCGGCTCGCCGAGATCGTGGAAAGAGAGCGGGTGGACGAGGTCATCCTGACGCCGGAGGGCTCGTCCTGGAGAGATCGGATCTCCGAGAGGATTCCTGAGGGATGGCGCGCCGACCTGCTCGTCTGGCCGTCGCCTTTCGAGACGATGATCGGGCGGCTGCGGTTCCGGATCGTCGGAGACCTTCCGCTCCTCGAGGCGCGATCTCGGCCATTCGAGCCGGTCGCCGCATTCGCGAAGCGCGCATTCGATCTACTGATCTCCGCGGTGCTGCTCGTCCTCCTGACGCCTGTCCTCGCGCTCGCCGCGCTCGCCGTGGCGGGCACTTCCGCGGGAGGAGTGTTCTACCGCCAGATTCGGGTCGGCAAGGAGGGCCGGCTCTTCCAGCTCTGGAAGCTCCGCACGATGCGCAAGGGCGCGGAGATCGAAACGGGCGCGGTCCTCGCGTCACCGGGCGACCCGCGGATGACTGGGATCGGCCGGGCGCTCCGCTCGGCGCGCATCGACGAGATCCCCCAGCTCTGGAACGTGCTCGTCGGCGACATGAGTCTCGTCGGACCGCGGCCCGAGCGGCCGGAGTTCACCGGCGAGTTCGCGGAGAGCGTGCCGGGCTGGACGCTGCGCCACTCGGTCCGTCCGGGGCTCACCGGTCTTGCTCAGGTCTCCGGTGAGTACTCGACGGAGCCGGAGATCAAGCTACGGTACGATCTGGCCTACTTGAACAACTGGTCGTTCGGATTGGATCTCTCGATCCTTCTGCGCACACTCCGGGTCATCCTGACGCGTCGCGGCGTTTGATGAAGAGTCCAGAGTCCGAAGTAGCCCAACTCGTGGACGCCAAGGAGAAAGTCGCGGTCGTCATGCCCGCCTATAACGCGGAGCGGACCCTCGAGAGAACTTACGCCGACATCCCGAAAGAGCACGTGGACGACATCATCCTCGTGGACGACGCCTCGCGCGACCGGACGGTCGAGATCGCGCGGCTCCTGGGTCTCCACGTCGTCGTTCACCCCGAGAACCGCGGATACGGAGCCAACCAGAAGACTTGCTACCGGACGGCGCTCGAGCGGGGCGCCGACGTCGTAATCATGGTGCATCCGGACCACCAGTACGATCCGAGGGTCATTCCCGATCTCCTCGAAACGCTCCGTCGCTCGGGCTGCGACGCGGTCTTCGGCAGCCGGATGCTCGGCGGACGTCCGATCCAGGGAGGCATGCCGAAGTGGAAGTACCTCGGCAACATCCTCCTGACTGCGATCGAAAACGCGACGTTCCTGATCTACCTGACCGAGTACCACAGCGGCTTCCGAGCCTACACACGGCGGTATCTCGAGAGCGTCGACTTCGAGGCGAACTCCGACGGGTTCGTCTTCGACACGGAGATCATCGCGCAGGGCATGGCCCGGAGACTGACCATCCGGGAGATCCCGATCGAAACGCGCTATTTCGACGAGGCTTCTCAGATCGCCTTCGGCCCGTCGGTCCGATACGGCCTCGAGATCCTGAAGACGATGGGCCTCTACAAGCTCCACGAATGGGGAGTCTGGTCGGGGCGGGTGTTTCGGGACGCGAGTCGCCGACAGCTTCCTATCGCGGCCGCGGAGGCGGCGCGGCCAGACGGCCCTCGCGCAGCTCGGCTTCCAGACGATCGATCGTCGCCCGCACCGGATCCACGAATGCCGGCGGAACGGCCCGGAGCAGCGCGGGACTGATCCAGACCGACCGCACGAACGCGGCTTGTGCCACGTCCGGCCGCGCGAGGAGCGCTTCAGCCCGGCCGAAGTTCAGATGAATCTCCGCCCGCTCACCCGTCGCGAGAGCCTCTCGATAGAACCCGAGCGCGCGATCGGCGCTGCCGGCGACGAGCTGGCAGGAGCCCGCGAGGACCCAGGCGCGTGAGTCTCCGGGGAGTTCCCGCGCCGCGGCGGCGGCTCTGTCGCTGACGCGGGGAAGCACCTCGGACGCGTTCTCGATCTCTGCAGGGTGTTCCAGGACGAACTCGAACGCCGCGTTGGCCGCTCCGAGCCGCCGCTCCGCGGCGTACCGCCGCACCTCGGGCCGGAGCAGCGCGGCGAAGACGAGAGCCATCGCCGCGGCACGCGCCACCGTTCTCACGGTGATGTGGCCTCCTCCCCCCAACCCGCGGCGAGCCTCCAGCTGCGGCCCGCTGCGAGGAGGAGCGGGGCGGCCGAGATCGGCCGCTGGAGCGGAAACCACGTCAGGGCCGCAACCGCGCCCGCGACCAGGATTCCGAGAAGGATCGCTGCCTCGGGACGGGACGCTCTCGGTGCTCGGGCCTTCCCGCCGATCGCGGTCAGCAGAGCGCCGGCAGCGACCAGAGCCGTTACTCCGCCGGGGACCCCCGTTTCCGCGAAGGCCTGGAGGTAATCGCAGTGCGCTTCCGAATAGGAGCTGGTCACGAGCGGGTTCACGAACCTCCGGCGCGCGCGAATCTCCGCCCTCAGACGGTGCGGAACGAACTCCGCGGCGTAGGTCCCCGGGCCCCAGCCCGCGAGGGGCCTCTCGCGAGCCATCTCGATCGCCGCGGCCCACGCGCCGGCGCGGTAGGTCGTCAGGCGGTCCCAGTCCCCGGCGCGGACATCGGCGAACGTCTCCCCGGCCCGATCTCGGAGCGGCCCCACGAAGATCACCGCGGCGACCAGCACGGCGGCCACGCCCGCGATCGGGGCAAGAGAGCGGCGGCCGAAGAGCGCCACCACGAGCGCGACTCCGCCGGCTCCGAGCGACAACAGCGCCGTCCGGTTGCGGTTGACGAGTAGCGCGGCGACGAAGAGGACGAGGCCCGCAAGGGCGAACGTTCGGGGGCGTCCGCGCGTCGTCAGCACGAGGCCGAGCGACAAGACGGCCGCGAGGGCGACCGCGAGCGTCAGATAGCCGACATTTCCGGCGAGAGCGCCGGTCTCGTTTCGCGTGCCGAACGTCTCGAGCCGGAAAGGTTGCACGCCGCGGCTCTGGAGAAGGGAGATCACGGCGTTTGCCGCGGTCGCTGCCAGGAAAGCCGCGACGAGCGGCGTCTTTCCCCTGGCCGCGGCTCGCGAAGCGCCGAGCGGAATGAGCGTCGAATAGAGGAGAAGCGCTCGAAGCGAGTCGAGAGAGGCCGCCCGGCGAGGGGAGAGAACGGCGGAGATTACCGACCATAAGAGCGCGGCCGCCGCCGCCCCGAGCGCGAGCCGCACCGCGAAAGGCACCGCATGCCAGACCTCCCGAAAGCGGCGGGAGCGGCGGCCGAGTCCGAACGCCCCGATGGCCGCGAGCACGACGCCGGAGACCGTGACGAGCCGTTTCGGCGCATCGAACGACGCCTGCGCTCCCGGATCAACGGCGAGAGCGGTCCCGGCGAGCACCACGATCAGCGCGGCGACGGCGACCGCTTCTCCGAGAGTCAACCGCGAAACCGGCGGGGGAGACGGCGCCGCGGCACGCCGGCTCGCGGACGAAACCGAGCGCGCTCTGCGTTTCCTCTTCGCCACGGCGACCGATGTTATGACGGTATGCTTTCGAGGCCAGATTGTTCATGGACGCTCTTTCTTCCTGCCATCCTGAGCTGCCGAAGGCGGCGAAGGATCTTCGACGTGAGGACGAGATTCCTCGCGATTCGCGCTCGGAATGACAGTGGAGGCGCGATTCGCGCTCGGAATGACAGTGGAGGCGCGCTGAATCGTGAGCACCGCGCGACCGCGTCACGTTTCGCTCCCGATCTGGGTGATGCGACACCGGAGCGAGGTTCTTCTGGGCGCGATCGCCTTCGTGCTGCTCGCGATCGCCGGCGTCGGATTCATCGGCGCGGCCGTGTCGGCGCGCTTCGACAGCCACGGATGGAACATCCCGTCGCGGATCTACTCCGACCTGGCCGTACTCGAGCCCGGCAGCCCTCTCTCCGCCGACCGCCTGACGGCGAAGCTCGAGCGCCTCTTCTACGAGGCCTCGCCCGGCCCTCCGGAGACGCCGGGTCACTACCGGCGCGCGGAAAACTCCGTCGAGGTCTTCACGCGCGACTTCCTCTATCCGGGGCGGCAGTTCCGAGGTTTCCGCGCTCGCGTCGACTTCGACGGCGCCGTCGTCCGCTCGATCTCGGACGAGCGGGGCGATCTGCTGCCCGCCCTCGTGGTGGAGCCCGAGCGGCTCGGGTCGGTCTTCGGAGAAGAGTACGAAGACCGGACGCTCGTCCGCCTGGAGGAGGTTCCGCAGTCGCTGACCGACGCGATCCTCATTACCGAGGACCGCGACTTCTACCGGCACTCGGGAGTGTCGATCAAGAGAACGTTCGGCGCCATTCTCGCGACGCTGCGCGGCGGGACGGTGCAGGGCGGCTCGACTCTGACGCAGCAGCTCGTGAAGAACCTGTACCTCACACCCGAGCGGACCGTGCGACGCAAGGCCACCGAGGCGGTCATCGCGATCCTGCTCGACGCGCGGTACTCGAAGGACGAGATCCTCGAGGCGTACCTGAACGAGATCTACCTCGGCCAGCGCGGCTCGATCGCCATCAAGGGCGTCGGAGAGGCGTCCCGCTTCTATTTCGGAAAGCAGGTCGCCGACCTCGACCTCGCCGAGTCGGCGACGATCGCCGGAATGATCAGGGCGCCGAACGCCCACTCACCGTTTCGCAGCCCGGAACGGACCCGCGACCGGCGCAACCTCGTCCTCCACCTGATGTTCGAGCGAGGAAAGATCAGCCGGGCGGAGATGGAAGCGGCTGCGGCGTCCTCGGTCGTCCCCCGGAGCCGCCGCGTCCAGAAGATCATCGCTCCGCACTTCGTCGACTTCGTGAAGGGCGAGCTTAAGGAGGCCTACGGCGCCAAGATGCGGACCGAGGGGCTGCAGATCTACACCACGCTCGACGTCGATCTCCAGCAGGCAGGGCAGCGCGCGGTCACCGAAGGGCTCGCCGCGCTCGAGAAGCGCTACCGGAGGCTCGCCGCCGCGGCCCGCCAGACGCCCCTGCAGGGTGCCCTCATCCAGCTCGAGCCGCAGACCGGGGCGGTCGAGGTGCTCGTCGGAGGGCGGGACTACCGTCTCTCTCAGTTCAACCGGGTCACCCAGGCGCACCGGCAGCCCGGATCTCTCTTCAAGCCGTTCGTGATGCTCGCGGCGTTCGCGCGGCGCGACCTCTCTCCGCCCGTGACTCCCGCGACGATCCTCTACGACTCCCCGATCACGGTCGAGTGGGGTAGCCACCGCGCCAACGAGCGGTGGACGCCGCGCAACTACGACGGCGGATACCGCGGACCGATGTCCGTCCGGCGCGCACTCGAGCTCTCGATCAACATTCCGACCGTGCGCGCGGCGCTCGCCGCCGACCTGACCACGGTGCTCGCCGCCTCGCGCGCGGCCGGGATCACTTCGCGCATGCAGCCGTACCCCTCGGTCGCGCTCGGCGCGTTCGAGATCTCCCCGATGGAGATCGCCGCCGCGTACGCCGTGCTCGCGAACGGCGGAGTCCGCATCGAGCCGAACGCGATCGTCGGGGTCCTGACCTCGGACGGAAGGATCCTCGAGCGCAAGGAGACCCCTCTGAAGCAGGTGTTGCCGGCGGACGCCGTCTTCCTCGTCGATTCGATCCTGCGCGGCGCGGTGGACCGCGGAACGGCCGGCGGCGCGCGCGCCGGAGGGCTGCGAGGAGTGCTGGCGGGCAAGACCGGAACGACCAATGACGGCCGCGATGCCTGGTTCGTCGGGTTCTCCCCGAAGTTCCTCGCGACGATCTGGGTGGGATACGACGACAATCGCGGGCTGAATCTCTCCGGCTCGCAAGCCGCCGTCCCGATCTTCGCCGACTTCTCGCGGTCACTCCCGCCGCAGCTCTTCGCGGAGAAGTTCCCCGTTCCCTCCGACGTCGTGACGGCCGAGATCGATCCCGACACCGGCTACCTTTTCGCGCCGGGTTGCCCGCGCCGGATGACCGAAGTGTTCATCTCGGGGACGGCTCCGACCGAGCTCTGTCCCGAGCATCAGGGCTGGTATTGGCAGGAGCCCGAGCCGTATCCGACGCCGCAACCCGAGGAATTCCCGCAGGAGGAGAGCGAAGAGAAACCCCGGCAGCCGGGAGCGTAGGCTCTCTCGCGCCCGCGGCCTTTTTCTCCGACGCCGCGGGCTGATAGATTGGACGGTTCGATGAACCGCGCTTCTCGCCCCGCTCCCGCGATCCGCATCCTCGGCGCGCGGACGCACAACCTGAAGAACGTCTCGGTCACGATCCCGCTTGCGCGCCTGACCGTCGTCACCGGAGTCTCCGGCTCCGGCAAGTCCTCGCTCGCCTTCGACACGCTCTATGCCGAGGGGCAGCGGCGGTACGCGGAGTCGCTGTCCACCTACGCCCGGCAGTTCCTGGAGCGGCTCGACCGCCCGGACGTCGAGTCGATCGAGCCTGTCCCGCCCGCGATCGCGCTCGAGCAGAAGAACGGGGTCCGCAATGCCCGCTCGACGGTCGGAACGCAGACGGAGATCTACGACTCGCTGCGGCTTCTCTTCGCGCACGGAGGGACGACGTTCTGCCCGGACTGCGCTGTCGCGGCGGTCCCCGGAGGCGTGGACCGCGCGGTCGAGGAGCTCGCGAGCTCGGAACAGGGATCGCGGGTCGTGCTCGCCGCGCCGGTGGAATGGCGGGCGAACGGCCGCGGGGAAAAGGTCCGGGGCCGGCGGAAGCGAGAGCGCGAGGAGAGTCTCCGGCTCGCGGAGCTCAAACGCGCCGGGTTCTTTCGAGCGCTCGCCTCCTCCGGGGAGGCCGTCGAGATTCCGGACGATCCTGCGGGGATCCCACCGCTGCTCGACCCGGAGGGCCGGCTCCCGGTGGTCGTCGGACGCTTCGTCGTGCGCGACGAGTCGCGGCCGGAGATCGCCGCGGCCGCCGAGGCGGCGTTCGCGATGGCCGGATGCCTGATCGCCCGGACCGATCGTGGCGCCCGGACCTTCCGTCGGGGTCTCCACTGTCCGAGCTGCGGCTGCGATTTCCGCGACCCGACACCGCCTCTCTTCGCGTTCAACTCGCCGCTCGGCGCGTGTCCCGCCTGTCAGGGCTTCGGCCGTATCATCGGAATCGATCTCGAGAAAGTGATCCCGGATCCCGGGCTGCGCCTGGACGAGCGCCCGGTCGCGGCGTGGAACACCCCGGCGTACGAGTCCGCCTACGACGATCTCTTTCGCGCGTGTCGCCGCTACTCCGTCCGCACCGACATCCCGGTCGAGAGGCTCTCCGCGCACGAGCGCGAGGTTCTGATCAAAGGCCGGGGCGAGTTCTACGGGATCAACGGTTTCTTCGAGTGGCTCGAAACGAAGCGCTACAAGATCCACGTTCGGGTGCTCCTCGCGCGGTATCGGGCCTACCGGCTCTGCCCGGACTGCAAGGGCGCGCGTCTCGGTCCCGCTTCGCTCTGGGTGCGGTACCGCGGGCGGACCGTCGCGGAGCTCGCCGACCTCTCGTTGAAGGACTTGAAGACGTGGTTCGACGACCTGCGGCTCTCTCCGGAGGAGGAGGAGCGGCTCGGGTCCGTCGTCGCGGAGATCCGCTCGCGCGTGCGTTACATGAACGACGTCGGGCTCGAGTACCTGACCCTGTCACGCGCCGCGCGCACCCTGTCGGGGGGAGAGGCTCAGCGGATCGGTCTCGCATCCGCGCTGGGCGGCTCCCTGACCGGAACGCTCTACGTTCTCGATGAGCCGACCATCGGGCTCCACGCGGTCGACACCCGGCGCCTCCTCGCGATTCTGCGCCGCCTCGCGGACCGGGGCAATACGGTCGTGGTCGTCGAGCACGATCCGGAGGCGATCGAAGCGGCGGACCGCGTCATCGACCTCGGACCGGGAGCGGGGAGCCGCGGAGGTGAGCTGCTCTTCGAGGGAACGCCCCGCGCGCTCGCGCGGGTGAAATCGTCCGCGACCGGCGCGCTCCTGCGCCGCCGCGGTCTGCCGGGAACGGGCGGGCCGGGAGTTCCGGCCAGTCCGGTCGGGATACCTCGGGGTGGACGAGGAGGACGGGTCGTCGCCTTCCGCCGCGCGGAAGGCGCCGTCACCGTCGTCGGTGCGCGGGAGCACAACCTGAAGAACCTGACCGTCCGATTCCCGCTCGGAAGACTGGTCTCGGTTTCCGGGGTGTCGGGCTCCGGGAAATCCACTCTCGTCCGCGACATCCTCCACAACGCATACGCACGGCGCTTCAAGGGCACGGTGCAGCTCGACGTCGGCCGGCACGATCGGATCGAGGGCCTGGATTTCGTGTCGGACATCCAGCTGGTCGATCAAAGCCCGCTCGGCCGGTCGGCGCGGTCGAATCCCGTGACCTACACGAAGGCGTGGGACGAGATTCGGCAGGTCTTCGCCCGTACCGCCCGCGCGGTCACCCGGCGCATCACGGCCCGCGACTTCTCCTTCAACTCGCCGGGCGGGCGCTGCGAGGTGTGCAAGGGGACCGGCTGGCAGACGATCGACATGCAATTCCTCGCGGACGTGACGGTTCGCTGCGACGTGTGCGACGGGCGCCGCTTCCAGGGGCGGGTCCTCGCCGTGCGCCATCGCGGCAAGAACATCGGCGACGTGCTCGCGATGACGGTCGACGAAGCGATGGCGTTCTTTTCCGACGAGGCGGCGATCGTTCGCCGGCTGACGCCGCTGGCCGAAGCGGGGCTGGGCTATCTCCCGCTCGGTCAGCCGACCGCGACGCTCTCCGGAGGAGAGGCCCAGCGGTTGAAGCTCGCGTCCTTTCTCGAGATCCGCCCGGCGACGACCCGGGGAGTGCTCTTCCTCTTCGACGAGCCGACGACGGGCCTGCACGCCTCCGACGTCGACCGTCTCCTCGGAACGTTCCAGCGACTGATCTCGCGCGGCCACTCGGTCGTGGCGGTGGAGCACCACCTCGAGTTCCTGTCGGCGTCGGACTGGATCATCGACCTCGGTCCCGGCGGGGGGGACGAGGGCGGCCGGATCGTCGCCGAGGGACCTCCCGAGGAGATCCGGCGTTCGCCCGAGAGCCTGACGGGACGCTTCCTCGCCGAGAGGACGCCGCCCTTGCCTCCGCACGGAGAGGACCGGGAACGCGCGCGGCAGGTGCCGCGGTAAAGACGTCGGCCGATGTCCCGGGTCGAAGAGAGTTGGACGATCGGCGTAGAATTTGCGGGGAGGTTCATGAGTCCCGCAAAAGAAGAAGTCAGGCGCATTCTCGAAGAGGTTCCGGACGACGCCTCGTTAGAGGACATCCAGTACCACATCTACGTCCGGCAGAAAGTTGAGAGAGCGGTCGCCCAAGTCGAGTCTGGTCGGATCGTTACCGACGAGCAGGCCGAGGCTCGATTCGCGAAGTGGCTCATGCCCTGAAGTGGGCGGAGACCGCCCTCGACGATCTCGACGACATCGCGGAATTCATCGCCCGAGATTCTCC
>DASWIB010000024.1:0-11150 GCA_036397915.1 Thermoanaerobaculia bacterium | reverse complement strand
CTCGGGGGCAAACGACCGATGTCCGATTCTGACGGGATTCCGCTCTCCGGAGGCGGACAGACCGATGGGTCTCAGGCTGCGCTCGCGCATGTCGAGGCCGCCCGAGTCCGCGGCTCGGAGCCGACCGCAGCGTTCGCGCCGACGGGGCCCTCCGCGGAACGCGACTTCCTTGCGGAGCGCCTCGCGCTCTTCGCTCGCATTGCGTGCCTGGCTTCCACCGGGTTTCTCGTCATGCGGCTCGTCCTCAACGCGCTCTGGAATCTCGAAAACTTCCCTTACCTCCACCTGGCGGCGACGGCGATCCTTCTGGTCATATGGGTCGTGGCCGGCAGCCGTGTCCTTTCCGATCGAGGGCTCCGTCGCCTTGACGCCGCCGGAACGATCGGAGCCGCTCTGGCCTACGCGATGATGATCCCGACGATGGCGGTCGCCTGGAGGCCTGACCAGCTCGTTCTTCTGATCGCCAACGCCGTGCTCCTCGGTCGGGCCGCTCTCGTTCCGAGCGATCCCCGTCGCACGGCGTGGATCTCCGCGGCCTCCGTCGTCGCGATCCCGGTCGTGACGTTCTTCACCTTTCTGAGAACCCCGCCGCGCGGTCTCGTCCCCGCGGCGGTCGTGATTCAGGCGACGCTCTGGGCGGCGTTCACCGTGGTGCTCGCGACGCTCATTTCGAACGTGACTTTCCATCTGCGCCGCTCGGTCGTCCGCGCGCGCCGGCTCGGACAGTACACGCTGCTCGAGAAGATCGGAGAAGGCGGAATGGGCGCCGTCTACCGCGCCGAGCACGAGATGCTGCGGCGTCCGACCGCCATCAAGCTCCTTGCTCCGCACACCGCGGGGGAACAGAGCCTCCGGCGGTTCGAGCGCGAGGCACAGGCGACGGCGCGGCTCACGAATCCGCACACCGTCTCGGTCTACGACTTCGGACGCACACCCGAGGGCGCGTTCTACTACGTCATGGAATATCTCGACGGGTTCGACCTGGAGCGCCTCGTGCGGAAGGAGGGGCCGCTCCCGCCGGGCCGGGTCGTGCACATCCTCCGGCAGGTGTGTGAGGCCCTGGCCGAAGCGCACGGCGCGGGCCTGGTCCACCGCGACATCAAGCCAGCGAACATCCTGCTGTCGGAGTTGGGCGGAATCTCGGACTTCGCCAAGGTCGTCGACTTCGGGCTCGTCAAGGACGTCACGGGGGCGGACGACGCTCGGCTCACGCGCGAAGACGTTGTCGCCGGGACCCCGCAGTACCTCGCGCCCGAGACGATCCAGAGTGGAATGTCTTCCGATCCGCGCAGCGACCTCTACGCTCTCGGCGCCGTGGCTTACTACCTCCTGACCGGGACTCCCGTCTTCGAGGGACGTCCGATCGAGGTCATCCAGAAACACCTCCTGGGCTCTCCGGAGTCACCGTCGGCGCGACTCGGCCGACCTCTTCCGGCGAAGCTCGAGAGCGTCGTTCTCGAGTGCCTCGAGAAGGAGCCGAGCCGCCGTCCGGAGAGCGCGCAGGCGTTGATGGATCGCCTCGCCGCCTGTGATGATGTCGAACCCTGGGCCACCGAGGAGGCGCGGAGGTGGTGGAGGGCGAGAAAGACGGCGTGATCACCCTGAGCGAAGCGAAGGATCTCTTGCTTCCAGTAAGAGATTCCTCGGGCCAGCGGCCCTCGGAATGACACGTGAACTCGGACGTCGAATGCTCAGCCGATTACTTGCCGTTCTTCTCCTGAGCAGCGTCGGCGCGGGGGACGCCGCCGTCGAGCCCGTGCCCTCCTCGAAGTGCGCCAGCGCCGAGCTTGGGTCGAATGTGGCAAGTGGAGACCTGACCCCCAATGTGGCAAGTGGAGACCTGACCCCACATCAACCCTTGAAGTCGACTTCGTAGAACGGCTCGTCCGGATCGTCCAGGGTGGTGTGGAAGTCGCAGCGCGACTTCAGGCGCTTGTTGGTCGCGGCGTGGGGAATGCCGGGATACGTGTCCATCCACGTCGAGATGCACGCGGTTCGCTTGCGCTTGTCAGGAGCCTTCTTCGGCAGAATCGCCTCGAACAGGTCGTCTTCCGGCGTGCCGTTATGGCTTCCGTGGTGCGACACCTTCAGGAAGTGCACGGGCTTGAGCACGCCCTCGCGGTTCATGGTCTGCCAGCTGCGGATCTCCGCGTCGCCGGCGAAGAGGAGCCTCCATTTCCGCCACTCGAGGAGGAAGACGACGCTCGTATTGTTCTCCGCCTGGTCGATCGCGAGCATGTTGTCGCCGATGCCGGAGAGCCGTGTGTCGACGAGGTTGTAGAAAGCGCCCGCGTCGACTCCGGGAGGCGGCAGCGGAGGCACCGCAGCCTCCGCAAGGACTCCCGCGCCGGCGGCGACCTCGCCCAGCGACAGCGGCTGGAACTTCCCGTAATAGTCGCTCGTGTCCTCTTCCGGCGCCCAGATCTCCAAGCGCGCCTCCTTGAACGGGTGGGTGCCCTTGACCTTGAAGAGCGGCGTCCCGTCCGCGGGCTTCCCGACGCTGCGGTGGACGTAACTCGTCTTCTTGCGGGCCACCGTCCGGAGGAACTCGACGCACTGCTTCGTGCTCGCGGGATTGTTGATCGCGAGAAACCGGCGGAAAGGGGCGAGCTGGTCTTCGCCGGCCAGCTTCAGGTGCCGCTCGATCTTCTCGTACATCTCGATGAACGCGAGTTTCTTCTTCTTCGCATCGGGATGGTCCTCGTAGTAGTCCTCGCGCGCCGACCCGGTGAGCCACGCGTAGTCGATCGGCAGCTTCGTCGCGAGCTCGCCGTTCGGGTGGGTCTTCTTGTCCGCGTGCGGAAGACCCTGCACGTGATCGAGGTGCTCGTGCGTCATCACGTAGAGGTCGATCGGCTTTCCGCCGAGCTCCTGGATCAGATCGTCCACGACCGGCTTGAACACGGAATCGTCGCCGCCTTCGGGGCTCGCGACGGTGGGCGCGTTGCCGAAGTCGATCAGGATGCGCCGCTTCGTGACCTTCTTTGTCTTCGGATTCCGGTCCGGGACGGTGATCAGGATCGCGTCGCCGAAACGGACGTTGTAGAAGCGGACGGTGAGCGTGTCGGTCAAGGCCGTCCCTCCGCGTTGATGTGGAGCATGCGCGCCGCGCTCTGGACCCTCAGCACTCCCTGGATGACGTCGGCCTTGACCGCGCCGTGGAGTTGTTTCGCGTCCGGGCCGTGGGCTTCGTCGCCGACCCGGAGGATCTCCCCATCGATCAGTGCCGACAGGAGGCGATCCCGATCTTTTCGCTGGGCCGGCCTTTGCCTCGCCGAGGTGAGCAGCGCGCGAACCCGGCGCGTGTTCCAGTCGATTGCGAGGGTCGTGCCGGCCGTGATCCGCCGCCGCTTCGGCAGGCCATGGCCGACGCGGTTCGGCTCCACGTCGGTCCACGAAACCTTGAAGAGGCACTCGGCCACCTTTTCCGGAGCGCCGCGATGCCAGTACAGCTTTTCGACTTTGAGTCGCTTGCGGACGACGAACGAGATGTTCTTCGGAATCAGGAGGAAGGCGCGGTTCTCGTTGGCGAACTGGTACGCGAGCCAGTCGCTGTCGACGAGCGCCTCGGGGTCCAGTCGGCCGACCGCGGGGTTCTCGAAGTTCGTCCGCACGTCGAGCTCGCGTGTGCTCGCGACGATCCCCCGTTTCACGAACTCGTCCCGGATCCACTCGCGCTGCTCGCCGCTGTCGGGATGCGATGCCTCGTCCGAAGCCAGGATGGCGCGGCCGAGGTCGGCAAACGACACGTCTCCCGGCGGGAGATAGTCGAGCCCGCGGTAGAGAGTGCGCTTCAATCGGTTTGCTCCGACGTACAGCGCCTTCATGGCCACGCGCTCGTCCGCGGAAACCTCCGACGGCCCGCCTTCGGCGCCGGGACCCGTCTCGGCATCACCCCCGATTCGCTGTTTCCGCTGCTCATAGTCCGACTCCGCCTTTTCGACGAGAGACGGGCGGGGTTGGGCGGACGCGGCGTACTCCCGCTTGAGCGATTCGTGGAGCTTGACCATCACGCTGTAGAGAGCGCCGGAGAGGACCTCGGAAAGCGCGTGCGGCTCGCCGCGGTCGACGCGGTCTTCGGCCTTCGCGCGGGGATGGAGCGACTTCTCGTTGAAGAGCTCCCGCAGGTAGGGCCGGTTCTCCCGCAGCGCTTCGGCGAATTGCCCGGCGATGCCGGTGAACGCGTTGGATTGTCGGATCGAGCCGCCCGTATCGCGGAGAACCTGGAGGCTCAGCGCCTTCGAGCGGAACGCGGAGAGCAGCGCCGTCAGGTCGGCGACCGCCTCGTGGATCGCGAGCGCCTGAGGGGAGATCGAGTTGTAGAGGTCGGGCGCCATGCCGTCGAGGATCGCGTGAGCCGTTTCGTGAGCGACGATGTCCTGTGAGTGGCTCGTGTGGACGGTCTGGCCGTCGCCGGATCGAAAGTAGAAGAACTGGAGGCTCTGCGACTCCCGCTCGTAGAAGGCGTTCGCCCACTCACCGGCGCGAGGCACCACGAGGAGCTGCGGCGCAGCGAACGCCCACACCACGGGCCGGCCGAGCGCGTCGAGCTCCTCGAACATCTCGATCGTCTTGAAGACGGTTCCGAAAACGCTCACCGAGGACATCTCGCGGGACAGCGCTTCGCCGGTCGGTGTTGTGTCCGAGACCGGCCGGTAGGCGCCCTTCTCGTCTTCGTCGGCCGGCGGCGAGAAGGGGACTCCGGGATGGAGCCGGCCCGTCTTTTCGTCGAAGTCGACGACCGCGACGCGCGGCGTGATGGGCCCGTCGAGGAAGATGTCCTCGGTGGTGATTTCAACGATCTCGGTCGGCGCGATGCCCTTCCCCTGCGTCATGACGGGGTCTTTGACGATGACCGGGACCCGGACGAATACGGCCACGGCCGCTACCGACGCCTACCGGACGCCGGCAACCGAGTGGTGGGAAAAGCCTGGCCCCAGCCTCCCTTTCACCGATCGGACGCACCGGCGCTCCAGGCATCGGATCGATCCCCTGCAGAGACCGAGGCGATCGGCGATCTGGCGCTCGCTCAAGCCCGCTCGGTAACGGAGAAAATAGAACTCTTTGAGCCGGGGTGGGAGCATCGCGGCCCGAGCTCGGAGCAGCCGCAGCAGCTCGGGATCATGGTGGTTGGCGGGAATGGAGGAGTCCCCGGAGAAGGAGACCTCCCTCCCGCGCTCCCTCATCATTCGTAGGAGATCGCTGCCCTTGTGTTGGGCCGTGTGAAGAATCCACGTCGCATTGACCGCGGTCGCCAAGCCGGCCTTCCACAGCGCGATCCGGAGCTCTTGAAGCAGTTCGGGGACTTCTTGTGATGGAAGGTTGTACTGGTAAGCGACTCGGGCAGCAACGCGCGCCAGATAGGGTGACGCCAGCCATTCGCTGACGGCCTGGACGCCGGGTCGCGACGCGGTGGGCCTGGGCATTGGAATCGGGTGCGCTGGCGGGACTCTATCATCGCAATTTCGCCGCTCTTTCGGCAGCATTGAAGATTCTTGGCCCAGGAGTCTCCGATTCTCCGATTGTTGAAGTGAGGAGCGGACGAAGGGTGTCGTGAGTCTCGCACCCGGGTCGGCGCCAGTGTGCGCGGTCGACCAATCCCGGAATGAACCGCGGCAGGAACCGAAACGCAGCGTACACGAGGAGCACGAGCCCGTAGCCGCCAGGGTCGTTTCCGGACCCGACCCACTTATCGGCCCTCACTTCACCAACGGCACGGCGTAGTCGGCGAGCGCCATTACGGTGAGCTGGGGGTTCACGCCGATCGACGTCGGGAAGACGCTCGCGTCGACGACGTAGAGGTTCCGGAATCCGTGGACGCGGAACTCCGAGTCGACGACACCCTTCTTCGGGTCGGCGCTCATCGGGTTTCCGCCCTGTGGGTGGCCGGTGCCGAGCGTGATGTCGCTCGCGTCCTTCACGAGCCCGGGGAGGCGCCGGAGGTCCTCCGGTGTGCGGAACTCGTAGTAGTCGAAGGTGGTCGGGATGACGCACTCCGCGCCGGCGGCGAGAAACGCCCGGCCGACGAGCACCAGCCCGTCGAGCAATTTTTCGAGGTCCGCGCGCGTCGGCTCGTACGCCACCTCACGGCCCGTCAGGCCGCCGCGACGCGCCTCGGCGTTGCCCTCCGTGCCGACGAGGATCCCGGCGCAGGTCATTCGGTTGTATCGCCGCATGTTCCGCTCGTGGTCCTCGAACCAGCCCGGCATGGTCAACGCCTGCGCGACCGGAGGGTTGAACCACGTCTCGGCGACGAAGCCCCGGTCCGGCGAGAGCCGCAGATAGTGCGAGATCTGAAGACCGTCGTACGAGTGGAGGATCCCCGGAAACACCGCGGTGATCGGAGATCCCATGTTGAAGGCGAGGCGTTTCCCGGCGCGGTCGGTCGCGATTCCCGAGTTCTTCAGGAGGAGACTCGACGACACCGCGCCAGCGCTGACGACGAAGGTGTTACCCCGCACGTCGAGCCGCCGACCTTCGCGGAAGCGGCACGTCACGCCCGTGACCTCTTCGCCTCGAGCGTGGATCTTCTCCGCCTCGCACCCGGCGACGATGCGCAGCGCCTTTCGGCCTCCGACGTTGTAATCCCGCTGAATCCAGGGAAGCACGGTGTCGAGCATCGAAAGCTTGCGGCCGTAGGCGCAGCCGATGTTGCAGTAGCCGCAGCCCAGACAGTCCTTGATGTTCGCGTCCACGACACCAGAGTCGTTGGGGGGCAAATCGAGGCCGAGTGCGTGGACGCCCTGGACGAAGTATTGCGCGCCGGGGTTCAGGTTCGAGTGGTTCTGGGGCTGGATGCTGAGGAGCCGCCTTATGGACGCGAACGAGTTCCAGAGCCGCGGGTCGTCGATGCCCGCATCGCCTTGCGCGGGATCGTTCCAGCGGTCAAGAACGTCTTTCGGGAGGTCGAAGCATACGGCGTTGTTGACGACCGTGGTGCCTCCGACGCAGCTGCCCTGAAGGACCTGAAATCGAAAATCGCGGGTCAGCTGGAGCGCGCCCTGGTCATACAAGCGGGCGAGCATCTCGACCTCGTCCTCGGTGAACGACGAAGGATCACAGTGGTCGCCGCGCTCGATCATGAGGACGTCGCGTCCCTGCGCGACGAGGCCCCGGGCGAGGATCGCGGCGCCGGCGCCGGAGCCGACGATCACGACGTCTCCCGTGACGACCTCCGCTGTGATCTCGGACTCCGTGTCCACCTCCAGGGGGAGCCGCGGAGGGGAAGGCCTTTGAGCCAGCTTTCCGGGGGTCGCCGGGCGCTCGGAGAATGGAACGTACCCCGTCACGGCGTGAGTGCGGCGGTCGCTGTAATAACCGAGGTAACAGAGCTGCTTGCCCATCCGGATCATGCCCTGCACGATCGTTCGCCAGAACGGCGGCACGAGGCGGCGCGTGACCTCCTCGTAGAAGCGCTTGTGGAGAAAGGCGCGGCGGTCGATCGGGCGAAGCACCGAGAGAGGCGGATGGAAGGTCAGGAGCGGGTACCACTCGAGCCCGATGAGCACGGCCTTCATGACCCACCGGCTGCGGGCCCGGAAGTCGGCCAGGTAGCGATCGACTGTGTGCGCAACGGACGGCGGATCGGCGACGGGCCGTCCCGTGATGACGACCTCGACCATCGATGCGAGCGTCCGGAACTGACCGGGCGACAGGTATCGCAGCGTGAACCGCGCGCTCTCCGCGGAACGGTAGAACCAGATGAGGAGGGCGAGGATCACGCCGTTCAGGGCGATCGAGCCCCAAAGCAGGGTCCGCGCCGGCAGCTGCCCGACGGTCCCGGCCGTGTCTCCCCAGAGAAGAACCGCGATGGTCGCGACCTCGGAGATGACGTGGCCGAGGATTACGACGAGAACCAGAGCGCGATATCGCCGCGTGTCGGCCGACGCAATGAACGCGAGCGCCGCGAGCACGCCGATCTTCACGACGGAGTTGGTGACGAAGGGAAGCTGGATGAAGAAGGGCTTCCACGGGCCGACGAGCGCGGGCAGGAGATACGTGAAGATCGCCAGCGTAAACAGGAAGGCGAGAACCCTCAGCAGCGTTGCCAGGCGTCGTTCTTCGGGCGTGAGGACTCCGACTTCCGGATTCATGAGACGAGCACACTCGGATCCTGGAGCCAGGTCAGGTCCGTCGAGTAGCTGACGACCTGCCCGTGAGCCCCATCGGGCGGCCTCCGCCATTCCTCGACGAGAAGACTCGCCCCGAACTGATCTCGGTAGTCGATCCGCAGCTCCGGCCCGCGAAACTCGAGGACCGCGTAACCGCACGCGCCGACCGGATCTCGTTTGACCTTGGCGACCGGTCGCGCGTCGTAGAACACGAGATTTCGTTCACGCCTGGGCCGGTCCTGCAGCTCGATCGGCATTCCGCCGTGGCCGATGCAGCGCGCGCGGACGGGGAAGTCGTCGCCGAGCCGGGCGCGGCCATAGCCGGCGAAGCGGTGCTCATGTGCCCAGAACCAGAGGAGCACGCGGTCCAGGAAGGGACTCAAGCTCCTTCCGACGCCGCCGTATTCGGTGTCGAACGCGCTGAACCAGGCGTGATGGGAAAGCAGGATGACCGGCCGACGATCCTTCCGATCCCGGAACACCACGTCCTCGAGCCAGGCGACATTCTCGTCCGGCAACCGCGTCAAGCCCTTGAGGAGAAACTCCAGCAGCGGGAACTGTCGCGCGAAATAGCCCGTGTCCACTCCCAGGATTCGCCAGTTCTCGTTTTCGAGGCAGAAGTAGCTGGCCTCCTGGTCGACGTCGGGCAGGGCAAGCCCGAAGTAGCCGTATCCACCCGAGTACATCTCGTGATTTGCGTTGAGCAGCAGCGTGCGGCGCGAGCCACGGGGCCAGGAGTTCAGGAAGTAGTCCCGGAACTCCGACGGCGTGCCGGAGTAGTACACGTCACCGAGATGAATCGTGACCTCAGGATTGTGCGAGCCGATTCGTATGCCGACTTCCTCGGCGGTCTTCGTGCCGGTTCCCCAGTCGCCAGCCAGGGCGACCGTACAGCGATCGGGAAGCTCCAGGACCCCGGGCCTGGTGTCAACCGGGGCGGCGTAGGTTCGGAAAGGATGGCGGTGGGAGAACGCGACGCTGAAGTAGTGGGCCGCCCACTCCTTCACGCTCCGCATGAGAAAGCCGGAAGCTTCTCGATGGGTCCGCCATAGAGAACGTGGAGCGGACCGCGGAGTGCCCTGAACCTCCTCGGGCCTCCGGAGAGAAGCATTCGCCATCGGCTTCGCGGCCTCCGACGGATCAGGCTCGAACGACCTGTTCCCGCATCCGGCTGATCGGCATTGAAGTGCTGATCAGGCCGACTGTTTGGGACAGAGTCTACTGCCGCTACGACTCGGCTCCCGTGAGCGGGCCGTCGCGCGCGCCTCACCCGATTGTGCACGTCCTCACCGCTTTCAGTGCACTCAGCCGTTCGCGCTCTTTCCCCTTTGCTTGAAGGTCGACGAGAGAGTCTGTGACCAGGCCCGGCTCCCACGCGACTGAGAGCTTCTCGCAACCTTGCCGCAGCGGATCGTGTGCCAGCGATTCGATGCTCTCGACGATGCGGCGGCGATCTTTCTTCTGGCCGGCGGCCTCGATCTCCTTGGCCGCGGAAGACTTGATGAATACCCTATAACTTGCCACGCCGCCGGGGAGCCTTCACGAACTGCTCGAAGTCCAGGTCGGGCTCTCGCTTGCGCAGGTCGAAGGCGGCCAGGTCCTCGGCATCGTCCGCGAGAGCGAGCCTCACCGCGTCGTTGACCATGTCCGAGATCGACCGGTCCGAGGTCGCTGCCTTCAAGCGCAGGGCGCGATGGATCTCCGGATCGAAGTACACGGTTGCTCGCTTGGGAGTACTCACGGACGCTCGGACTTTGTGGTCCTGACGTCTTTGACGTCAAAACGTCAAACGCGACAAGGAATTGGGCCAGAAGTTCTCGACAAGGATGTCGCGCGTACCCGGGATGCCTTTTTCCCTCAGGTGTGACAAGAACTTAGGTCATGTGGCAAGTGGAGACCTGACCCCCAATGTGGCAAGTGGAGACCTGACCCCATGCGGGGGGTTGACATGCTCCGCAATTTATCGTACATTTACGATCTACGATGAGTGGTGGACGAAGATCGCTCATGAGACAGGCCCTGCTCCCGGTGAGGGGCCGGCTCCCGCAATCGGCCCAGACCGAGGACGCCGAGCTGGCGCGGCTCGCGAAGGCGCTCGCGCACCCCGCGCGGGCGGCGATCGTCCGTTTCCTCCTCGCCGGCGGAGAGTGCATCTGCGGCGACATCGTGGACCGGTTGCCGCTCGCTCAGGCGACCGTGTCGCAGCATTTGAAGGTCCTGAGAGAGTCGGGCTGGATCACCGGCGAGGTGGACGGTCCCCGGGTCTGCTACTGCGCAAGGCCCGAGACCGTCCAGCGCTTCGTCGCGCTGGTGCGGGGTCTCGAGCCGAAGAAAGAAAGGAGTGAATCATGACGACGACGAACGACATGCGGGATGCGGTCCGCGAGAGCTACGGCCGGATCGCCGAGCACGGTGGCGGCATCGGCTGCTGCGAGACCGGCGTCGGAGCCGGCAGCGGGTGCGGGTGCAGCGTGGGCGCGACCGAGAGCGTGGACGCTCTCGGCTACACCGACGAGCAGCGCGCCGCGATCCCGGTCGGGGCTGATCTGGGTCTCGGCTGCGGGAATCCGCTGGCCCACGCGGGCGTCGCGAAGGGCGAGACGGTCCTCGACCTCGGGTCGGGCGCCGGAATCGACGCGTTCCTGGCGGCGCGGGAGACGGGACCTTCGGGCCACGTCATCGGCGTGGACATGACTCCCGCGATGCTGTCGCGAGCCCGGGCGAACGCGGCGAAGCACGGGTTCGGGAACGTTGAATTCCGGCTCGGCGAAATCGAGAACCTGCCGGTCGCCGACGGCACGGTGGATCTCGTGATCTCGAACTGCGTCGTCAACCTCTCGCCGGACAAGCCGCGCGTCTTCCGCGAAGCGCTGCGGGTGCTCCGGCCCGGTGGACGGATGGTCGTCAGTGACATCGTGCTCGTCGCGGATCTGCCCGAGTCCGTGCGCGAGTCGGTCGAGGCGTACGTGGGATGCGTGGCCGGCGCGTCGATGAAGAGCGACTACGTGGGGATGATCCGGGAGGCGGGGTTCGAGCGCG
>DASWIB010000023.1:0-4654 GCA_036397915.1 Thermoanaerobaculia bacterium | reverse complement strand
ATCTTCCTCGGTCTCGCCGGCTCGTTGATCGCCGCGGGCATGCGGCAGGTCATCACGGATCTGATCGAACGGAACATGGTCGACGTCGTCGTCTCGACCGGAGCGATCATTTCGCAGGATCTCTACCAAGCGCGAGGCGGGCGCCACTACCACGGCCGCGCGGACACAGACGACAAGGAGCTGCGTGACCTCTACATCGACCGGCTTTACGACACGTTCATCGATGAGGAAAAGTACTGGAAGACCGACCTCGCAGTCTCCCAGTTCGCCGACTCGCATGCGGGAAAAACTCTCTCCTCGCGTGCCTTCCTCGCCTTGCTGGCGGAGAAGGCGAAAAAGGACTCCAGCTCGATCCTCGGCGCCTGCGCGCGCAACGGCGTCCCGCTTTTCGTCCCGGCGCTGAACGATTCGTCGATCGGCATCGGTTTGACCGAGCACTACCACCGGATGAGGAAGAACGGGCACGAGCCGATGACGATTTCCTCGATCCGAGACAACTACGAGATCACGCAAATCGTCGTGCAGAGCCCGGCCACCGCGGCGCTGTACGTCTCGGGGGGCGTTCCCAAAAACTACATCAACGACTCGATCGTGATGTCGTACATCTTCGGCATCGACACCGGGGGGCACCGCTATGCGCTCCAGATCACGACCGACGCGCCGCATTGGGGGGGACTCGGCGGCTCGACCCTGTCGGAGGCGACGTCGTGGGGCAAGGTGTCGAAGAAGGCGTCGCACGAGATGGCGTTCGTCGAGGCCTCGGTGGCGCTGCCTCTCCTCTACGGCTACGCGCTGCAGAAGAACGCGGCCCGAGGACGCAGGCGCCTGCGCTACGAGTGGAAAGACGACATCCTGAGGAGGGTTACGCGCGTCAGCCCAGCATAGCCAAGTGCCCGAGATCAGCCGCTTCTTCGGTATCGTCATACGGATGTTCGTTGAGGCAGGCGGACCGCACCACCGACCGCACTTCCACGCCTACTACTAGCCGAACTCGGCCGAAGCTGGGCGGCAGCCGCGACGTAGCGGGCCTCTCTCGTTCGGGCCCTGTTGATCGCCGTCCGCAATCAGGCAGTCGGCTGATGAAACGGCGCCAACAGAAACGCCCCGCTCTCGCGGGGCGTTCGAATTTCGCTCGGAATGACGGGGAGGAGGCCTCGGACAAACTCTTAGAGAACTACCCCCCGCAGAGGGATCTCGATCACCGAGCGCTCCTTGTCGGAGGTGAAGAGCTTGACGGTTCCGTCGAGCGCTCCCTTCTTCACCTTTTCGCTCGCCTTCACGACGACCGTGTAGGAGATGCCCTCCTGTGTCGGCACGACGTCGGTCACGAACCCGGGCACGGAGACCTCCGCGCGCGTCACTTTCACCGGCAACCCCGGCTTGTTGTTGGTCACGATGATGTTGCGCGTGATCGGGTCCTTGCCGGCGGTGAAGTTCCCGAAGTTCACCGTCACCGGCGTGACCGAGACGCGCGGCCTCACGATGCCGGAGACCGGGATTTCCACCGTCGGCTGCTGGGCGACGCCGGTCGCGACCCGGATCGGGGCATTCAGAAGGCCCTCCGGCGCGTCGGGAGTCACGTTGATGTGGAGCCTGTATTGGTTCCCAGTTCGCCCGGCGATCTTGTCCTTGTCACCCGCCGGGTGAATCTCCGCCTTGACGTAGGCCTGCGAGGTTTCGGCGATGGTCGGCTGGAAACCCTTCTCCTCGGAGAGCAGGATCACGTCCTGGCCGGAGTTGTCCCCCTTGATCACGGAGAACCGGACGAAGGCCTGCGGCAGGACGTCGACGTACGGCTTGACCAGCGCCTTGATGAAGATATTCATCTGAGGCCGTTCGGGGTCGTTCGAGACGATGAGCACTGACTTCGAGATCGGCCCGGAGAAGCTCTTCGTGTCGACGTTCGACACGATCTTGCCCTCGGCGCCCGGCTTGATGAGCTTGTCGAACGATGCCACCGTGCAGCCGCAGGACGGACGGGCGTCGGAGATGATCAGGTCCGATCCTCCCCCGTTCCTCACAGCGAAAGTGGCCTGCACGACCTGTCCCTTCGCCACCGTGCCGGCATCCTTCGTTTCGGGCAAGACCTCGATCCTGGGCGCGGCGGCAGCCGCTTTCACCCCGGCCGGCTTCGCCGGCGCCTTCTGCGCCTCGAGGCCCGCGACCACGAGAAGGCCCGCGACGGCGAGACAGGCCAACCTTCCGAACTGACGCATTTCCGATCCTCCTGTTTCGAGCTTCTGCTTTAGAGTAGTGCCGAACCGGTCAAACTCCGGGCAGCCGGTCGTTATTTCATGTTTCGGGCGGGTCTGTCGGCCATTCCCGCCCAGTCTGCGAAGGGTCCATGCCGGATTCCCGCAACATCCATCTCGTCCCGATCGGGGGAACGGCGATGACGCCCCTTGCGGCGTTGTTCGTCGAAGACGGTCATCGCGTAACGGGAAGTGCAATCGACCTGTACCCGCCCATGTCCACTCTTCTCGAATCCCTTCAAATCCCGGTCGCGAGGGGGTTTGCGCCGGACCACGTTCCCCCCGATTGCGACTGCGTGGTCGTCGGCAACGCGGCGCTCTCCGACAACGTCGAGGCGGCCGAGGCCGTTCGCCGCGGAATCCCTGTCCTCTCGATGCCACAGGCCATTCGACAGCATCTGCTCCCCGGCAAGACGTCCGTGGTCGTGACCGGGACGCACGGCAAGACGACGACATCCGCGCTCACCGCGTGGATGCTGCTCGACTCCGGACGCGACCCCGGCTTCCTGATCGGCGGCGAGATGAAGAATCTCGGGCGCGGATATCGCCGCGGGTCGGGACCCGTGTTCGTTCTGGAGGGCGACGAGTACAACGCGGCCTTCTTCGACCGGGGGCCGAAGTTTCTGCACTACGAACCGAAGCACCTGTTCGTCGGCAACATCGAGTACGACCATGCGGATCTCTTCCCCGACCTCGCGTCCGTGATCGACGCGTTCCGACAGGTCGTCGCGATCGTGCCACCGGAGGGCACCGTCGTCGCCAACTTGGACGACGAGGTCGTGCGCGGGATCCTGCCGGCGGCCCGCGCGCGGATCGTCCCGGTTTCTCTCGCCGACCCGGCCGCCGACTTCTCGGCGTCGGAGGTCGAGTCCGAGTCGGAGGGAACGCGGTTCACGCTTCTCGAATCGGACCGCGCGGTCGGCCGGCTCTTTCTGCCTCTCCTCGGAGCGCACAACCTGCGCAACGCGCTCGGCGCGATCGCGCTCGTGCGCGGCGTCGGGATGGCGATGGAAGAGATCGCGCGAGCTCTCCCCCGCTTCGCCGGCGTCAAACGGCGTCTCGAGGTGAAGGGCGAAAAGAACGGCATCCTCGTCGTGGACGACTTCGCGCACCACCCGACGGCCGTCGAAGGAACCATCGCCGCCGCGCGGACCCGGTGGCCGGGACGGCGGATCTGGGCGCTCTTCGAGCCGCGCTCGAACACGGCGGGCCGCAAGGTGTTCGAGAACGCCTACGCGGCCGCGTTCTCGAAAGCGGACGCGCTCGTGATCGGACCGGTCTTCCACGCGAACCGCTTGAAGCCGGACGAGCGGATCGACCGCAGCGCGATCCTCCGCCGTTTCACGACGAACGGAAAGCCCGCGTACGCGCCGGAGAGCCTGGACGAAATCCCCGCGATTCTGCGTCGCGAATCGCACGCCGGCGACGTGCTGCTCCTGATGTCGTCGGGCGCGTTCGGGGGCTTGCCCGAGACGCTGCTCGCCTCTCTCGCCTGAGGGCAACTCCATCGACCGGCATGCCGGGATGAAAAAGCGGCTGCGGAGCTAACCTCGGCCCGCACCCGCGGCGGCCACGCGGTTCGCGAGGACGCCGACGTTCTCGATCTCGACCTCGACGCGATCGCCCGGCCCGAGCGGACCCACGCCGGCCGGCGTCCCCGTGAGGATCAGGTCGCCGGGCAGGAGCGTCATCATGCGGGAGACGTAGGCGACGAGGAACGCCGGTGAGAATGCCATTCTCGAGGTCCGTGAGGACTGCCTTACCATGCCGTTGACGCGCGTCTCGATCGCCAGGTCGGAAGGGTCGAGCCCGGCGACGATCGCCGGCCCGATCGGACAGAACGTGTCGAACGACTTCGAACGGGTGAACTGTCCATCCTTCTTCTGCAGGTCGCGCGCCGTCACGTCGTTCGCGCAGCAGACGCCGGCGAGGGCGTCGAGCCACCGCGCTTCCGGCCAGCTCTTGATGCGCCGGCCGATGACGAGCGCGAGCTCGCCCTCGTAGTCCACGCGCGAGGACTCGGGGGGCAGCACGATCTCGCCGCCGTCGGCAACGAGGGAGGAGGGCGCCTTCAGAAAGAGGAGCGGCTCCTCGGGAACCACGTTTCCCAGCTCGGCCGCGTGTTCGAAGTAGTTCCGGCCGACGGCGACGATCTTGGAAGGCGGCGGCGGAGCGTCCGGAGAACCGAAGGCGATCGTCTTCATGAGCGGTAGCCGGAGGCCAGGAGCCGGAAGCCGAAGTGAGAACTCACTCCTTCCAGGCCTCGTCCGTCAGTTCCCCGAGAAACACCTCGCGCGCGTCGCCGGTCAGAGTGATCTCGGTGAATACGTCGCGCTCGAGACGGCCGCCCACCGCGAGCTCGACGCCGCTCCGAGTTCCGCACGCGACCGGGAGGTCCACGT
>DASWIB010000022.1:0-26596 GCA_036397915.1 Thermoanaerobaculia bacterium | reverse complement strand
CGCGTCGTGGTCACGGGTCTGGGGGCGGTCACGTCGATCGGAACGACGGTGTCCGAATTCTGGGAGAATCTGCTCGCCGGAGTGTGCGGAATCCGGCCACTTTCGCTGTTCGACACCTCCGCGTACCGCACGCGGACGGCCGCGGAAGTCACCGAGATCCCCGACGGGTTTCTTTCGGCGGCGGAGAAGCGGCGCATGTCTCGCGCGGACCGCATGGGACTTGCCGCCGCGCAGGAGGCGCTCGCGCAGTCCGGACTCGATCTCGCGCGCGAAGATCCGACCCGGGTGGGAATCATCCTCGGCGGAGGCACCTCCGGCCTCCTCGACTCGGAGGAGGTTTACGAGAAGTGGCTGAATGGACGACGCGCGCGGCCCTCACGCGTCTTGAATCACCTGCCGGACGCGATCACCGACCGCATCGCGCAGCGGTTCGGCTTCGAAGGCATCAAGTCGACGATCACCACCGCCTGCTCCTCCGCGGCGAACGCCATGGGTTATGCCTACGATGCAATCGTGGGGAACCTCGCGGACGCCGTCGTCACCGGCGGTTCGGACGTTCTCGCCCGGCTGACCTACGGCGGTTTCAACTCGTTGCGCTCCGTTGATCCGGATCCGTGCCGCCCCTTCGACCGGGAGCGTCGCGGCCTGTCGATCGGCGAGGCGGCCGGTATCCTCGTGTTCGAAGAGGAAGAGCGCGCGCGAAGACGCCGTGCGCCGATCCTGGCCGAGTTCCTCGGGTACGGCGTGACCTCCGACGCGTTCCACATGACCGCCCCCGATCCTTCCGGTGCGGCCGGCGCTCGCACGATCCGCGCCGCCCTCGACTCGGCGGGAGTTGCACCTGTCGACGTGGACTACGTCAACGCGCACGGTACGGCGACCCCGCAGAACGACTCGGCCGAGACGGCTGCGTTGAAAGCCGCTCTCGGGGAGCGGGCGCCGGAAATCCCCGTCTCCTCGATCAAGTCCATGATCGGCCACTGCCTCTGCGCCTCCGGCGCGATCGAGGCCATTGCGACCGTGCTCACCGTGCGCGAGGGCCGGATTCCGCCGACGATCCACTATGAAAACCCCGATCCCGCGTGCGACCTCGATTACGTTCCCAACGAGGCGCGCGAGCGGCCGGTCTCGATCGCGATATCCAACTCGTTCGCGTTCGGCGGGAACAGCTCGGTGGTGGTGATCGGGCGCCATACGTGAGGCGAGAGTCCCGAGTTCAGGAGTGTGTCCGAGTATTCTCTTATCGGGGGACCTCGCGGTCCCCCCGAACCCCCTGGGTCCCGGGAGCGGCCTCCAAGGTCGAACGTTGAGCCGGTAACCTTGAACCATCTCGCCATCACCGGCGCCGGAGCCGTGTGCGCTCTCGGCCGCACCTCCCGGGACTTCTACCGGCGACTCCGCGCCGGTGAGACGTCGATCCGCCCATTCACCCCGGAAGAGCGCCGCGGTATGCAAGCGACGCACGTCGCTCGCTACGACTCGTTCACGCCGCAGCCGGAGATCCCGGCCATGAAGGCACGCCGGTTCGACCGGGGAAGCCAGTTCGCGATCCTCGCGTGCTCGGAGGCGATCGCCGAGGCGGGTTTCGACGTCGCGCGAGCGCCCGAGTCCGTCGGTATAGCGCTCGGAACCGGATCCGCGGGCGCCGGGGCGCTCACCGAGTTCCTCAAGGTCCTGATCCTCGAGTCCCCGGAAGCGGCGCCCCCGTTTCACTTTCCAAACACGGTGGCAAACGCACCCGCCTCGCAGGTTTCCATCGAGCTGAAGCTCTACGGCCCGAACGTCACGATCACGCAGAAGGATCCTTCGGGACTGAACGCGCTCCTCTTTTCTTCGCTCGCGGTCACATCCGGTCGCGCGCGCGCAATGCTCGCGGGAGCCGTCGACGAGTGGAACGCCGTCTACGCGATGGGGTTCGACCGCGTCGGTGCGCTGCGCGGCGAGAAGCGAGCTTCGGGCATCGTCCAGGGCGAGGGCGGCTTCGCCGTGCTCCTCGAGACGGAAGAAGCCGCCCGGGCACGCGGCGCCCGACCCCTCGCGCGGCTCGCGGGAATCGGGACGGCGGGCGTCCCGACCGAGCCTTACCGCTTCGCGCCGGACCCGACGGCGATCGCCCGCGCGATCCGCGGCGCGCTCGCCGCGGCGCAAGCAGAACCGGGCGGCGTCCGTCTCTGGTTTCCCTCGCGCAACGGCGTCGTCGAGATGGACCGCGCGGAGGAGGCGGTGATGTCGGAGCTCTTCGGCGGCGCGGTTCCTCCCGGAGTCTCGGTCAAGGAGGCGATCGGCGAAATGGCCGCAGCGGGCGGGGCGCAGATCGTCGCGGCCTGCCGCGCGCTCGCGGATCCCGACGGTTCCTTCCCTCCGGGGGCGGAGCCGCGGCGCGTCCTCGTGAACTCGTTCGGCGCTGGTGGAAACTTCTTCTCCGCGGTCTTCGAGTCGCCATAGGGGGTTCGGGGGACCGCAAGGTCCCCCGCTGAGATTACTTGGACAAACTTTTAGTCTTCCGTCCGGAAACCTGCGCCCGAAGCGATCTGATCGGCTATCAGCGATGCAGGCGCGAATCGACGTGACCTCTGATACCGAACACTAGTGCTCTTCCCGATCGCCACGGCGCTCACGGCGCGGCGGGAGGTCCGTTGAGGCACGGGGCGCTGACCCTTCTCTGGCTTGCGCTAGCGTCTCTCCTGCTCGTCTTTCCGGTACGCCTCTGGATCCGCGCCGCGCCTCGCGACCTCCTTGCCCGGCCGACCAGTCCGCTCGATCAGACCGACGGCGCCGCGGCACGGCAATGGATCTTCATTCAGAAGGCTCGAACGGTTCTTCCGCCGGGTGCGACGTATACCGTGATCGCCCCGACCCGGGACGTGGAGATGAACCTCTTCATGATGTCGCTCGGACTTTTGCCGGAGGCAGAGGGGCTTCCCTCCTCTTACTATGGAGTTCCGACACCGAAGATCGGCTCCCGGGCGCGCTACGTCCTCGCATATAAGAGCTCTCTGCCGCCCGGACTTCACCTCACGCGGGCGGTCTTCACCGACGGGACCGTCTCTGAGCGCCGATCCCCACCTCGATGATGCAGGCGGCGCTCTTTCTTGCCGCTCATCTGGCGCTCCCCCTGTTCGGCCTGCCCGTCGCGGTCCATCCGTCGCTGCGCGGCGCTCCCCTTCCCGCCCGGGCGGCGGCGGCCTTCGCGGCCGGTGCGGTGGCGCTGACCGTCGAGGCGACGCTCTTCTCGATTCTCGGAATCGGCTGGAGCGCCGCGTCTCTCGCGAGTCCGCTGCTCGTGGCGTCGCTCGGAATCGCGATGGCGTGGGCCCGCCGGCCCGTTCCGGCCGAGGCTCGCGCCGGCGCGTCCCGGTGGGTCGCCGCCGCCGCGACCGCGTTGGCGGGGCTCGCGGTCGTCCATCTCGGGCTCTCCCTCTTCACGGCGCGCGCGACCTCCACCGACTTCCTTCTCTTCTGGGGCGTGAAAGGGGCGAGGTTCGCCGCCGCCGGAGGAATCGACGCTGACCTTCTGAGGCGCGGCTTCTCCCACCACCTCGTGCCCGATTACCCGCCACTCGTTCCGATCGTGTTCTCCTGGAGCGCGCTTGTGGCCGGAGAACTGCCGTGGCAGTTCGCGCCTTCCCTCGCGGTGCTCTGGCTCGTCGCAGCGATTCCTCTCGTCGCCGTCTTCCTGCGCCGCCGGCTGCCCCCGAACACGGCGACCGCAGTCGTCGCGTTCTGGACGGTCGCGGTCGCGATCTCGATCGTTCACTCGGCGTCGGGCGGAAACGCGGAAGCCCCGCTTCTCTTCTTCGAGACCGCCGCCCTCGCGGCACTGCTCGCGGAGCGACGGGAGGATCCCGCCACGTCGAGGTTCTTCCCCGCGCTGGCGCTTTCCGGCGCCGCACTGACCAAAGTCGAAGGATCGGTGGCCGTCGTGCTGATCCTGGCGGGCGTCGCCCTACGAGATATTCTCGAGAGACGCCCGCGACCGCTCGTCCGTCTTCTTCCGCTGGCGGCTGCGCCGATCGTCTGCCTCGCGGTCTGGTTCGCGTTCCAGGCGACGCACGGTCTCCCGGTCGGCTATCGCACGCACGGCGAGCTGGCGGACGTCCACGTCCGACATCTGAGCTCGGTTCTCGTTGGGATGGCGCGTCACCTGGACGCGGGGACTGCCTGGTTTTCCTGGGTCGTTCCGCTCGCCCTTCTCGCCGCCTCCGGGCGCCGGAGCCGGGCCGCATTGCTCCCCGCGTTGTCGCTCGGCGCGGGCCTTCTCCTTTTCTTCCTTTTCGACTACTTGCACGATCCGACGGACCCCTCGATTCGCATCGCGTGGACGCTCCCCCGTATTTCGCAGCCGTGTCTTTCGGCCTTGATCCTCGCCGCAGGCCTGGCGGGCGCTTCCCGAGGCGCGCTTTCCGATCCTCGCTTGCCGCTTTCCGGTTTCCGGTGAGACTGCAGCGAAGGCTCGCATCGATCCGGCAGCTCGCGGAGCGAAGTGTGTGTCCGAGTAATCTCAGCGGGGGACCTTGCGGTCCCCCGAGCCCCCTCGGCCACGCCTGCCTGGCGGAGCCGGAAGGTTCGCGCGGGGCGGCTCGATCCCCGGATCCCGTGGAGTCGAGGCCATGACGTCCGCACGCGAGCGCCCCCCTCTTCGCGGCTTCACGATCGACATCCCCGTGCGCTTCGCCGAATGCGACCCGTACGGCGTCGTCTGGCACGGACACTATGCGCTCTACCTGGAAGAGGTGCGCGACCGCCTGACCGCGCGTTTCGGATTCACGCCCGCGAAAGCCCTCGCGCTCGGCTACCGCGTCCCGATCGTTCGCATGGAGATCCGCTACCGCGCGCCGGCCCGGCCGGACAGCTCCATTCGGGCGACGGCGAGACTCCGTCCCCCCAACTCGGCGCGCCTCATCGTCGATTATGAGCTTCGCGACGCGACGGGAGAGCTCCTCGCGTGGGCCGAGACCGAGCAGGTAGTCGTCCGCGCCGATGGCGAGCTCCTGCTGACGCTTCCGGCGGCGTTGAAGCGTCTCGCCGCGGAGATCGTCGCCTTTCAGGACGAGGTCCGATCGCTATAATCTCGCGGATGTCGAAAGCCCCGGCTTCTCCGCGCCGTCGGTCCGTCGGCTTTCTGCTGCGGTTCGTCGCCCTCCTGATCGTCTTCTACCTGATCGTCGCCTCCCGGCCGGTCAACGACGCCGTCATCGTGCCGTTCACCGCCGGCATCGCCTCGGTCTCCGGGAAGATGCTGACCGCGCTCGGAGAGCCCGCCGAGGTCGTCGGGACGGAGATCCGGTCCTCCTCTTTCGGCGTCAACATCGAGAACGGCTGCAACGGCGTCGAGACGGCCCTTCTCTTCGGCTCGGCCGTGCTCGCCTTCCCTGCAAGGTGGTCGCGAAGGCTGCTCGGCCTCCTCGCCGGATTTCTCGCGATCCAGGCCTTGAATCTCTTCCGCGTGATCACCCTCTTCTGGATCGGTCTCCACCGCCCGGCGCTCTTCAACTCGTCTCACACCGTCATCTGGCAGTCCGTCGTCGTTCTCTTCGGCGTTCTCCTCTTCCTGGTGTGGGCGTCGCGCGAGAGACGGCTCTCCGCCGAACCTTCGCCCTCGGGGGGAGAGCGCTCGCGAAGGGGCTAGGAATGTGTCCGAGTATTCTTTTTTGCGGGGGACCTTGCGGTCCCCCGAACCCCCTGGGAGTGTGTCCGAGTGGTCTTACTGTGCGGGGGACCTTGCGGTCCGTCAAACCCCTTTGAGAGTGTCCGGGCATTTGTCGGCGGGGGACCTTGCGGTCTCCCACCCCCCAGCGTCCGGGTGAAGGACGGCCCGGACGGTCCCCGCCGGCGCACAGGCCCTTCGACCGAATGCTGAGCGGGCGCGCCGCGCTTCGCGGACTCGTCGGTTTTCTTCTCGCCCTCGCCTTCTGGTTCGGCTTCTCGCGCCCTTACGAGCGGACGGTTGCGGTCGCGGCGCAGGCGGCGAGCAATCTCTTCGAGTCACCCGACGTGACGCGTCTGCAACCGGGCAAGGGAGAGATCCTGCTCGACCGCCGCGACTTTCCCCCCGGCTCCGCCCGACCCGGCCTTCCCGCGCCCGATATTCACTTCAACTTCGTGCTGCTCGTCGCGCTCTTCGCGATCGACCCGCGCCCGCTTTCGGGCGCCCACGTCGCCCGGTTCGTGGCCGCCGGAGCGGCGCTCTGGCTCGTTCACGTGATCGCGGTCGTCTTCCAGGTCCACTCGGTCTACGCGACGAGCCTCGGAGCCTGGAGCGCGGCGAACTACGGCCCGGTCGCGCGCAACTTCTGGGCAGCGGGCTGGCACTTCTACCTGATCGCCGGGCGTTTCGCCGCGCCATTCGCGCTCTGGTGGCTGTTCGGCCGCCACGAAGAAAGCGAGTCGGACGAGAAGCCCCGCCGCGGCGGAAGGAAAAGAAAGAAGACCTAATTTAAATCAGGACTGTGTCCGAGTAATCTTTGGTCGACAGATGTTCGGACAATCTCGCAGTCGGCGACTCGAGACCTGGGACTCGGGACCGACGAGGGACCGGGACCTAGGGGGTTCGGGGGACCGCAAGGTCCCCCGCTGAGATTACTCGGACAAACTCCTAAGTTAGTACCGTCTCGTTCTCTCGCGCCGCAGGTACCGATAGTCCGGGATCTGATACTCCCTCAATTTCGCGATCAGAGACCCGCGCGAGATGTTCAAGACGTGCGCGCCACGGCTCTGATTGCCTTCGACGCGCCGCATGGCGCGATCGATCACCTCTCGCTCCACCGTCTCGACGATGACCTTGAGGTCGTCGGTCTGGCGCAGCGCGGTCTCGGCACCCGATGACTCACGCGGGGTGGCGTCCCGAGCTTCGACCCGGGCCGCGGTCTCCGGAGCGGAGTTCGCGAGCGCGGGCTTGACAGTCAGAGCGACGCCCGCGAGATGCACGATCTCTTCGAGGAACAGCACAGCTCGCGCGGGCAGGCGCGGCGTTTCTCTTACCAGCACCGCGAGCAGAACCGAACCGTTGTGCGGGGGCTCGACGATGAGAGTGATTGTGCCCGCGACCGTCTCGAGGCGGGCGAGCCGCTCACCGCCTCGCGCCTCTTCGAGGACGCGCGGGGGCAGAGCCGGCGTCTCCCGGAAGGTCGAGGCGAGCGGTCGAAACCCGTTGGCCGAGAACTCTCCGACCGCCCACTCGCTCGGAGGAAGCTCCCGATCCAGAAAGTCGGTGATCTCCGTCGCCAGCTCCTCGCGCGATCCGCTCTTGCGGCAGAGCCGGTAGGCGGCGAGTCGCAGCTCGCGGAATTCGACCTCCGTGGCAGGCAGCGTCGCGGGCGCCTGCGCGACCGCGGGAGGCTCGCTGATCGCCGGAGCCACCCTCGGCTGAGCGTGAAGAACCGTGATCGTCGCCTCTCCGATGGTGATGCGGTCCCCGGCGCCGATCGGCCCGCCCGCGAACTCGCGGCCGTTCACGCTGATGAGCCCGGCCCCTTTGTATAGATCGAGGTGATAGCCGTTCTCCCGCGCGCTGATGCGCACGTGGCGGCCGGCGACGCCGCGCGCGCGCACGACGACCTCGTTGCCGGAAGATGCCCCGATCGTGATCGCCGCGCCGTCCAGGCGGTGCACTTCGCCGCCCCCAAGCTTCTTGCGGACCTCGAGGTTCAGCATGTGCTCCCGTCCTTATGAGTCATTCGCGACACTTCTCCCCGCAACCTGCGCAAGGGTCCCGTGCCTCCTCAGAACTGTCCTCCCCGAGAGAAACTCTCCCCGTCAATCGCTTTCGAATAGTCGGATTTGGGATAGCCCTTTCGAGATTATGTCACGCTCCGCGCGCGACCAAACGCGGACGAAAGCCCGCGCGAGAAGGCGACGGCAAAGCGCGCGAGACAAACCCGGTGGCTCGCGGGGGGGGCCCCGACCGACGGACAGCGCCATCCCTCCGACCAAAGGTGTCGCGCCCTCGTCACAAAACGTCGCGCGAGAACGACCCCGAGTCCGGGCTTGGAGGCGCCCCGCCTGTCCGAGATGTGGGGGGCACGGAACTCCTTACCCCAACATTTTGTGGAACTTAGCCCTTCGATCTGTTAAATTCTTCGGCAACTCCCATGCTTCGCCTCGAACGGGTCGAGATTCTGGGATTCAAGTCCTTCTACGAGAAGGTGGATCTCGCTTTTCCGGGCCGCGTGACCGCCGTGGTCGGACCGAACGGCTGCGGCAAGTCGAACATCTGCGACGCCGTCGCCTGGGCGCTCGGAGAGCAGAGCGCCCGGATCCTCCGCGGAGAGCGGATGGACGACGTCATCTTCAACGGGTCGGCGAAACGACGGCCGCTCGGGATGGCCGAGGTCGTCTTGACGCTCGCACCGGAAAACGGCAACGGCGACGCGGAGCACGAACGGCTCCGCGTGGGACGCCGCATCTTCCGCGACGGCGAAGGCGAGTACTTCTTGAACGACCGGCAGGTCCGGTTCAAGGACGTGCAGGACCGCCTGCTCGGTACCGGTCTTTCCGTGCGCACCTACTCCGTGATCGAGCAGGGCCGGATTGACCAGGTCCTCTCGACGAAGCCACAGGACCGGAGGCGCTTGATCGAAGAAGCCGCCGGCATCACCAAGTACAAAGTGAAGCGGCGGCTCGCGGAAGCGAAGCTCGAGGAGACCCGCGCGAACCTGCTGCGACTTTCCGACATCGTGAGCGAGGTCGAGCGCAACTGCGCATCGTTGAAGCGCCAGGCCTCGCGCGCGGCGCGGCACAAGGAGACGAGCGATGCGTTGCGCTTGCGGCGCGCCGCTCTCACGAGGATTCGTGCAGATGCGTTGGTCGAGACGCTCGCGGCCGCGCAGCGGCTGCGAGACGAGCGGCGGGACGCCGAGGCGGCCGCGGCAGCCGAGCTCGGGTCCGCGGAGGCAGCGCTCGCGGCGGATCGGACCGCCGCCGCGGAGACGGCGGGAGAGCGCGACAAGGTGCGCGAGGCGCTCGCCGCGATCGAGTCGGCGATCGCCCGGGACGACGAGCGGCTCGAGGCCAGCCGCCGCGCCGCCGCCGATCTTGCCGCGCGGCGCGCCGCAACCGAACGCGAGGGCCGGGACTTCTCCGGGGAAGAGACGCGAACCGCGCGCGAGCTCTCCGAGCTCGGCGCACGGCTCGAGCGCGCCGTCCTCGAGGCGCGCGTCCGCTCGCTCGCCCGGGAGGAGGCGGACCGCCGGGCGGCCGAGGCGGCCGCGGCGCTCGCTCGCCTCGAGGATGATCTCGAGACGGCCCGGGAAGTCGCGCTTCGCGCCGCCGGCGAGCGCGTGGCGGCACGAAACAGCCGTCACGATCTCGAGCTCTCCGCCGAGCGACTCGCGGCCGGAGCGGCCCGGCTCGACGAAGGTCTCGCGAAGCTCTCGCGCGAGCTCGAAGAGCGCCGCTCGGAGATCGAATCCGCGGAGCATCGAGAGAACACGCTCGCCGGGGAAGCGTCGGCGGCCGCGGACGCGGTCCGCGGGCTTTCGGAAAAGATCGCCGGGATGGGCCGCGCTCTCGCCGAGATGGAAGCCGCGCGAGAGGAGGCGCGCTCTTCGCTGGGGGCGCTCGAAGAGCGCTCGGCCGCCCTCGCGGAAGCTCTGCGCGCCCGCGAGGACACCCGGGAGGCGCTCCGCGAGGCGATGCGCGATGCCGGGGTCGAGAGCGAGGGGACGCTCTCGGAGCACCTGCGCCCGGCGCCCGGCTGGGAGCGCGCGGTCGACGTCGTTCTCGGCGCGGACCTGGACGCGCTCGTCGCTCGGGGAGATTGGAGGCGCGCTCACGAGGCGTCGCGGCACCTCGCCGTGCCTTCGAGGCTCCTGCGGTCGGAATGGCGCCGCGCGCCCGTTCCGTCGCCCGCGATCGGAGGAACCCTCGGCGGATGGGAGCTCGCGCTCTCGAATCTCGAGCGGTTGACCGCGGCGCAGAGGGCCGCGCTGCCGCCGGTGGCATTCGTCGGCTCGCTCGAGGAGGCGCTCGCCCTCTCGGAGGACAATCCGGCCGCGACGTTCGTGACCCGCGACGGCCAGGTCGTGCGGGGACCCGTCCTGCGTTTCCCGGGCTCTCCGACCCGTTCGGGCGGCGCCTTCCTTCTCGAGCAGGAGCGCACCGAGATCGCGGAACGAGCGGAGGCGGTGCGGCGGTCGATTGCTTCGATCGAGACGGCGCGCGCGAATCTCGGTTCCGCACGCGAGAAGCTCGAGCGGGACCTCGCGGAAGCGCGGGAGCGGGAGGGCCGCGCCCAGTCGGACCACTCCGCGTTCTCTGCGCGCCTCGAGGAGCGTCGCGCCGCCTCGGCCCGGCTCTCCCGGGACCGGGAAGCCTCTTCCGCCGAGCGCGAGGCGCTTTCACGGGAAGCGGCGATTCTGGCCGGCCAGCGTGAGGCTCTCGAAGCGGAGGAGCTGCGCCGGGACCAGGCGGAGCGCGAGGCGCGCGAGCAGGCGGAGTCCCTCGCGGGATCCGTGCCGGAGGTGCGTGCCGGCGCGACAGCGGCGGCCGAGGAGCTCGCCCACCGGCGGACCGAGGCGGAGGTCGCGGCCGAGCGACGCCGCTCGCTCGAGACGGCCGTGGCAGCGCTCCAGGAGTCCCAGCGTCTTTTCCAGCGGCGCGCCCGCGAAGCGAACGAGGAAATGGAGCGAATTGCGACGCGCGCGCTCGAGCTTGCCCGCGAGGAGCAGGAGACCCGGGAGCGACGCGAAGCGAACGTCGTGGCACGCGACTCGAGAGCGGCCGAGCTCGAGACGGCGGCGCGCGCGGCCGAGGAGGCTGCCTTCCGGGCGGAGACCGCCGAGGAAAGGGCGCGAAGCGCCCGCGTGGTCCTCGACACCGCCCGGGAGGGACGGTTCGAGGCGGAGGTCGCTGCGACGCGCGCGGCGTCGGACCTCGAGCACCTGGTCTCGCAGGCGCGCGAGGAGTTCGGGACCGCGCCGGGAGAGCTCGAGCCTCCGGCCGATCGGTCGGAGGAAGCCCTCGCGAAGCTCGAGACGGAGGTCGCCGAGCTCGCCGCCTCGCTCGAGAGGCTCGGTCCCGTCAACCTGCTCGCCTGGGAAGAGCACCGGACCGAATCGGAGCGCCTGGTTTTTCTGACGACGCAACGCGACGACCTCGTGCGCTCGGTCGCCGAACTGCAGGACTCGATCCGCAAGATCAACGCGACGTCCGCGGAGCGGTTCTCGCAGGCGTTCGCCGAGATCAACGCGAACTTCACCGAGATGTTCGTCCGACTGTTCCGAGGCGGCACCGCCGAGATGCGGCTCCTGGACGAGAACGACCCGCTCGAGTCGGGTGTCGAGATCATTGCGCAGCCTCCCGGCAAGCGGAACCAGTCGATCCTGCTCCTTTCAGGAGGCGAGAAGGCGCTGACGGCGATCGCCCTCCTCATGGCGATCTTCCGCTACCGTCCCTCCCCGTTCTGCATCCTCGACGAGGTCGACGCACCGCTCGACGAAGCGAACATCGACCGGTTCACGCGCCTTCTCCGCGAAATGACCGAGGAGACGCAGTTCATCGCGATCACGCACAACAAGAGGACGATGGAGACCGCGGACGCGATGTACGGCGTCACGATGGAAGAGCCGGGGTGTTCGAAGGTCGTCTCGGTCCGGTTCGACTGAAGAACGGGACACGGGACCGAGCACGGAACAGGATTCCGACACACTTTTCCGGAGAAGCGACGAGGCATGGCCGGACGGCGCCCGGGGCATCCACCCGCCGCTCCCGAGCGGAACCCTCCTCGTCAGTCGATGCGGACGGCGTCCCCCGCTCACCGAGCCGCACGGCGCCGACCCGCGAGGCCGTCGTTTGACGGGGAACTCACGTTTCCTTAAACTCGCGCGTCCTGCTTTCGGGCCGACGTAGCTCAGCCGGTAGAGCAGCGGTTTCGTAAACCGCAGGTCGTCGGTTCAAGTCCGACCGTCGGCTCCAACCCGATATCCCGCCCTGCCCGGATCGTCCTCCACGGGCAAGCCGAATCCTCTCGTTTTCGTGGACCTTCTCCCCCGATTTTGGACATAATGCGCCCCGCCGATGAATCTCAAGACAACTGATGATGGTCGGGTCACTGTCCTGACCCTCGACGGCGATCTTGTGATCGGAGAGCCCGAGTCCACTTTCAAAAAGACGGTTACGAGGTTGATCGAGGAGGGGAAGGTGCACCTCCTCGTCGATTTGAAGGGGGTCGGTTTTCTGGACAGCTCCGGTCTGGGCGCTCTGGTGCGTGCGCTCACGAGCGCACAGAAGGAAGGGGGCCAGACGAAACTGCTGAATGCCGGCCCCCAGATCCGAAAACTGCTCGAGATGACGAGACTCGATTCGGTCTTCGAGCTTCACGAGGACCGGGAGACCGCGGTCTCGAGCTTCTAGTCCCGCAAAATCCATGGCGGATTCCCCCAAGGATCGCGCAAGGCTCGACACAAGCGCGGAGGCGTCGGCTCTGGCCGAGCTGGCGCTCTGCGAAAATCTTTCACAGACGTCGGGCTGGGCGGCAAAATGGAGTGCGGAGCTCGCCCGCGCCGACGCGGCCCTCCTCTGGGCCCCCGACACGATTCACCCGCTCTTTCTCTGCATCGGCGCACACGGGGCCGGCGCGGACCGGTTCCTGCGGCGCTCGGTTCCCCGCGGAGAAGGGTTCGTGAGAACGCTCGCCGTCGAGCACAAACCGGTTCTCCTGCAGCGAGCCGACTTCGCGTCCTCGCAGGATCCGTGGCTCAAGAACCTGCCCGACGGGATGGAGACATGCCTGGCGCTTCCGCTCGAAGCGGAGAACACGATCGTCGCCATCCTGGCGCTCACCTTCCGGCGCAAGGTGGACGCGATGGAGCCGCTCGCGCCTTTGCAGGGCCTCGTCCAGCATGCGGCTCCGGCGCTCGCCCGGGCGCTGAGAGCGGAGCGCAAGACCGTGGGAATGCTCCGCGCAATCGAGCGCCTGACGAACCTCTACGACCTTTCGAAGGCTTTCGGGTCGACGATCGACCAGGCCGAGTTGACCGCGCTCATCGCCCGGAAGACGGTGGACATGGGCACCGCCGAGGTCTGCTCGCTCTGGACGTTTGAGCCGATCGAGTCCGAAGTCGTCCTCTCGGCAACGGCCGTGAACGAGAACTATCAGGTCGAGAACGCGCCGGACGCGGTCGGCGCGAGCATCGTTGGAGACGTCCTCGCGGACCAGAACATCCTCCGGCGCAATCAAGTCCCGGACACCGACCCGCTCTCGTCCGAAAACCCAGGCTACTCGGTCCGCTCTATCCTCGCGATGCCGCTCGTCGAGGACGAGGGACCGGTCGGCGCGCTCGTTCTCACCAACAAGCGCGGACGGGATCCGAAGTTCACGCCGGAGGACGAAGAGCTGCTCCAGGACCTCGGCCGTCAGGCGGTCCGGGCGCTGAGAAACGCCCGCCAGCACGAGGCAGAGAAAAGGGTCGAGGAGCTCGACGCCCTCCTGACCGTCAGCCGTGAGATCACCGCCACCCTGGACCTCGACAAGGTCATGGGGACGATCGTCAACGGGGCGTCGGCTCTGGTCCCTTACGACCGGTGCGCGATCGCCATCCTGCAGCGGGGCGGACTGCGGGTCGGGGCGGTGTCGGGGAAGGCCGAGCTGGACCGGAAAGAGCCGGAGATTCAGCGACTCGAACGGCTTCTGGAGTGGATCTACTTCAGCGGATCCGACGTGGCGGTGACACAGGAGGAAGACGGAAGGATCGTCGCCGAGCGGCCGGAGACGGAGGAGAAGTTCCGGATCTATTTCCAGGAAAGCGGCTTCCGCTCTTTTTACGGACTCCTCCTCAAAGACGAAGAGGGGAAGCTCGGCGTCTTGAGTTTCGAGAGGCGGGGAGCATTCGTGCTCGACGCGGGAACGCGGGACGTCCTCGACATTCTGGTCAACCAGGCGACCGTAGCGGTTCGAAACGCCCAGCTCTACAGGCAAGTCCCGCTCGCCGGATTCTGGAAGCCCTTGCTCGAAAGGCGCCAGAAGCTGTTCGAGATACCGAAACGGCGCCGGCTTTCGTGGGGTATCGGCGCTCTGGCCGTTCTGTTCCTCCTCTTCGCTGTGCCGTGGAGGATCCGCCTGACCGGTCCGGTCCGAATTCTTCCGGGTCGCCGGGCGGCCGTGACGGCGGGTGTGGAAGGGGTAGTGAAGTCGGTTCTCCGCCGGGAGGGGGACGCGGTGAAGGCGGGAGACGTCATCGCAACGCTCAAAGACGAGCGCTACGAAGCCGAGCTGGAGGCAGCCCGCTCTGCCTTCGCGATCGCCGAGAGCGACGTCGCGGGGCACCGTCAGGCCGGCGATCCCGCGGCCATGTTCGAAGCGCAGTCGCGCCGTGACGAGCTCCGCGCCCGAATCGATCTCGCGACCGAGAGGTTTCAGCGGACCCGGCTTCGCGCACCCACCGCCGGGGTCCTCGTCACCCCGCGAATCGAGGAGCGGGTCGGACAATTTCTCGAGAGCGGCGGGGAGCTGTGCGTCGTCGCCGATGTCCGCCACGTCACGGCAGAAGTCGCCGTGCCCGAGTCCGAAGCCGGCCTTTTGCGCGTCGGCGAATCCGTGAGGCTGAAGCTGAACCCATTTCCCACGCGCGTCTTCCGCGGCTCAGTCGCACGGGTTGGCTCCCAGTTCCGTCAGGAAGGGGAGGAACGCTTCTTGATCGCCGAGGTTCGGGTCGAGAATCCGCACGGCACTCTCCGAACGGGCATGCTTGGAAAGGCCAAGATCCTCGACGGAAGGAGACCCGTCGCCGTGGCTCTTCTTCGCAAGCCCGTGCGCTACCTCTGGAACAGGGTCTGGCCTCTCCTGCCTTGAGCACCGCAACCCCGCGGACACGGACCCTGGCCGCGGCGACCCGGCCGGAGGAAGGGCTCAAGGTTCTCGCTGCTCGCCGTGGCCCGCCCGACGAGCATCCGGCGCTCCGGAAAGATCTCGGGATTCGCCGCCACGTGCAGATGGGCGAGGTGCGCTGGATCATCAAGAACCCGGAGACGATGAAGTACTACATGTACCGGGACGCCGAGTGGGAGCTCCTCGAGCTGTTCGATGGTGGCCGGACCCGATTGGAGATCCTGGAAGAGTACAACCGACGCGTGGGCCAGACCCGTGCGATCGACATGACGGTGGTCCTCGAATACGAAGAATCCCTGCGCAAGGTGCAGCTCATGGAGCTGTCGGCTGCCGAGCGCAACCTGAACCTCCTGGACAAGTTCAAGAGCATCCGCCATCGGAAGGCGGAGGAGAAATCCGAAGGGTTCAATATCTTTTTCATCATGTTCCACGTGCTCGATCCGGAGCGGTTCCTGCAGCGAACCGTGAAGTACGTTCGCTGGATCTGGACTCCCCCGGTCGTTGCCGTCACCGTCGTCGCCTCCCTCTGGACGATCGGCGTCTTCGTCGAGAACTGGAAGCCGATCTGGGAAGGGACGCTGGAGCTCTACGCGTTTCTCGGGAAGCCGCTACGCGACATCCTCCATTTCTTCTTCATCCTGTGCATCATTGGAGCGATCCACGAGTTCGCGCACGCCTATGCCGTCAAAATCTATGGCGGCGAAGTCCGTGACGTCGGGATGGCCCTCTTCTACTTCATGCCGGTCTTCTACACCGACACGGCCGACTCGTTCATGTTTCCGAACAAGTGGCACCGGCTCTGGGTCACGGTCGCCGGCATTTACGTGGAGGCGATCATCTGCTCCGCTGCGACGGCGCTCTGGGTCTTCTCCTACCCGGATTCTTTCCTCCACCAGTTTGCCTACAAGACGATGCTGCTCACCGGCTTCGCGACGGTTTTCTTCAACATCAATCCGCTGATCAAGGTGGATGGCTACTACGCGTTGACGAGTGTCCTCGAGCTTCCCGACCTGAGAGAGGGGGCATTCCGCCTCGCGGGCTCGTCCTTTCAGAAGTATGTCCTGCGCCTTCCGGTCGAGATTCCGGTCATGACCCGCCGCAAGCGGCGCCTCTACCTGATCTACGGCCTCCTGTCGATGACTTACACAGCCTCGATCATGCTGATCATCGCGGGCTGGCTCGACAACTTCTACGCGAAGTACTTCCCCGATTTCGCCGTCGTGCTGCTCCTGCTGTCGCTGTACTACATCTTCCGCAAGCGCGTGCGCGTGGCAATCCGGGTCGGGAAACTTCTCTACCTCGACAAGAAGGAGCTCATGATGTCGCGGAGAGGCCGTGTCCCTTTGATCGTGGCTGGTGCGATCGTCCTCCTCTTTCTCATCGTCCCGTGGTCTCGCCGAACGATCCAGGCGGACGCCATGCTGAAGCCGGTGACCCGGGTCCGCCTGGAGGCTCCCGAAAGCGCCGTCGTCTCTCAGGTGCTGGTGAACGAAGGCGATCGGGTCGAACCGGGACAGCCGACCTTTCGCCTGTGGAGCCCGGCGGCCGACGAAGAGGCTCGGCGGTACCTGGCCGAGCGGGAGCTTCACTCGAAAAAATCGATGGCGGGACAGGAAGCGGCCAACGCGGCGCTCGTCTACGAGTCGGAGCGGAGAGCCTCGTCGGCGGAGGCCGCGAGGAGAAGCGCCGAGGTACGCCGCGAGTTCCTTCTCCTGCGAAGCCCGATCGCGGGCCGCGTTCTGACCTCTCGAACCCAGGATCTGACGGGGAAGTACGTCCCCGAGGGAACTGTTCTCGCCGAGGTCGGCGACTGCAGGAAGATGGCGGCAGACATCGGTGTATCCGAGAGACTCCTGGAGTACTTGAAGCTCGGCGCGCCGGTCACCGCCATGGTCGGAACGAGCCCGATGAAGCCTTGGAAGGGGTCGATCGTCCGGATCTCGCCCGCAACCTTGAGTCAACCTGCCACCGCGAGTTCCGGGAGAGATCCCAGCGCCCCCTCCGCGTCCCCGGATCGTTTCGTCGCGACGGCCGTCTTCGACAATCTGGACGGGAAGCTGATTCCGGGAGCTTCCGCCCGGATGAAGATCCGGGCTGATCGGGAGGCGTACGCGTTGCGGGCCTGGCGTCTGTTCTGGCGCTGGCTCCGAACCATTCTCTGGTAGAAAAAACGCCCCGCGAAAACGCGGGGCGCTGACCGATCCAGGAAAAGACTTCGGTCTCAGACGTCGTCGTCGCCGGCGCGCAGGGCCTCTCCCCGCAGGGCCTCTCCACGCAACGCCTCTCCACGCAGGGCCTCTCCACGCAACGCCTCTCCACGCAGGGCCTCTTGCCCGACGGCGCGCGGCGACTGTGCACGCAGGGCCTCTGCCTGCATGCGGGTCGACTTCTGTCCGGCGGACACGGCGATGTTCTTGCCGAGGCTCGACACCCGGATCTCGGACAAGGTCTTCCCGGTGGCGGCCTTGATCTTCGCCTTCTGAGCCGCCGTCAACTGAATCTTCACTTCTTTCGTCATTTACTCTCTCCTTTCCAGAGTAATCGCCTCGCAAGACCGGCGCCACCCGTGCGGGACGGATTCGAAATAGATTAGTCCAACGCTCGGAGTACGTTGCGAGGATGGGTCGTCCGGAGGGAACCAGTCTCGACAGTCGTTTTTTCACCCGCCGTTCAAAATTTCAACCGTCTGTCTCACAATCCATACTTGCGGCAGAGGTACTTGATCTGGTTGCCGTCGAGTCCCAGACGCCGCGCTGCCTGGGCCTTCACTCCACCCTCCTCGGCGATCGCCTCGGAAAGAAGGCGTCGCTCGAACTCCGCGACGGCTTGTGCAAACGAGAGGGCGGGCCCGGGTCGCGGTGAGGATACCTCCCGGAGAGCACGGGGCAGATCCTGCTCGGAGATCTCCTCCCCCTCCGCAAACAGAACCAGCATCTCGATGACGTGCTCGAGCTCGCGGACGTTCCCCTTCCAATGGTGGCTTCTGAAGCGCTCGACGACCGCGGGCGAGAGCCGCACGCCCGGACGGCGATGGCGCCCGGAGAACTTCGCGAGGAAATGCTCCGCCAGAATCAGGATGTCGTCTTCGCGTTCGCGAAGCGGCGGGATACGGATTGGGATCGTGTTGATCCGGTAGAAGAGGTCCTCGCGGAACGTTCCCTGACGGACCCTCTCCTCCAGGTCTTCGTTGGTCGCGGAGATCAACCGAAAGTCGACGGGGATCGCGCGGCGCCCGCCGACGCGCTCGATCTCGCGGCTCTCAAGAGCCCGCAACAGCTTCGATTGCACTCCGGCGGGCAGCGTGCCGATCTCGTCCAAGAAGAGCGTCCCACCGTGAGCGAGCTCGAACCGGCCAAGCCGTGAGGTCACGGCGCCAGTGAAGGCGCCTTTCTCGTGTCCGAACAGCTCGGACTCCGCGAGCGACTCGGGCAGGGCAGACACGTTGACTGCGACGAACGGCCTCTCCCGCCGTGAGCTGCCCGCGTGGATCGAGTGGGCGACGAGCTCCTTGCCGGTGCCGCTTTCCCCTTGAATCAGCACCGTGGCGTCGCTCGGGGCGACCTTCTCAATCTCACGGAACAGACGAAGCATGGCACTGCTCTTTCCAACGAGACGACCGAAGGACCCGTTTTCCCGAGCCTGCTCCCGCAGCGCGCGGTTCTCCGCGAGGAGCCGGCGGCGCTCGAGTGCTCGGGCGAGAATCACGCGCAGCTCCGCCGAGTCGACCGGCTTCTGGAAGAAGTCGAAGGCGCCGAGCTCGATCGCCCGGATCGCGTCGCGACGCTCTCCCTCTCCCGACATCATGACCACCGTCGCGTCGGGCTCTCGCTGCCGCACGTCCTTGAGAAGGTTCAGGCCCTCGTCGACCTGACCAGACGGGGGCAGCCGCATGTCGAAGAGGTAAACGTCTGGATCGGAAGCCCAAAGTCTGCGTCCCTCAGTCGCATCCCTCGCGCGAAGAACCTGGAACCTCTCCTTCAACGCCCAGGTGAGCTGGTCGAGAAGAACCGGGTCGTCCTCGACGATCAGGATTCGACCTCGGGTCGCCTCCGAGGGGGTCACGGCGCCTCCCCCGCGAGGCTGTTGGAAGGAGGCGTCGGAGCGGCGCTCTCCGTCGAGGACGGCCGCGCCGAGCCCGGAAACCTCACCCGAACGAGCGTTCCTCCTCTCGGTTGCGAGCGGACGCGGATCGTTCCCCGGTGGAGCCGGACGATCTCGCTGGCGGTCGCCATCCCGAGCCCGACGCCGTCCGGCTTCGTCGTCTGGAACGGCCGAAAGAGCCGATCGCGAACGAACTCCGCCGACATGCCGGCGCCGTTGTCGATGATCTCGACGAGCGCTCTCGGCCGCCGCTTCCCTTCCTCGCGGAAGCTGCGGATCAGGACCCGGCCGTCGGAACCCGCGGCTTCCCGGGCGTTTTCGATCAGGCTCGCGAGCGCGTCGCCGAGATAATACGGATCGCCCCACACCTCGGGCACTTCCCCGAGCGCGAGCGAGACCGGCGCGAGCTGCCGAGTCTCTCCTTCGCGGCCGTCGCCGCGGCGCGTCGCCCCTTTCGCCGCCTCTCGCAGCACGGCGTTCAAGTCGAGTGCCACCTTGATCAAGACCGCGTCCTGGTGCGCCGAGTAACGACCCACGATCCCGTCGAGTCGCTGAATGGTCGAGGAGAGCAGCTCGCGGACCGAACGTTTGAACTCGGGATCTTCGTAGTGCTCCTCCAGATTCGACAGAAGAAGCTGGAGTCGGAATCCCATGTTCTTGATGTCGTGGATCAGGACCCGGTCGAGTGTCGAGCGAAGCTTCGAGGTCGGCGACGATCGGCGCTCGGGCATGGGCCGCGCCGTCAGGAACGGGAGGAGGGCAGGAACTGGAGACGGACGGCGACTCCCGGTCGCAGCGCCGGGCGGCCGGGCTCCCTGAGCACGCGGACGATCACCTGGAAGGTGCCGCTCGCCGCGTCTACCGTCGGCCCGACGAACTGGACGCGCCCCGTGGTCTTCGTGTCCGGGAACTTGACCGGCACGACGGCGACCGGATCGCCGACCCGAACCCGCATCAGCTCTTCCTCGGGCAGGTAGACACGGGCGAGCAGCGGCTCCAGTGCGGTCACCTTGAAGAGGGGGGTGTTCTCGTCGTAGATGACCTTCTGGCCGATTCGAGCGTATTTCTCGCTCACGATCCCCGCGAACGGCGCCCGAACAACCGCCCGCGACCGCATCTCTCTCGCCTTATCGTACCTGGCCTTCGTGACCTCGTAGCGGGCCTTCTTCTCGTCCAATTCCGCCGCGCTCACGATCTTCCCCGTGGAGAGCGCCTTGGCACGGTCGTATTCCGCGCGCCGCAGCTCCATCTCTTCACGGGACTCCCGGAGGTCCAGGTCGAACTCCGTCGGGTCGAGGGATGCGAGCGGCTGACCTTTGCCCACGGCGCTCCCACGATCCACATGGATAGTCTGGACGATCCCGGTCAGTCGCGCGGTCACAGCGACTTCCTGGTCCACCATGAGGTGTGAGGAGTAGGTCTTGCCGCCCGCAGCCGCCGTGTCGGCGGACGGCAAGGCCAACAACAGCAGCCCGGCAAACAGGAACTTCGGCACGGTGGCGGTGGAACTCTCCAAAATGCTATCCTCAAACCCCGCTACATGTCGATCGCTCTCGCCGACGAGAAACCCGACATCCGGCACAAGGGCACGAGGGCAAATCTCAGCTGGCGGCTCGTCGAGCCGTGGGACGAGAAGAGGCTCGCCGCGTTTTTGATGGTCAAGCACCGCCGCAACGAAACGGACTGGACGAGGCGGCCCTCCCCCTTCTTCGCGTCCCTCGGACTCTCACAGGTCGAATGCTCGATTCCGGTCGCGGCCGCGGATTCGGTCGGCGAACTCGAGAAGTTCCTGACCAAGGAGCTGCGCGGAATCCTGGCCGGCGCGGACCGCGTGTATCACGAGATGCTGAGGAGCGAGGACTGGCGTCGCGAGCCGCCCCCGTAGCCGGGAAGCCGCCGGCCGACCCCGGAAGACGCCCTCTCACCCACCGTCCACAGCTTTGCATATAATTCGAGACGCGGACGCGTGGAACCTCTTGACGGGAGCGGCCGTTCCAAGCCGTTCCGCCGGCGGGACTTAGCCGGACGGCGGCAGAGGAGGTAAGGATGCTCTCGGTTCCCTCTCTCCGGCTCGAGCAGTTCGGCGTCAACTTCTACGAAGCCCTCCTGTCGGGGGCCGACCTGCAGTCGCTCGTCGGATTCGAGGTCCTCTCTTTCGGACCGGCCGCCCAGACAACGCGGGGGCACGCGCGCCCATCGATGAGTGCCCGCGTCAACTGGGAGCTGCTCGAGAAGCGGATCGCGGCGTCCGAGCACGCCTACCAGCGGCCGATTATCCGCAAGAAGATCGACGAGCTCGTCAGCTATTACCTCCAGTGCGCCGACTCGGGAACTCTGCCGGCCATTCCGGGGAGCGTGCTCCTCGTCTCGGATCGTCGTTTGGAGTTTTCCCCTTCGGGCGGGCGGGGCGACGCCGGCACCCTGAAGCTGCCCGAGGAGTCGGGGATCCTGCGAGCGCTGGACGGCCAGCACCGCCTTCTCGCCCTGCACCAGCTCGCCGAACGGCACAACTTGAAGGACTTCCAGGTGCCCGCCGTGGTCTTCGACAACCTGACCGCGGACCAGGTCGTGGAGCTCTTCGTCACGATCAACAGCAAGCACACGAAGTTGAACCCCTCCCACTTGATCTCGCTGTCGGGTCGCCGGCTCTATCGCGACGATAACCTCGCGGCCGCGCACGACGTCGTCCGCACCTTGAATGAGGACGACGGGTCCCCCCTGCGCGGGCAGATCAAGGTGCTGGGGATTGGCCGGGGCAGCGTGACCCAGGCATCGCTCGCCGACGAGCTGCGCGACGTCTTCGCGGCGATGGACGCCGCCGGCGGCCGGGTCGCGCGCGAGTTCCGGGAGACCTCGCGTCGCTTCTTCCTGAACTACTTCAAGGCGGCCGCGCGGGCTTTCCCCGCGGCGTTCCACGGTCGGAAATACTCGGTCAAGAGCTCGACCGCGCTGAGAGCATTCATCCGGGTCGTGCCCTATGTGATCGCGATGATCCGCAGCCGAGGCGGCGACGTCTGGTCGGCGGGCGAGCTCGACGCCGCGCTGCGGCCGTGGGCGGAGTCGATCGGCGACAAACGCTTCGAGACCGAGACCGTGTGGCGCGAGAAGATGACCGCCGGAAAGCGCTCGGCGGTCGAGATTCTCGCCCGCGAGCTGCGGCAGGGGCTCAACGCGTAGGGGGTTCGGGGGACCGCAAGGTCCCCGCTGAGATTACTCGGACAGACTCCTGGCTCTGGAAGCGAAGGCTAAACTTCCCGGCCAGGCGGGCGTAGAAAGGGATAGAGGTCAATCGGCGACATGGGTGCAATCGGCGGGTGTTTTCTCTTCCTCGTTCTCATCGCCGTCTTTTTGGCGATCTGGGCGATCTGGCGCTACAACAACCTCGTTTCGCTGAAGTACCAGGTCGCCAATGCCTGGAAGCAGATCGACGTGCAACTGAAGCGGCGGCACGATCTGATCCCGAACCTGATCGCGTCGGTCCGCGGCGAGATGCAGTTCGAGCAGGACACGCTCGAGAAGGTCATAGCCGCCCGCAACAGCGCCGTCGCGGCGCGCGGGGTCGCCGAGAGCGCCGAGAAGGAGAACGTCCTTACTCAGACCCTGTCGCGGCTCTTCGCGCTGGCCGAGAACTACCCGAACCTCAAAGCCAACGAGAGCGTCAAGACCCTCATGGAGGAGCTGACCTCGACCGAGAACAAGATCGGGTTTTCGCGGCAGTACTACAACGATGTCGCGACCCGGTTCAACACGGCGCAGCAGGTCTTCCCGGACAGCCTCATCGCGCAGACGTTCAAATTCCAGCCGGTCGAGCTGTTCCAAATCACCGAGGCGGCCGAGCGCGAGGCACCGAAGGTGGACCTCAGTATCCGGTCCGAGTAGGTCGGCCGTTCGGAGGTAGCCTGCGCGCCGGATGACCGGCACCAATCTCTTCGAGCAGCAGAAGAGAAACCTTCGCCGCACGGCCGGGATCTTGACCGGCTTCGTGGCGTTTCTCGTGTTTCTCGGAATCGGCGCGGACTTCTTCCTGTACGGATCGGGTGCCGGACCGGGATTCCCGGTGGCGACGCTCGGAGCCTTGCTCTTCGGGGCTGGCTCGTCCCTCTGGGCGCTCCGGGCGGGAGACCGGGCGGTGCTCGAGTCGGCGAACGCGGTTCCGATCGATCGAAACGATCCGCGCCAAATGGTCCTGGACAACGTCGTCGAGGAGATGGCGATCGCCGGCGGGCTGCCGAAGCCCCGTGCCTACGTCATTCCCGACAACGACCCGAACGCGTTCGCGACCGGGAGCGGTCCGGAGAAATCTTCGATCGCAGTCACCGCCGGCCTGCTCGACGCTTTGAATCGCGAGGAGCTCCAGGCGGTCGTTTCCCACGAGATGGCCCACGTGAAGAACTACGACATCCGGCTGATGACCGTAGTCGCAGCGCTCGTCGGTTCCGTGCTGCTCATCTCGGACTGGGGGCGGCGCGGCCTTCGATTCGGCGGCGGTCGTCGAAGAGGGGGCCGCGGCGGTGGAGGCGGCGCCGTTCTCCTCGTCTTCTTCGTCCTCTGGATTCTTTCTCTGATTCTCGCGCCTTTGATCGCGCGGCTGGTCGCGATGGCGGTCTCCCGGGAGCGAGAGTACCTCGCGGACGCCTCCGGCTCGGAGCTCACGCGCAATCCGGGCGCGCTCGCGTCCGCGCTCGAAAAGATCGACGCGGCGAAAGCACCGACTCCGTCGATCAAGCAGGGAGTCGCGCATCTCTGCATCGCCGATCCGCGAGGCCGCGCCGTGAACGAGCGCGAGGGCCGCTGGGCGGAGCTCTTCGCGACTCATCCCCCGATCGCGAAGCGGATCGCGCTGCTCCACGAGATGGCGTATCGAAAATAGGTTCAGGCAAGGAGTTTGTCCGAGTAATCTCAGCGGGGGACCTTGCGGTCCCCCGACCCCCTGGGAGTTTGTCCGAGTAATCTCAGCGGGAGACCTTTCGGTCCCCCGACCCCCCTGGCGGTTCGAAGGCGGTGGCGACCGCGTCCGACGGCGTTGAAACGAAGCGAACGGAGGTCGCGAGGGCTTCCGCGCCCGGGCCGGCCGCCTGCGCCACCGCCAGCGCGACCGTGCGCCGCCAGAACAGCCCGAGAAAAACGAGGGGCCGCGGTGGGACGTACGCCTTCGTGATCGACTCCGCCATCCAAGCGACCTCGAGCAGGGTGCCGAGTCCCCGCGGGAGGAAGATCGCGGCGATCGATTCGTCCCGGAGGCGGCGCAATCTCGCGGCGAGGTCAGGTTCCCGGACCGTTTCGGAAACCCACGCGTTCGGTTCTGCCGCGCCCAGGATCACACCGAGGCTGCGCCCTCCCGCTCGGGCCGCTCCCCGGCAGGCCGCCTCCATCACGCCGCCCTGACCACCGCAGACGACCCGGCCTCCGCGCCGGGCAATCTCGAAGCCGATCGAGAGGGCGTGCTCGTAGTCGGGACTCCCCTCGGAGACGCGGCTGGAGCCAAGAACGGCAATCGAGAGCAAGCGAGCGGTTAGAGGGTTCGGGAGACCGCAAGGTCCCCCGCTAAAAGATTACTCGGACACATTCCTAGCAGCGAGCAGTGAGCAGAGGCCGCGCGCTGGCGCTACCGCTCACGGCTCCGTCAATCCAGATCGATGTCGCGAATCGGCTTCGAGGTATCCGTCTTCGCTTTCTCGAACAGCTCGTCGAACTTGCGGTTCAGGACGTCGCGCTTCGACTTCTCCGCCTCGATCGACGCCGCGAATTTCTTCTCGCGCTCGGCGTCATGGGTCTTCAGCCCCTCGATCGCGTCGTCAACCGACTCGAATTTCCGCACGACCTTCGGAGCCTCGTGCGCGATGATCGCCTTCAGCTCCGGATCGACTTTCAGCTTCGCTCCGCAGCAGGGGCAGATGAGCTCGAAGTCCATGGCCGAAAGTGTACCGCTCACCGCCCCTTCCGGCGGCGGAGCTCGCGTCTCTCGCGCCGGTCGGGCCGACCGGAGGCCGCGGGCGGAGCGAAGATCCGCTCCAGCTTGCGGATCTCGATCTCTTCGGGGCTCGGAGGCGGCGTGACGTCTTCGTAGAGGAGTCGCGCTTGCACCCTGGGAATCGAGCGGCCGGCGAGCGCCTTGACGACGAGAGAGCGGCGGCGGCCGGCGCCGACCGTGATTTCGATCGAGTCGCCCGGCCGGACTTCCCGATGGGGCTTGGCGCGGGCGCCGTTGACGTCCACCTTGCCGCCGTCGCAGGCCGCCTTCGCCCGGGAGCGCGTGGGGAAGACACACGCGACGTCGAGCCAGACGTCGAGGCGCACCGACTCCGGTTGTGCGGGTTCGCGCCCGGTCATCGCGACGCCGGACTCCGGGTCAGGAGGCGCGCTCTTCGGTCTCCGCGCCGGACCCGTTGTCCTCGACGTGCTCGGACGGCGTCGCCGACGCAGCCCGGGACCGGACCCAATCGGCAAACGCCCGCTCGGGAGGGGAAGGGTCGGCGGCGGGCCGGCCGATGAAGTATCCCTGCGCGGCGACGGTACCGGCTGCGACGCAGACCCCGAGATCCGCCGGGTTCTCGACACCCTCCGCAACGAGCGCAAAGGAAAAGTGCCGTGCGAGCCGGCCGAAGAACTTCAGGATCGAACGGCGATGGCTGTCGCGAGCGACGCCGCGGGTGATCTCGCAATCGGCCTTGACCCACTCCGGCCGGAACGCTTCGCACAACTGAATCGTGCGATAGGGCGAGGTGACGTCGTCGAGAGCGACCGCGACCCCGCGCTCGCGCGCCTCCTCGACCGCGTGGACGAGGCCGCCGAGCGCCTGTACCTTCTCGACCTCGACCAGATCGAGGACGAGCCGCGACGCGGGGAAGCCGGAGTCTTCGACCGCTCGCCACAAAGCGTCGAACCCGTCCCGCTCCTCCGCGAGGAGCTGCGGGTTGACGTTCAAGAAGAGCCGCGTGTCCGCCGGCAGCCGTCCAGCCGACTCGAGGACGCAGAGCCACGAGAGCGTCTCGAACGGCCGCTCGATCCCGAGCGCCCGTGCCGCGGGAAACATCTCCGCCGAAGGCCGACTCGCCGAGTCCGCTCGCGCGCGAAGCAGCCCTTCGTAACCCGACACGTGACCGGTCGCGAGATCGGCGATCGGCTGGAACTTCGTGAAGAAGTCACCGCCGCGCAGGAGGTCCGCGAACCACAGCGATCGAACCTCGTTTTTCGCGCGGGACAGCGGGGTAAGATTCGAGATCGCGTCCCACTTGGTCTGTCGGGGATCCTCGGGAGCGACGCGGACGTGGTCCGCCAGCGCTCCGAGACGCTCCTGCAGGCGATCGAGAAACGACTCCGGGTCGCTCTCGAGGAGGAGCCGCCGCGCGCGGCCGTAGACCTGAGCGCGCGCCCATCGCCGACCGAACGCCAGGGCCACCGCGCGTTCCGCCTCGGCGCTGCTCGGCCGGACGAAGAGGGCCCGCGCGTACCGCCAGCGATCCAGCCGACCGAGAGTCCGGCTGTCCAGAGCCTCCTCGGTTTGCTTCAACTTCGCTCAATTTTAGCCGCTCGAAACCGCGAGGGAGCCGCTTTTTTTCGGCGAGATGGGCCGCCGGATAGAATTCGGTGGCTCGATTTGAGGAAATCGAAAGGAGGGTCGCCCGTGGAAGACAGCTTCGACAAGAAGGAGGTCATCGAGGTTCTGAATCG
>DASWIB010000021.1:0-7807 GCA_036397915.1 Thermoanaerobaculia bacterium | reverse complement strand
CAGGCGAAGTCCGACCGATACGGCGGGTACTCGAGCGTGATGACGCCGGCGGTGGACTATCTCCACGCGATGCGGCTGCGCGAGAAGATGCGCGCGCCGATGGAGGCGCTCTTCGGCAGGTACGACGCCCTCGCGGCGCCGTCGCGTGCCTCAGTCGCCTATCCGATCGGAGTCGACTTCGACAAGGCCTGGCCGGAGCTCGCGAAGGGAAGGCCGGCGAACTTCGTCTCGGCAATCGGCTCGCTCATCTCCGCCGGAAACCTCGTCGGCTGGCCCGCCATCTCGATGCCGAACGGGTTTGGCCAGGAAGGGCTGCCGACCGGGCTCCATCTGCTCGGCGGACCGTTCCGGGAGACGGACCTCGCCGCGATCGGACGCGAGTATCAACGGCGGACGGACTTCCATCTGCGGCGCCCGCCCGGTTACTCAAGAGAAGGCGAAGCGTCCGGCGCGCCGGCGATGGCGGCTGCGACGTCTACTTCTTTTTCGCCTCCCGCCGCTCGTCGCGGCGGCGGTCGATCGGACGTCCGGTCACCGTGACGCGGTGATCGACCCGTCTCGACCGGGTGCGGCGATCTCCGTTCGTCCGCCGATCCGACTCGGCCGAATGCCGGGGTTTTTTCTTCCTGGGCTTCATGGCTTTCCGAGTTATCGCAGACCGGGCGGCTTCAGGCAACCCGAAAAAAAAGGGCCGCAACAGCGGCCCTGACCTCTGATCACGACGAGCGCTAGGGGGTTCGGGGGACCGCAAGGTCCCCCGCTGAGATTATTCGGACCAACTCCTCGAGCGCTCGCGTCTTCAGGCGATGGTCCGGCGACGGGTCGCGAGCCGGTAGGCCCCGAGAACGAGGATCGCGCCGAGCGTGGCGCCGAGGAAGCCTGCCGGCTCACCCGGCCCGTAGAGTTGAAGTGCTTGTCCGAGCAACCCGCCCACGAGCGCGCCGACGATTCCGAGGGCGATGGTCAGCAAGATTCCACCCGGATCGCGACCGGGCATGATGAGCTTTGCGACAATCCCGACGACGAGACCGAAGAGGATCCATCCAAGGATTCCCATTTCTCGCCCCTCCTTTCGAAGGGGTATGAGAGCAAGCGGCGAGCCAGGCTGCAAGTTACTGGTGCTTGGAGGCTTGCATCGCGCGCCGAGCTCAGCCGAGGAGTGGCGCGGACAGGCGGAGAACGGTCCGAATGTTGCAGCTTCGGCCCGCGGAGGTGGAATTCATGACAACGGTTACCGTGGATCGGTGTCTCGATCAGTTGAACTCGCTTTTGCGCGGCGAGATCTCCGCGGCCGAGACGTACGAGCAGGCGATCGGGAAAGTCGGCGACGAGCACGCGAGCGACGCGACGGCGCTGCGTGCGATCGCTCAGGAACATGGTGAGCACGCCCGGGCGCTGCGCGACGAGATTCGTCGGCTCGGAGGCGAGGCGGACGATTCCTCCGGGGCGTGGGGCGCGTGGGCGAAAACGGTGGAGGGAACGGCGAAGCTCTTCGGCGACGCCTCGGCATTGAAGGCGCTGAAGGAGGGGGAGGAGCACGGCCTCAAGGACTACGAGAAAGCGCTGGAGGACGTCGACGAGTCGGCGCGCGTCTTGTTCATGACGCGGCTCCTCCCCGACCAGCGGCGCCACATCGCGACGCTCGACGGGATGATCGCGAAGATCGAGGAGGGGTCAGGTCTGGGTTCAGGTCTTCACTGACCGTAGTGTCGCTGAAAGAGCGGAAGTGTCCTTGCCATCATCGCGAAGCGATGTGGCAAGTGGAGACCTGACCCCCTTCAGTAGACGCCTCCCGTCAGGTGCACGATCGCCGTCCAGATGCCACGGCTGTGGCGGAAGGTCAGGATCGGTAACACGATGGCGGCCGTACACCAGACCGCGAGACTCGTCGCGAGCGGCCAGGCCGGTCCGAACCCGGCCCCGGCCATCAGCACGATCGCCGTCAGAAGCGTATTGATGTCGAGCGAACCGACCCACTGCCCGTGCTCTCGCGCGAAGCCGACGCCGCAGCAATCGCACTCGTCCTTCATGCGGAAGTAGGTCGCGAAGATCTTTCCTTGCCCGCAGACCGGGCAGCGCAGCTTCAGGCCGCGCCACAGGACCGTCTTCCAGTAGCCCTCCGGCCACTCGCCGCGGTGGTGCGCGGTCGTCGGCCGCCAGGTGAGGACCGGCGGCGGTTGGTTGCGGGCGGGTTCAGTCATGCAATTCGAAGTCCAGAGCCGGGGTCCAAAATAGCGCGCTCCGGGCAGATCGGTTACGGCCAGGAGCTTTACAGTGCAAACCGCGCGCCTTCCCGGGCGATACCAAAACCTTTCCGCTCGAGATCCCGGCGCCGGGCGGCGTCCCACAGCAGCCGGTTCGTGTGGTTCAAGTGCACGAAGAAGACCTTCGCCGGCGAAGCCGGTCCTTTCCCGCCGAACCGCGCGACCGTCTCCGGCACGAGCGGGTGGGGGATATCGCGGATCGATCGGCCGGTAATCTCGTCCGCGGAGAAGAACGTGCCGTCGACGAAGGCGAGCAGGGCCGACTCCCGGACCATCTCCTCGATCCTTCGGTCCCATTTCTCCCACTTGTCGATGTCGGGCAGCCAGAGGAGCTTCTGCCGAGGTCCGGCGAGGACGTACGCCACGGTGTCCGAATCCTCGTCTCGGTGCGGGACCTGAATTGCGGTGGCGTGCACGGACGGGGTCAGCTCGAACTCCGCTCCCGGCTGGATCTCGCGAATCTCGATGTTCTCGAGCGAGACGAGCCTCTTCCATGGCCCGTTCTCGCGCAGGAAGCGCCCCATCGAAGGCGTGCAGTACACCGGCACCCGCTTCGCGCCGAGGACTTCCCGTCCGAGTTGCGCGAGTCCGAGATAATGACCGATGTGCGCGTGAGTCAGCAGGACCGCGTCGGGAAGGCCGCCCAGTCGGTCGACCTGCTCGGGGAAGTCGGGCGTCGCATCCACGACGAACCGGCGTCCGGCGGCGCGATCGATCAGACCGAGCGACGCGACGAGCTTCCGCTTCGACGGATCGCGGCGCGCGGCTGCGCAAAGGGCCTGGCGGCAGCCGAGGTGCGGCACGCCTCCGTCCTGCGCGATCCCGAGGACGACCGCCTCGACGTTTCCTCTACTGTCATCCCGAGCGAAGCGAGGGACCCCTTGCCCCTGCGGGGCTCGGGATGACACCGAAAAGAGGAGCAAGACCGCCAGGCACCAGCGCATGGGGTTATTCTTTCCGAGTCGCGGGCCCTCCGGCACGGAATCTGCTCGGAAGGCCCAAGCGGAGGAAAAAATGTCTCGAAGCCGCCTTTCGCGTCAGACGATGCGCGCCCTGGGACCGGTGGTCATCCCGCTCGTGACCCGGGTTGCCATCCCGATCGCCCTGGAGAGCCTCCGCAAACGCAAGTTCGCGGCCGATGACTACGTCGGAGAGTCGGAAGACACGCTGAAGGAGAACATCAAGAAGACGCGGGCCAACATCGACGACGTCAAGGAGGAAGCGGTCACCCGCGGCAAGAAGCTCTACGACGAGGCCCGGCGCGAGGGAGTGGAATTCGTGGACGTCCTTCTGCGCAAAGGCCTCGACATCGCCAACGAGTGGGCCCAGAGCCTGGGCGAGCCGAAGGTACGGCGGCGGCGGTTTCGCCTGGGACACGCCGTCGCTCTGGCGGTCCTGGTCGGAACCGGCCTCGTTCTCGTCAGCCGGCGGTAACCGCGCGGCGACCGCACAACCATTCCGACCCGTCGTGTTCACTCCGGACTGAGGGGGGCCGCCGGGGACGCTCTCCCGGTTCAGCCGCCAGGAGTGTGTCCGAGTAGTCTTTTGGCGGGGGACCTTGCGGTCCCCCGAACCGACAAGATTGTTGAGTATCTGTCGGTGGGAGACCTTGCGGTCCCCCACACCCCCTAGCCGACCGCCAGACGCTTGTACTTGATCCGGTGCGGCTGCTCGGCCTCCAGGCCGAGGCGCCGCTTCCGGTCCGCCTCGTACTCCTGGTAGTTCCCCTCGAACCAGACCGTCCGGCTGTCCCCTTCGAAGGCGAGGATGTGCGTCGCGATCCGATCGAGGAACCAGCGGTCGTGGCTGATCACGACCGCGCAGCCGCCGAACTCGACGAGCGCCTCTTCGAGCGCCCGCAACGTATCGACGTCCAGATCGTTCGTCGGCTCGTCCAGCAGGAGCAGATTGCCACCGCGCTTCAGAGTCCGCGCGAGGTGCAGGCGGTTCATCTCGCCGCCGGAGAGGTCGCCGACCCTCTTCTGCTGGTCGGGTCCCTTGAAGTTGTACATTGCGACGTAGGCGCGAGCGGGGATCTCGCGTTTGCCGAGAACGATCTTGTCCGCGCCGGCGGAAATCTCGTCGAAGACGGTCTTCGCGGGATTCGGCCGGTCGCGGTCCTGGTCCACGTAGGAGAGGACGACAGTTTCGCCGACGGTGAGACGCCCGGCGTCCGGCCTCTCGAGTCCCACGATCATCTTGAAGAGCGTCGTCTTGCCGGCGCCGTTCGGACCGATCACGCCGATGATGCCGCCCCGCGGGAGATCGAACGAGAGGTCGTCCATCAGCAGCCGATCGCCGTACGCCTTTCGGACGCCTTGCGCGCGGACGACGACGTCTCCGAGACGCGGCCCGGGCGGAATGTAGATCTCGCGCGTCTCGATGCGCGAATCGGGTCCGCCCTCCGCCAGGAGAGATTCGTAGCGCTCGATGCGAGCTCTACCCTTCGCGTGGCGAGCCCGGGGCGCCATCTGCACCCACTCGAGCTCGCGCTGGAGGGTTCGGCGACGCGCGGACGCCTGCTTCTCCTCGACGGCGAGCCGCGCTTCCTTCTGCGCGAGCCAGCTCGAGTAGTTGCCCTGCCACGGGATCCCCGCGCCGCGGTCGAGCTCGAGGATCCACCCGGCGACGTTGTCGAGGAAGTAGCGGTCGTGCGTGACCGCGACGACCGTGCCCGGGAACTCGGCGAGGTGTCGCTCCAGCCACGCAACGGATTCGGTGTCGAGGTGGTTCGTCGGCTCGTCGAGAAGGAGGAGGTCCGGCCGCTCGAGGAGCACCTTGCAGAGCGCTACCCGCCGGCGCTCGCCGCCGGAGATCTGCGTCACGTCCGCTTCGGCCGGCGGCAGGCGCAGGGCGTCCATCGCGATCTCGACCTGCCGGTCGAGCTCCCACGCGTTCGACGCCTCCATCGCGTCCTGGACCCGCTGGTATTCGGCCATGATCCGCTCGCTCTCCGCTTCGGAGAGGTCGGACGCGAGCTTCTCGTTCAGCTCGTCGAACCGCGCGAGGAGAGCACGCGTCGCCGCGACCCCCTCTTCGACGTTGCCGCGTACGGTCTTCGAGGCGTCGAGACGCGGGTCCTGCGGCAGGAAACCGATGCGGATGCCTTCGGCGGAGAAGGCCTCTCCCGCGAAATCCTTGTCGACCCCCGCCATGATGCGAAGCAGCGTGGACTTGCCCGCGCCGTTCGCGCCGAGGACGCCGATCTTCGCGCCGGGCAGGAAGGAGAGCCAGATCCCGCGCAGGATCTCCCGCTGCGGCGGCACGACCTTCCGCAGGTTGACCATCGTGAAGATGTACTGGTGGGCCATGTCTCCCTATGTCATTCCGAAGCCAAGCGGCCTCCCATGTCATTCCGAGGCCAAACGGCCTCTTATGTCATTCCGAGGCCGTGGTCCTCTTTTTGTCATTCCGAGGCCGAAGGCCGAGGAATCTCTTTCGATATCACGAGATCCCTCGCTCCACTCGGGATGACAACGAGAATTCGGGTGCTTCTCCGACGTTCAGCCCCATGGTGCCGAGGAGCCGGTTGTAGAACCGTACGTTGGTGAATCCTGCCTCCCGCATCATCGCCTCAACCCCGCGCTGCGCGGGATAGCGCGCGAGCGAGTCGGGGATGTAGCTGTACGTCTCGTGATCGCCGTGAAAGATCAGACCCACGGCCGGCATCATGGTCCGCAAGTAGCCGTTGTACAGCGCTCCCGCGATCGGGTTGTCCGGCTTGCCGAAGTCGAGGACGACTGCCCTTCCCCCCGCCGCGAGCACGCGCCGCATCTCCACGAGCGCGAGCTGCGGATCGGCGACGTTTCGCAGGCCGTAACCGACGGTGATCGCGTCGAAGACTCCGTCGCGAAAGGGAAGCCGGAGGGCGTCGGCGGCGACGAAGTCGGGATCGTCAGTCTTCGATCGCGCGCGGCGCTTCCCGACGGCGAGCATGGAAAACGTGAAGTCGGCCCCCACGACCAGCGCGGCTCCCGTCTCCTCGGCGTAGAAGCACATGTCGCCGGTCCCGCAGCAGAGATCGAGGACGCGGGCGGGTCGCCTTCTCCCATCGAGAGCGAGCCGGACGGTCTCGCGCTTCCACTTTCGATGCATTCCGAAGCTCATCACGTCGTTGACGAGGTCGTAGCGCTGCGCGAGTCGGGTGAACATCCTCCGGACTTTCGGCGCGCGCTCTTCGTCGTAGGAGAGGTACTTGTTGGTCACCGCCGATCAAGATATCCGACAATCAGGTAGAGTTTTCGGATGGCCGAGCGAACGAAGAAACCGCGCACCCTGACCGAGGAGGAAGCGCGGCAGGTCGCGGAGGAAGCCCGTGAAGCGGAGTGGACGGCGCCATCGTTCTTGAAGGAGATCTTTCTCGGGAACTATCGCGTCGACCTGATCCATCCGTTCCCCGAGGTGCCGCTCGACCGGCCCGAGTTCCGGGCTTTCATGGACCGGCTCGAGCGCTTTCTCGTCGAGGAAGTCGACTCGGACCGGATCGACCGCGAAGGAAAGGTCCCGCCGCGGATCATTCAGCGCCTGGCGGAGCTCGGCGCGTTCGGGATCAAGATCCCGAAGGAGTACGGCGGGCTCGGCTTCTCACAGCGCGAGTACACCGAGGCGATGAAGCTCGTGACGAGCCAGGACGGCAACCTGACGGTCCTCCTCTCCGCGCACCAGTCGATCGGAGTTCCTCAGCCTTTGAAGCTCTTCGGCACGAAGGAACAGAAGAAGAAGTATTTCCCGCGTCTTGCGCGCGGCGCGGTCTCGGCATTCGCGTTGACCGAGTCGCACGTCGGCTCCGACCCCGGCAACCTCTCGACGACGGCCGAGCGGACGCCCGAGGGCGATTACGTGCTCAACGGCGAGAAGCTCTGGTGCACGAACGGCACGATCGCGGAGCTCTACGTCGTGATGGCGCGGCATCCCGACACGAAGAAGATCTCCGCCTTCATCGTCGAGCGCGACTACCCCGGTGTCGAGGTGGTCCACCGCTGCGAGTTCATGGGCCTGAAGGGAATCGAGAACGGCGTCATCCGCTTCACGAACGTCCACGTTCCGAAGCAGAACCTCCTGCTCGCCGAAGGGCGCGGGCTGAAGCTCGCGCTCGTAACGCTGAATACGGGGCGCCTCACGCTGCCCGCAACGTGCGCCGCGGTCGCGAAGAGGGCGCTCGAGATCTGCCGCGTCTGGGCGAACGAGCGCGTCCAGTGGGGCCAGCCGATCGGCCGCCACGACGCGATCGCGCAGCTGCTTGCCGAGATGGCGGCGACGACATTCGCCATGGAAGCGATCACCGACCTCGCCTCCTCGATGGCGGACGCGGGAGATCGGGACGTCCGGCTCGAGGCTGCGGTCGCGAAGATGTGGAACTCGGAGGAGGGGTGGCGGATCGTCGACCGTACGGTCCAGATCCGCGGCGGTCGCGGCTACGAGACTGCCGATTCCCTGCGCGCGCGCGGCGAGCCGCCGATCGCCGTGGAGCGGATGATGCGCGACTACCGCATCAATCTCATCTTCGAAGGGTCGTCCGAGATCATGCGTCTCTTCATCGCGCG
>DASWIB010000020.1:0-10094 GCA_036397915.1 Thermoanaerobaculia bacterium | reverse complement strand
CTCGCTCCTCTTTCCCTCGCCGGCGCGGGCCGACTGCCTGCTCGACTACGTGGGCTGCGTCGAGGACGCTTCCGACCTCGATAGCTTTTCCAGACGATCCTTCGCCGGACTTGGCTGTTACGTCGACTTGCTTTCCTGTCTCCAGCGCCGCCTCGCCTGATCGCCCGACGGGCGGAAACGTTCCTCCCGTCGTCTCGATGGTCGAAACTTCTTCTTAAAGGAGGTCCCATGAATCCCGTCCGACTCGCGTCTTCCCGCGTCCTCGTTCCGGGCCTCGCCCTCGCGGCCAGTCTCACCGCCGCCGCCCCCGCCAGCGGAGCGGACTGCATCCTGCGCTATGCCGAGTGTCTCGTGCGCGCCGCCGACTACGACACATGGTGGCAGCGCAGCGCCGCGGGCATCGACTGCTATTTGGACGCGGTCTCCTGCGTCAGAGCGGCCTACTTCTAGGCAGCGTGGGCAGTCGCCTCGCCGGGTTCTTCGCCTTCTCCGTGAGCGCCGTGTCTTCCGTGGCGATCGCCGACGGGCCGTCCGGGCCCGTCGGCGAGTACGGAGGGCGATGGATCGGCGGAACGGAAATCCGCGTCCTCGACGTCTCCGCCCCGGCTCTGCGTCGCATCGATCGCGCGACGATGTCGTCGAGCATCCTCCCGCTTGCGGGCGCCGACGCCCCGCTCGACCCTTATGGCGTCGCCCTGCCGGCGGACGGAACGGTCTGGGTTCTCGCGGACAAGGGACGGTTCCTCTTCCGCTTCTCCCGGACGAGCGGGGACAGGGTCGAGAAACGGCGCCTCGCAGACCCGTGCCAGGGGATCGCCACGTTCTGGGATCACGCCGGGTTCATTGCCGTCCGGCTCCGGCCGAACGAACGGATGGTGCTCCGCGCCGAGAACGGCGCTCTGCGCCCGTTCTCCAGCGTCGTGTCCCGGTCCGCGCCCGGCCTTCCCGAGCATCTGATCGCGAACCTGCTGCGATGCGGCTCGGGAACGAGGTTCGCCGTCCCCTGCTGGTTTCTCGCGGGAGCTCCGGAAGTGCTGCTCCTCGATCGGAGCGGAGGCGTCCGCTCCGCCATCGTGCCGTCGTTCGCCCTCCCGTCGCGAGCCCGCGGTCTCAGCCGGGAACCCGGCGTCGGATTCACCTACCCGGTGAGAGACGTCTTCCTTCTCGAAGGCGGCGCCCTCTGGGTCCTCACGAACCAGGAGGGGGATCGCACGCCCGTCGAGGAGGGAGCTTCGCGCGGGCGGCATGCCGTGCTCGTGCGCGGCGGCCGGTCCGAGCGGCTCGTCTCGTTCGACCGCGAGGCAAAGGCGATCCTCGACGCGACCGAGCGCAGTCTCGTGGTCCTCTTCGCCGACGGCTCGGTCGGCCGGGCGGCCGCGCCGTGAGGCGACTGTCGCCCCTTCGGTACTTCACCGCCGTGAGCCCGCCGTCGCCGCCGCTCGTCGCGGTTCTCGGGATTCTCGCGACCGTCGCCGCCGCCCTCGAGATTCTGGACCGCGGGTCGTCCGACTGGGTGCTCGCCTCGGTTGTTCTGATGCAGCTCTTCGCGTCCTCGACCGGCTTCCGGCGCCACGCGACTCGCGGCTACTTCGATCCGATTCTCCTCGGCACGAGCCGCGCGCGCGTCGCGCTCGCGCACCTCACCGTGTCGGCGACCCCGGGCTTCCTCGCGTGGACTGCCGCGGGAATCGCCGAGGCGGTCGCGGCCCGGTCACTCTCCGTGCCGGCGTTTCGACCCGCAGGCTGGGCGGCTCTTCTCCTCGCCTCCGCGGTCCCGTGGGCGGCGAGCGTCCGAACCGCCCCTTTTCTGGGGGGGACTCTCTGGCTCGTGGTCTCGGTCTCGCTTCTGATCTCCGGAAGGATTCCCGGACTCCTGGCGCTCCTCCACGCGCAGCCGGCCTGGGCGAACGAACATCCGGTCGCGGCGCTCTTGCTCGGGCTCGCGTTTCCCTTCGTGGTTCCGTCGCTCACCTGGCCGCCCGGTGTCCTGGTCGGCTTCGCGGCAGCGGCTCTTCTCGCGGCCGCCGCCGGAGTGCTCGCGGTCTCGAAGGCCGATTTCGCCCTCGCGGAAGAAGGCTCGTGAAGGAGCTCGTCCGTGCGCGGCGACTCTCGAAGCGCTATGGAGACCGCGCCGTGCTTCGCGGCGTCGACTACGCTCTGCGGGACGGCGAGATCGCGGGGCTGATCGGGGCGAATGGCGCCGGCAAGACCACGCTGCTCCGGATCCTGCTCGGCCTCGTTCGCCCGTCGGGAGGACGGGTCGAGTGGAGCGAGACGGGCGGGGCATTCCCGCCGGCAGCGGTCGAGCACTTCGGCGGCGCGCACACGCTCCCTCCGCGCGTGACCGCACGGAGCTGGGTCGCTCTCGTCTCACGCGGTGAGGCTTCCTGCGACGACCGCCGCGCGATCCGCATGTTGTCCCGCGGATCGAGGCAGCTCCTCGGGTTGAGGACCGTCCTCGCACGAACCGGCCTCGTCGCTGTGTTTCTGGACGAGCCATGGGAGGGGCTCGACCCCGACGGTTCCCGCTGGCTCACGGAGACGCTGCGCCGGAAGAAGGACGAGGGATGCGCCGTCCTCGTCTCTTCGCACCGCCTCCACGACCTCGCGGGACTCTGCGACCGCTATGGCTTTCTGCTCGAGGGACGGGCCGTGATCCGCGATGCGGCGGAGATCTCGGCGGACCCCGTTCGAGGAGAGGATCTCCTCCGCGCGTTCGATCGAATCCGGTGCGCACCGTGATCGAATCCGCTCTGCTCGTCCTCGCCGCACAGCTCGTCTCGTTCAGGGAGCCGGCGTTCCTTTTCCGAATCGAGCCTGCCGAGGTCTCCCGCTACCGCGATCCGTCTTCGCGCGCGAAGTCGGACGGTGTTCCCGTCGAGCTGCGGCTCGACGAAGCCGGCCCGGCGCGCCTCGACGTGTTCGTGCAGGACCGCGACCGATTCCCGCTCTGGAGATGGGCCGACGGCGGCGTAACGCACGGCGGACTCGTGACGCTTCGCTCGGCCGCAGGGTCCCGTGTGCTGCTGCTGGTCCGCGCCGCGGGCGCGCCCGGTTACGCGATGGAGGCCCCTTTCCTCTGGCCCGAAGCGCCGTCGTCGCGGCCGGTACGCGCGGCTCCCCGCCGGACGCTCCGCGGCTCCGGCCGGGTCGGCGCGCCTCCCGACCTTCGCCTCGTTGGGGAGGGCGCGGGCGACGACCCGCTCTGCGAGAGCGACGGCCGGCGATGGCAATGCGTCGCCGTGCCGGCGAGATTCGACGGCCGGATCGTCGCCTGCGAAGAAGGTCGCGTTGTGGCCGCTGCCGGGACCGCACCCGACTTCCCGGACGAGACGGTGCTCGCCCGGGTCCGCTTCGCGGCGGCTCTGCGCATCGAGGCGAGCGAGCCCGAAGATGATCCGCTCTCCCCTTCCGTTCGCGTGCTCGCTCCCGCCGTGGGAGACGGCCTCGTGCTCGCGCCGGACAAGGAGTGGGCGACCTCCCGTCTCGGTGGCCGGCTCGTGTGGGTGGAGGGAAGGAGCGATCCGAACGGCCGGTCCCTCGAGGTTCGCGCTGCCGGTTTCGCGACCCGGCGACTCTTCCTTTCCGAGGTCGCAACGGCCTGCTCGGAGCCGGTCACGGTCGCGCTGACGCGCGCGCAGACCCTCGCCGGCACCGTCTTCGACGGATCTCGCAATCCGGTCGCCGGCGCCATCGTGCTCGTGCGCTCGACCGATCCCGCCCGGGAAAGGGTCGTTTTCGCTGAAACGAGAACCGGCGAGGACGGCGCGTTCGAGGTCGGGGAGCTCGAATCGCGAAACTACAGGGTACGCGCGTGCCGGGGCGAGCTCGGTTGCGGCGAGAGGACGGCGTCGCCGGGCGAGACCGTCGCAATCACTCTCGCGGGCGACGGCGTATTCACCGGCCGCGTTCTCTCCGGAGCCGGGGTGCCCGTGCCGGGCGCAAGCGTGCGGATCGTCCCGGCGATCGAAGCCTGGTCCGCCGCGGCCGATCGTCTGCTCCGGCTACCGCTGGAGACGACGAGCGGTTGGGATGGCCGGTTCCGCATCGCAGCGCCGGACACGGGAGACTTTCTCGTGGAGGCCCGCTCGGTCGAAGGCGGGGTTGCGCGGCGCCCGGTGCGACGATCGAGCGTCTCCCCTCCGGTCACGGATCTCGGCGACCTCCGGCTGCCCGAGCCGATCGAATTCGTCGCTCGGGTGGCCGGTTGCGCCGACGGTTCCATCTCGTTCTCGGGTCCTCTCGCCGGCGAGACGTCGCTCCCGACGCTCGCGCGGTTTTCGCTCGACGCCGGCGGTGCTGCGGACGTCCGGCTTCCCGAAGGCGGCATGTGGGCGGCGTGGGTCGCATGTGCCGGGGGGAGCGAGGCGGTCGAACCCGCGTTGCTCCCCGACGTCGCGGCCCTTGCCGGGATCGAGATCCGGTTCGAACGGGCGGGGAGATTGGAAGCGCGGACGGAGGGCGGGCGATGAGCCGCCGGTCAGTCGGCGGGACGGTCGAAGTATCCGTGCAGCTCGCGAAGCGCTGCGCGATCGATCCGGCGGCCGCGGACGGACTCGCGCAGCAGCGCGAGGGCGGCCATCCCTTCCGGAACCATCTGGATCTCGTCGATCGCCGGAAGCGCCGCCAGGATCTCCCGGCGCGCCGCTTCGTCCTCGCCGAAGTCGAGAAGCAGGTCGGCGACGACGAGCTGGAGCGCCGCGACGTCTCCGCGCATCCCGATCTCGGCGAACTCCTTCTGCGCCGAGCGATACGCCTCGATCGCCGCCGAAGGCTGCCCTTTCACGCGGAGAAGATCGCCCATGCCCCAGTGAACCTTGGCGACGCCGACGCGGTTGTCGAGGCCCCTCCAGACCAGCAGCGCGTGCCGGGAGGCATCGAGGGCTTCCTCCGCCTCTCCGAGCGCGGCGTGGAGCTGGGTCAGGTTCGTCAGAGCAGTGGCGAGGAGCTGGTCGTTGCCCATCGCCCGCGCCCCGGCGCGGATCCGTCGGAAGGTTGCGATCGCCCGCGACGGCTGATCCGCTTCCATGAGAACGACGCCTTCCAGAAACCGGCACTTCAGCGCTTCCTCGCGCATCTCCAGTTTCTCGAAGCTCTCGACGAGAAGCGGAACGAGCTCGAGCACGTCGTCGAACTCCCTCTCCTCGACCCGAAGCGCGAGTCGCTGATAGGAGAGCCGCGACCAGTCGGCGACGGAGTTCACGGTGTGGCGGAACCACGCCTCGGCGCGGTCGAACCAGCGCCGCGCGTTCTCCCGCCGGGAAAGGAATCGGCACGCGGTGCCGGCGATGAGCGCCATCTCGCCGAGGAAGAACTCGCGCTCGTCGAGGATTCCAATCGACCGCTTCGGCTGCTCTAAGAACCGGTAGAAGAAGTCCGCTTCCCGGACGACGCCTTCCGGCGCGGTCTCAAGCTCGCCTCGCAGGATTCCACACAAGCCGAGCAGGGTCTCGGGCTCTTCCAGTCGAAGATCGAACGACCTCGCCTCGCGCGCGAGAGCGGGGGTCTGGAGCGCGCGGTGGGCGGCGGCGATCCCCTCGTCGGAGGAGATCGGCTTGACGGGGAAACGGAGTACTCGGCCGGCCATACTTAGGACTCACCGTCCATGCGCGCCGCGAGCTCGGAGGCGAGCTCCTGCGGTTCGCGAGCGAGCGCCCGGCCGAGACTTTCGTCGAGTTCGGTGCCGCCGTGCTTCCAGAGCTGGAAGGACCGGCCGTACTGGCACGCCGCGAGAAGGAGAGAGAGCCGCAGCGACCGGATCGGCGTGTCCGTCAGGCCGCTTCGCCGGGCGTACCGGTGGAACCACACGTAGAGATCCTGCTCCGCGCTCCGAGCTTCCCGCTCGGTCAGGCGGTAGTAGCTCTCCAGCGTCGAATGGATGACCGGCAACGCTCGTTCGAACAGGTCGTCCACTTCATCGGCTCGCGTCCGATTCTTAATTGTCACGAGAGAAAATCCGCTCAAGACTATCCTATCCCGGACTCGTCCGGCGTGATTCCTCGCACCTCTTCGACCTGGCTACGAGGGGATCATCCCCTTGACCTTGATCGTGAAACGGGGCTTCCGCGGGGCCGGAACAGGGCGCGGGCTCGCCGATATCGCGGAGGCATCGGTGGGCTCCGGCTGGCGTTCGGGAACCCGAACGGATTGGGTGGAGGCCATTGGTTTCTCCTTTCGCGAAAAAGAAAAATGAAACTGCGATGATTTCATCACAAATTACAAAAAGGGTATAGACAAAAGTCGTAGTCAACAGGTGGCACCGGATCGCGGGACGGGCGAGCTCATCTATTTCGAAGAAGAGCCTCCGGCTTCCGGCCGTTAGAATAACGGCCTTCTGAGAACGAAGACTAAGGAGATTTCATGTCTGCATCTCGAATCCTTGCAGCGGCTTGCGTGCTATCGCTCCTGACCGCCGTTGCCCCCGCCGCCGAGCGGAAGCCGGCGGGCAAGACCGTGGCGAAGCCCTCCGGCGCGACCTCCGGGACCGGCGTGATGCCCTTCCGTGCGGTCGAGAAGACTCTTCCAAACGGCCTCAAGGTCATCGTCGTCCCGACCGGCTTTCCGAACATCGTCTCGCTTCAGATCCCGGTCCAGACGGGCTCGCGAAACGAGGTGGAGCCGGGCAAGTCGGGCTTCGCCCACTTTTTCGAGCACATGATGTTTCGCGGGACCCGGGCGTATCCGCCCGAGCGGTACAACGAGATCATCACTCAGGCCGGCGCCCGTCAGAACGCGTACACGACAGACGACTACACCAACTACCACACGACTTTTTCCAAGGACGACCTGGAAACGATGTTGAGAATCGAGGCCGATCGCTTCAAGAATCTCGACTACTCGCAGGAAGGATTCAAGACCGAGGCCCGGGCCGTGCTCGGCGAATACAACAAGAACAGCGCGAACCCGATCGTGAAGATCGAAGAGGTCCAGCACGACAAGGCGTTCACCACTCACACGTACAAGCACACCACGATGGGATTCCTCAAAGACATCGAGGACATGCCCAACCAGTTCGAGTACTCGAAGACCTTCTTCGACCGTTGGTACAGGCCCGGGTACACGACCGTGATCGTGGCGGGGGACGTCGACCCCCAGCGAGTCGTGGCCCTCGTCGAGAAGTACTGGGGCGACTGGAAGCCCGGGAGCTACAAGGTCGAGATCCCGGAAGAGCCGGAGCCCGGGGCCGCCGTCTACGCGCACGTGCCCTGGCCGAGCCCGACCCTCCCGTGGGTGACGGTCGCTTTCCACGGCCCCGCCTTCTCCGAAACCGGGAAGGATTTCGCCGCCACGGACATGCTCCTGGACCTCTACTTCGGCGAGACGTCGGATACGTACAAGCGCCTCGTCGAGCAGGAGCAGAAGGTGGACGGGTTCATCACGGACAATCCAGGGAACGTCGACCCGTCGCTCACCGGCGTTTACGCGCGCCTGAAGAAGATCGACGACGCACAGTACGTCCGCGACGAGCTCTTGAAGACGTTCGCCGAAGCGCGTTCCCGCCCCGTCGACGCCCGGCGGCTCGCGGATGCCAAGTCGAACCTCCGCTACGGGCTGGTGCGCTCCCTCGACAACACCGAGAGGATCGCGGCCACACTGGCGCGCTACGTTCGCTACAACCGCTCCTACGACACCCTGAACAACCTCTTCCGCGTCTACGAGTCGCTGACCCCGGAGGATCTGCTCGCCGCGGCTCGCCGCTATTTCAGCGACAACCGGCTCGTGGTCACGACGCTCTCGAGAGATCCGATGCCGGCGGCCGTCTCAATGCTTCCCGCCCTCGCGACCCTCGCGCCGAAGACTGCGGCAGCCGGGAAGGTGGACGTCCCGATCGTCCTTCAGAAAACGGCCCTGCCGCAGTTGAACATGAAGCTTCTCTTTACGGTCGGCTCCGCGCACGACCCGGCCGGCAAGGAGGGACTCGCGGCGCTGACCGCGTCGATGGTCGCCGAGGCAGGATCGAAGCAGATGCGGATCGATGAGATCAACCGGGCGCTCTACCCGATGGCGGGAAGTTTTGCCGCGCAGGTCGACAAGGAGATGACGACCTTCACCGGCTCCATCCACAGCGACAACTGGAAGGCGTTCCTCGACATCGCACTGACGCAGCTCCTCGAGCCGGGTTTGCGCGAGGACGACTTCCAGCGGCTCAAAGACGCGCAGCGGAACGCCTTGAAGGAGGACCTCCGGTCGAACAACGAGGAGGAGTTCGCGAAAGAGCGCCTGCAGACGAATCTCTTCGCCGGCACGCCCTATGGCCATCCCGTGCTCGGGACGGTCGCGGGGATCGAAGCGATCACGCTCGACGACGTCCGAAACTTCCTCGGGACCGCCTATTCACGCGCGAACCTGACGCTCGGCCTCGCGGGGAAAGCTCCGGACGAGATGCTCGCCCGGCTGAAGGAAGAGATCGCGAAGCTCCCCGCCGGGACGCCCTCGTCCCCGACGCCCGTTGCGGGGCGCGCGCCGACCGGGATTACGGTGGAGATCATCGAAAAGGAGACCCGCGCCACCGCGATCTCGTTCGGCCATCCGATCGAAGTGACCCGTGCGCATCCGGACTTCCCGGCGCTCTCGGTGGCGCGCGCGTGGCTCGGTGAGCACCGCTCGTCTGTGTCACACCTGTACAAGCGGATCCGGGAGGTCCGCGGCATGAATTACGGCGACTACGCCTACATCGAAGCCTTCCCGCGCGGGATGTTCCAGTTCTTCCCGGATCCGAACATCGCGCGGCGCGCACAGATCTTCGAGGTCTGGATCCGTCCCGTGGTTCCGGCGAACGCGCAGATGGCCTTACGGATCGCGGTCCACGAGCTCGACAAGTTGAGCCAGGAAGGTCTATCGAAGGAGGACTTCGAGCGTACGAGAGATTACCTGATGAAGAACGTCTACGTGATGACGGCGACCCAGAACCAGCAGCTCGGCTACGCCCTCGACTCCCGCTGGTACGCGATCGGCGAGTTCACGTCTGACATGCGTGACCGGCTCGCGAAGCTGACGCCGGACGACGTCAACCGTGCCATCCGGAGGCACCTCTCGTCGAAGAACCTCTCCGTCGTGATCATCACCAAGGACGCGAAGGGGCTGAAGGACAAGCTCGTCTCCGACGCCTTCTCGCCGATCCAGTACGACGCGGAAAAACCGGCCGATCTCCTCGCCGAGGACAAGGTGATCGGGGCCCGGAAGCTCGGAATTCGCGCGGAGGACGTGAAGATCACGCCGCTCGAGGACGTTTTCGAGTGATGGGGGTCAGGTCTCCACTTGCCACTTTGGGGGTCAGGTTGCCACCTGGCCTAATAGCCTGCAAGGTGGCAAGGCCGCGGCCGCCGCAGTGTCAACCACGCTATTCGTGGAGGCCTGACCCCTACCCTCCGTAGCTCCACGGCGTCGTCGCGAGAACCAGCGGCTCGAAGTCCGCCCGGCGGATCCCCGCGCCGACGACCTCGCAAACGAAGACGGCGTGGTCGCCGCGGGTCACCTTCTCCGCGACCCGCGCCTCGAACCACGCCGGCACGTCCGCGAGAAGCGGGGCGCCCGTCTCCGGCCCGGGCTCGTACCGCAGCCCGTGCAGCCGCCCGTTCCCGAGGGTCGGCGGCCGGAAGAACTTCTCCGCGATCTCCTGCTGCCCTTTCTCGAGAAAATTCACGGCAATCGCCCCGCTCGTCTCGACCGCGACGCGCATCCCGCTGTTACTCTGAACTCCGATCATCACGAGGGGCGGGTGAAAGGAGCACTGCGAAAGCCACGTGAGCGTCGAGGCCGCGGGCCTTCCTTCGGCCATCGCGGTCATGACGTACATCCCGTACGGAATGCGGCGCAACACGCGCCGCTTGGCGTCTTCGTCCATGTTCGGTCCCTTTCCGTGTTATCTCCGCCGTTCTGAGGAGCGAAGCGAGAAGAACCTATGGAGCCGAGATCCTCCGCTGCGCTCGGGACGACCGGAAAACCACCATGAGTGAACCACACGTCGTCGTCGTCGGTGCAGGGTTCGGCGGGTTGAACACGGTCCGCGCGCTGCGCCGGGCGCGCGTCCGTGTCACCCTGGTCGATCGGCGCAACCATCATCTCTTTCAACCGCTCCTTTACCAGGTCGCGAC
>DASWIB010000019.1:0-42091 GCA_036397915.1 Thermoanaerobaculia bacterium | reverse complement strand
AGCGTGCGCCCGTCGGGAGAGGGGAACCCATCCGTCGTGCCCGGCGGCGTGACCGGCCGCGGTTTCCCACCGGCGACGTCCTGAACGTAGCAGCGCACGGCCTTGCCCGCTTCGGTGCCGCACGCCAGAACGCGCTCGTGATTCGGGAAGAACCGCGCGGTCTCGTAGCTCACGAGGCCGCCCCGCTCCAGCCGTCGGGGCTCGCCGGCGCCGGTTGGATAGACGAGGAGTTGCTGGGGCGCCGTCGGAATGGCCGCCAGCGCCCACCTTGCATCCTTGGAAAGGTCCTCCGCCCCGCCCTCGCCCAGCCGGAGGGCCGGGGAGCCGTCGGTCCGGCGGAAGATGACGGCGTAGTGCGCGCCGGCGCTGCCGCTCTCTTCGCTGAAGAGGACCTTACTGCCGTCGTCCGACAGGGTCGGGCGGGACGAGTAGTCGAGGTAGGCGAGGTCCCGCGGGGCGGCCATTCCCGGCCCCTGGAAGAGCAGCTCCTTCAGGAAGTCGTCCCGAGTCGCGAGCCACCGATCGGAGCGCGCGTCGTGAATCGTGATTCCCCCCGCGCTCTGGAGGGCGATGCGGCGCCGTCCGCCGAGATCGACGGCGTAGGTGACGAAGTTGTCGTAGGCCTGGCCCGCCGAGAAGAGGACTTCATCGCCCGACGGCGTCCACGCGAGGCCCTCCTCTCCCCAGTAGCCGTCGGAGAGAACCGTCTTCTTGCCCGCGAGGTCCACGACCGCGACCGAGCCGCGGTCGTCGTATCGAAACGGATGCTCGAAGAACGCGATCCGGTCTCCGCGGGGCGAGAATCGGAGGTGCGACAGATATCCGCCCGTGTCGCAGAGCACCTTTCCGATGGGGTACTCCAGGCGGTCCTTGCCGCCCACGTCGCGGATGATTGCGAGCGCCCTTCCATCGGGAGTCCAGTCGGCGTCGCGGACCCCCTCCAGGACCTCTCGCGGCGCGCCGCCTTCGAGCGGCATCCGTGCCAGCGTTCCGGCGAAAAGGGAGTGTCCCAGAAAGAGCGGGTTCGTCAGGACGGCCAGCTCACCCTGTGAGGAGATCGAGAGGAGGTGAACCCGGGAGAGCACGCGCGTGCTCGCTCCGGGAGAGTTGGGACGGATCGAGTAGAGCTCGGGTGTATTGCCTTCCGCGGCGGCGCTGAAGACGACCGTGTTTCCGTCGGGGGTGAAGCGCGCGTTGAAGATCGGCTGCTGCGCGAAAGTCAGCTGCCGGAAGACCTGAACGGCCGGTGCCGAACGGCGTTCCATCCGGCGTCCGATCGCATAGGACGCGGCGACGACCGCGGCGAGAAGGGTCAGCGCCGCGGCGGCGACGAGCCAGCGCGGACGACGCGGAGCGGCAACGGGGACCGTTCGCGCGGACGGCGCGGAGAGCCCCGACAGCGCCTCGAGATCGAACGCGAGGTCGCGCGCCGACTGAAAGCGCTGCTCCGGGTTCTTCTCGAGACAGTGGTGCAGGATCCTTTCCAAGCCCGGCGAGACGTTCTGGTTGGTGACGGAGAGGTCGGGAGGGTCTTCCCGGAGGATCGCCGACATCGTGTCGGCCGCCGAGTCGCCCTGGAACGCGCGGCGGCCGGCGAGCATCTCGTAGAGGATCGCGCCGAAGGCGAAGATGTCGCTTCTCGAATCGGCCGGTCGGCCCCGAACCTGCTCGGGCGCCATGTAGCCCATCGTGCCCATGACCACGCCGGGCTCGGTTGCAGCCGCCGCGGTCGGAAGGTTCGTCTGTTGAGTGCCGCCCTCTTCCGCATGCGTGAGCTTCGCCAGGCCGAAGTCGAGGATCTTCACGCGCCCGTCTCTCGTGACGAACAGGTTCTCGGGTTTCAGGTCCCGGTGGACGATTCCCTTCTCGTGCGCGGCGGCGAGCCCGTGGGCAAGCTGGACCGCGTAGTCGATCGCCTTGCGCGCCGACAACCGGCCGCCCGCGAGCGTCGCGCGCAACGTCTCCCCTTCCAGCAGCTCGGACACGACGTACGGCGCGCCCTCGTGCGAGCCGATGTCGTAGACCGCCGTGATGTTCGGGTGGTTGAGCAGACCCGCCGCGCGTGCCTCCTGCTCGAAGCGGCGGAGGCGATCCGCGTCGTCCGAGAACGATGCCGGCAGGACCTTGATCGCGACGTCGCGCCCGAGCCGCGGGTCCTTCGCCCGGTACACCTCTCCCATACCGCCCGCGCCCAGTGGCGAGACGATTTCATAGGGACCGAGGCGGCTACCGGGCGCGATCGTCACGTCGTCAGAATCCGGCGGGCATTCGCGTGGGGATAACGTTGCGGCCGTGTTTCCGATAGAACCTGAAGTCGCGGTCGAGAGTGAGAAGAACCGAGGCCGAGACCTGTTCGCTCAATCGGACGAGGCACGCGTCCGCGAGCGACATGGGAACGTTCGAATATCGCGAGAGCAGTCTTCGGACCGAGGCGCTTTCCGCCTCCAGGCGAAAGGGGAGCCGTACGAGTCCCCGCTCCACCAGCTTCAGGACGGCTTCGGTTCCCCCGCGCGCGTTGCGGAGCAGGAAGCACGCCTCCGAAAGGACTGCCTCGCAGCTCAGGATGGGCGCATCGATTTCGGCGAACGCTTCCTTGCTCCACTCGTGATACCGGTCCCGGCTGTTGAGAAACGCCACGATAGGGCCCGTATCCACGAGAACAGCTTCCGTCAACGGCCGTATCCCTGGAGCCGCCGCTTGTTCGTCGAGAGATCCGGCGCCGCTGCAATGCAGCCTGCGAGGTCCGCCGCTCGTGCAAGGAAGGAGCGCCGGGAGGAACGGGACGACCGTCGAGGCAGGAACTCGGAGAGGGCCATCCGGACCAGGAGGGACTTGCTGCGCCCCATCCTGCGAGCAGCCTCCGAGAGCTGCATCTCCAGGTCGTCCGGCATCTTCAGGCTCACGGTCTTCATCCTGGGTAATACCTCTCTGTTAGCTTGATATTACCATCGCCGTGGATATCGGATAAGCGTCACGACGTGAGCCTCATCCGGCGCACCAGACTCGTGAACCGGGGTTCCGCTCGCAGTGGGTCGAGCCGCGGGTCGAGGTGGATCCAGGGCATGTACCAGTTGCGGTCTTCGTAGGCCTTCTCGAGCCAGCCGAGCGCCTCCGAGCGATCACCGAACGACAACGAGACGATCGCGAGATCGTGCCGAGAAACGTAACGGCGTTTCATCAGCGCTTCGAGCTCCTCGCGGACCTTCGCGGCGGCCGTCCGGTCCCCCGCCATCAAGTGGCTGCGAATGAGGTCGGCGAGGATCTCCGGCGGCGTTTCGCCGGCCTCCGCGGTCAGTTCCCGGGCGCGCTCGAACGCGGCTGCCGCCTCCCGGAACCGGCCCTGCTGCTCGTAGGCCATTCCGAGGAACATCTCGCCGAAAAAGTAGGTCGGATCGAGCTCGAGGGTGTAGCGGAGCTGTTTGATCGCGTCCTCGTATCGCCGCGAGAAGTAGGAGTTCCACCCGCCCAGGAAGTTCGTTTCGATCGACAGAGGGTCGAGCTCGAGGGCGCGCCCGCTTTCCCGATCGACCTCCTCGAAGCGGCCGCGAGCCCCGAGGTAGACCGCGTACCAGTCGTGGGCGGTGGCGTCGGCGGGGTTGAGCTCGATGGCTCTGCGGAACTCCTCTTCCGCGCCGGACCAGTCGTAGTCGTAGAGGAATCGGGCCATCGCGAGGTACGTGTGCCCCTCGGAGAGCGACGGGTCGAGCTCGATCGCTTTGAGCGCGGCCTCCTTTCCCTGATGGAACGCCTCCCGGGCCGGCATGTACCAGTCCGCCAGCCAGAGGATGTAGCAGTACGCGAGACCGGCGTGGGCCGGAGCGTAGTTCGGATCGAGAGCGAGCGCCTGGCGGAAGTACGCCATCCCTTTATCCAGGTCCGCGATCGTCACTTTTCTCGCGTGGTGGAACCCCTTCAAGTAGGCCTGATAAGCCTCCGGATTCGCGGTCGAGCGCTTGGCGAGGCGCGTCTCTCCCTCGCCGGTCAAACGAAGCTGCAGGCTCTTCGAAATCTGCCTCGCGATCTCTTCCTGCATCGTGAGCACATCGGCGAGCTTGCGGTCGTACCGCTCTCCCCACAGCTGGCGGTTGTCCCGGGTGTCGACGAGTTCCGTACCGATCGTGAGCCGGTCGCCCCGCTGGGTCACGCGGCCGGTGACGATCGCTCGCACTCCGAGCTTGCGCGCAATCGCTCCTGGGTCCTGGTCTTTCCCCTTGTACCGAAACACGGAGGCGCGTGAGATGACCTTCACGTCGGGCAGCTGCGAAAGCCGGTTGATGAGGCTCTCGGTGATCCCGTCGCTCAGATACTCCGTCTCCGGGTCGTTGCTCGCATTTGCGAAGGGAAGCACCGCGAGCGAGTCGATCGGTCTGCGCTCTCTCCCTCGGGAGAGGAGGCCGAAAACGACGAGAAGGAGCGCCAGAACCGCCGCCGCTCCGAGAGCGAGGCCCCAGCTCCGGCCGGAGACGCGCGGGACGGCGTAAGACCCGCGGGAGGAGGACAGGCTGCTCAACGCGAACGCGAGGTCGTGCGCCGACTGAAACCGCTCTCCCGGAGCCTTCTCGAGACAGCGCCGGACGATGTGCTCCAGTCCCGGTGCGATCACCGGGAGAGTCCGGGCGAGCTCCGGCTCCTGGTTGAGCACCGCGCTCATCGTGTCCGCCGCCGAACCCCCGTGGAAGGCGCGCCGCCCCGTCAGCATCTCGTACAGAACGGCTCCGAAGGAAAAGACGTCCGACCGATGATCGGTCACCTGCCCCCGGACCTGCTCGGGCGACATGTAGCCGACGGTGCCCATCACCACACCGGGCTCGGTCGCGACCGTCGCCGTTCGCGCTTCGGTGACGGGAGTGTCGGACTGCTCCGGCGCGCCCAGCCTGGCCAGCCCGAAGTCGAGGATCTTCACCCGGCCGTCTTCGGTCACGAAAACGTTCTCGGGCTTCAAGTCCCGATGCACGATCCCCTTGTCGTGGGCGGCCGCGAGCCCTCGCGCCGCCTGCACGGCGTACTCGATCGCCTTGCGCGGCGGCATCCGTCCTGCTTCGAGCCGCTCGCGCAGAGTCTTCCCCTCGAGCAACTCGGTGACCGCGTACGCAACCCCCCGGTCGGTGCCGAAATCGTGGATCGCGAGGATGTTGGGATGGGACAGGGCGGCCACCGCCCGCGCTTCCCGCTCGAAGCGACCGAGCGCGTCCGGATCCGCCGCGAGCCGCGACGGCAGCACCTTGATCGCGACCGTCCGCTCGAGTCGCGTGTCGCGCGCCCGATAGACCTCCCCCATGCCACCGGCGCCCAGAGGCGCGACGATCTCGTAGGGACCGAGGCGCGCGCCGGCGGCGAGCGTCATTTCTTCGGAATCTCCGCGGTCCAGTTGGTCAGAATCGTGATTGGCGAGAGCTCCTGCGGCAGTCCCGCGACAAGGAGAAACCTCTTCCCGTCAAGCGCCACGTCGTATCGATAAGTGAAACCCATGCTCCTCGATTGAAAGAGAGGCTGGATCAGCCCCACATCGAAGTTTGTACCGTCGGTCTTTACCTTCGCCGCCATGAGCCGATTGTCCGGCGCGAAGAAAAAGAGCTCCTGGTCGTCGTGACTCCAGCGCGGCTCGACTCCGCCGTTCTGTGAGATCTGCAATCGGCTCCCGGGGCCGGGAAACGCCGCAACGTAGATCTCGAAACGCCCCGTCTCGTCCGACTGGTACGCGACGTAGCGTCCGTTCGACGAGAATCTCGCGATCGGCTCCAGCGCGGGCGTCGCTAAAAACGGTCGAGGTTTTCGGTCTCCGGTCAGCGGAAGCACCCAGAGATCGTCCCGCTCGTTCTTTCGCTTCGAGAAGAGAAAGAAGTTTCCGTCCGGTGAGAAACCGAGCGGGGCCTGAAATTCCACTGGATCGGAGAGGAGCGCTATCTCGGCCTCGGAACCGCCGGTCGGCTTCGACACGATGTCGTAGCCACTCCCCCGTGGGTTCGAGATACTGTGCGCAACTCGGCTGCCATCGGGCGACCACACACACCACTCTTTGCTGCCCGGGCCGGTCGTGAATCGTCTCCGTGTGCCGGTCGCCAGGTCGACGATCCAGATATCTGTCTGCCCCGTCCGGAGATCGACGATCGAAGCGGTCGCCCGCCTGCCGTCGGGCGAGATTTCAGGATCACCACCGTTGAAAAACAGTGCCGGCTCTCCCACGGTTTCCAGAGTCGCGCCGTTGCGATCGAGCCATCGGAGTGCCGAGAGCGTCTGCCCCTTCCCGGTCTGATAAACGAGCACGCCGTTCGGCGAGGCCGAGAAGACGCCGCGGCTGAACCGTTCGTCCATGAGAACGTCCGGGACGAGCGTGACCGGCTCCCCTTCCACCGCGAGCCCGTCGAGGTCGAAAGCCTGCGCGACGAGCGCGCCTTCGCGGACGTAGAGGAGGTGTCCCGATGCGTAAACGACGTTCGAGGCGACGTTCAGGACCACCTTCGAGTCCTTCGACTCGAGCGATCCGACGCGAATCTCCGGGTTGCGACCGCGTCCCGCGCCGCCGCCGCGGCGCACGAGATAGAGAAAATGTCTGCCGTCGGGCAGGAAGTGCGGATAGCGGTGCGTCGCGTCCTCGGGACCGTAAACGGTCGCCCCGGTCACCTTCCCTCCGTCGGCCGCGACCCGGAGGACCGGGCCTCGCGCATTGGGGGTGAACAGGATCACGCCGTCACGGTTCCACGTCCCGCCGCGGCTCTCGGTTCCGGGCGCCAGCGTGAACACGGGGCCGCCGTTGACGTCGATCTTCTTGAACCAGCGGTCCGAGAAGAATCCGATGTGTCGGCCGTCGGGCGACCAGAACGGTCTCTGCGCGCCGTCGGTCCCCGCGAGAGGCCGCGCCGACGGCTCGTTCAGCGCCCGGACCCAGAGCTGGTTGGGTCCTTCTCCCCTGCGCGCGGTGAACACGAGGCGCGAACCGTCCGGCGAGATCTCGACGGGACCGGCGTCGATCCAGGTGGACACGAACTCGGAGCCATCCGGAGGAAGGATCGACGCGCGGATCGCGGTCGCCGAGGGCACAGGCCGGGAGAAGAGACGTGCGGTGAGACCGATCGTCGCGAGCAGGAGCACCGCCGCCACGATCCAACCGAGTCGTTCCCGGCTTCGTCGCCGCGAGACGACCGGCGCGGGAACGCCGGCCTGCGATCCGCTTTCTGCCACCCATTTGAGCTCGCTCGCCAGATCCGCCGCGTTCTGCCAGCGATCCTCGGGATCCTTCGCCAGTGATTTCTTGACGACGTGGTCGAGCGCCGGCGGCGACATCGGCTGGACTCGGGAAATCGGTTGCGGCTCGTCGCGCAGGATCGAGGAGATCAACGAGGCCTGCGTCGCGCCGGAGAATGCCTTCTTCCCTGTCGCCATCTCGTACAGCACAGCACCCAGAGCGAAGATGTCCGTGCGTGCGTCGGCTTCCTTCCCCTCGAGCTGTTCGGGAGCCATGTACTGGAAGGTTCCGAGGATCGTGCCTTCCTGCGTGAGAGCAGTGGGAAGAGCCGTGAGGTTGCGTCCTGCCATGGGATGTTGCGCAGCGGCCGTTTGCTCTCTTCCGGTCGCGTCGAGCGACCGCTCAAATGTCTTGGCCAGGCCGAAGTCGAGGAGCTTCACGCCGGACTTCGTTAGCATCACGTTGCCGGGCTTCAGGTCCCGGTGAACGATCCCCTGCCGGTGCGCCTTGTCCAGAGCGTCGGCAATCTGGACTCCGTGACGCAGCGTCTGTTCGAGCGGGAGCGGACCCTTCGCGAGCCGGTCCGCCAGCGTCTCCCCCTCCAGGTACTCCATGACGAGGTACTCGACGTCGCCCTCCCGACCGACGTCGTGCAGGGCGCAGATGTGCGGATGGGAGAGCTGCGAGATCGTCTTCGCCTCCCGCTCGAAGCGCTGGCGCACTTCGGGCGAGGCCGAAAGGTGCGACGACAGGACCTTGATCGCGACCGTCCGCTCGAGCCGCGTGTCTCGCGCGCGGTACACCTCCCCCATGCCGCCCGCCCCCAGAGGCGACACGATCTCGTAGGGACCGAGCTTCGTGCCCGAGGGAAGCGTCACGACGCTCGTCTCACGGCAGCAACTCGAGCGAGAGCGCCGGCACCATCGGCTCGAAGTCGCGCCGGTCGGTCGTCGCAATTCGGAGCAACCCGAGCGACTCCCCGATCGCGACGACCGCGGCATCGACGAAGCCGAGCGAAAGCTCGGAGAAGAGACGATTCAATTCCGCGACCCGCGAGTACCGCTCGCGCGGAAGATCGGCGATGAAGTAATGACCTCGCGACAGACCGTCGTAGAGAGTCAGCCGCGCCTCCGCGCCGAGTCGTCGCTCCAGGAGATAGTCCACCTCGGGAAGGACGGGGGCCGGCACGATCAGCTGTCCCCGTTCGGCGCGGACGATTTCGAGCGAGCGCGCGTGCCATGCATCGGCCCGGTCGTAATACGCGTAGAGGATTCCCGTATCCAGGAGGATCGCCACTAGAGGGTTTGGGGGACCGCAAGGTTCCCCGCGAAGAGATTACTCGGACGCACACCTAGTCCTTTTCGGGAAAGCTGAGCTCTTCGAGCAAGTCTTCGGCGCGTTCTGCAGTGTCGGAGTGGCCACTGTCGAACGCACCGGCTCCCGGCGGGGGCTGGACGGGCTTTCGGCCGAGGTAAGCGCGCAAGGCATCCCGGATCAGTTCGGACATCGGCTCTCCCCGCCGCAGGGCCTCGAGCTTGAGCAGAACCTCGATCTCCGGATCCAGATATATAGTTGTCCGCTTCATGATGATATGCTAGCATATATGCTAGCATCCGATGCCGCGCGCCAGCCTCGCCTCCAGATCCCGACGCGAACGCAAGCCTATCCTGCTCCCGACTCGTACTCGACCCGAGGCGCAACGGTGACGAGGGGCCACCTTTCAGACCTCCGGTCGATCGGTCCGTGCCGGGCCGGGAGAAACGATGGTCGCTGCCGGGAGGACCTCAGCGCATCGGTTTGAGACTGACCTCCCGGACGAGCTGGGTTCCGAGAAAGGTTCGCCAGTCGAGCCGGGGTTTGATCATCTCGCGCTGCTTGTCTTCGTCCGCGGTCTTGAAGTGCTTCTCGGCGATCGCCTTGCTCTTCTTGTCGAGCTCCGCGCTGTAGTCCAGGGCGGCCATGTTCTTGTACAGCGTGGCGAAGGCGATGTCCCAGTCGCTCGGCCCCGTCGGGTCCTTCACGAAGATCTTCTGGTCGAGGATGAGGCCCTGCTTCTTCGACTCTTCCAACTGAGGCAGGAAGTTCTGCCGGAGGTATTTCAGATAGTCATCGAAGTGGCCCGGAGTCGTCCGGTAGAACTCGATGTTCCAGACCGGACCTTCCGTCCAGTGCTCCTGGGCGACAGCTACACCTCCGAGGAGTAGAGAAAGACCCACCATGGCCGATACGGCTCGAGACCTCATGGGTTCCTCCTTTCAAGAAAACGTGTGTGAGCTGAAGCGATGCTATCAGGCGATGTCACTTCGATCGCCGGGCGAGATGGAGCTGCAGGCGGCCGTTACAACGCGCGATGCGACCTCGTGGGGACGAGGCGCGGGCCGGATGTGGGCGTCACTTCTTCGAAAGGATTCTCTTGATCCACCGTCGGAGCGGTCCCGGCCCTTGAGAAACGCCACGATCGGGCTGCTATCGACGAGAACCGGCTTCCGGCGCTTGTTCCTCGAGATCCGGCGCCGCGACAATGCAGCCTGCGAGGTCACCAGGCAGTGCGGACGAGCGGACTCGAACGAATGCGCTCGTCCCGCGTGATCAGGGTCAGGCCCTCTCCGCGCGCCGTTGCCGCGATCAGGCAGTCGGCAGGATCCGGCGAGAAGTCGGCCGGAAACTGGGCTGCGAGCGACGCAATTGCCGGCGTGATCTCACGGAGCGTCACTCCCGTGGCCTGGAGGATCGCCTCGACCGAGGCCTCGATCGTTCCGCGGGACCGCAGCCGACCCTTTGCAAACAGCACTGCGATCTCCCAGAGGCTGATCGAGGCGATCGCGATGCCTCCGGAACGGAGGGCTCGACGGATCGCCGCCGCCGCTGTCCGCGACAGTCGCGATGGCTCCGCCGCAAGCCAGAGAAGGACGTGCGTGTCGAGGAGAATCATCGGGAGCCCTTCCACGCCGAGGGTGCAACCACAGAGCTCGTGATGTCCCCCGCGATCTCGAGCTCTCCGGCGAGGCAACCGAAGATGTCCCGCCCCTCCTCCTCGATGGGAAGAAGCCGTGCCACGGGTTTTCCTTTCTTGGTGATCACGACCGGCTCGCGGTGAGCCTTCACTTCGTCCATGATCTTCAGGCACCGGGCCTTGAACCGCGCCGCGGGAATGGTCTTCATGGTCACCTCCGGAAGACCATGGTTATATCATCCGTCGGCGCGGGCCATTCGAGGCCTTTGCTAGCATCCCGCCCTTAGGAGGGGAAGATGCCCAAGTTCGTCATTGAGCGAGAAATACCCGGGCTGGGGAATCTCTCGGATGAAGAGGTCAAGGCGATCGCCCGGAAGTCAAACGAGGTGCTGACGTCGCTCGGTCCGGAGATCCAGTGGCTGCACAGCTACGTCACGGGCGACAAGATGTACTGCGTCTACATCGCTCCGGACGAGACGATGATCCGGGAACACGCGAGCCGAGGCGGATTCCCCGCAAACCGGATCGCTGCCGTGCGACGTCTGGTGGATCCAAACACGGCTATCTGAACAACAGGCCGCATGCCCGCGTCGTTCAGGCCGGAGCCGAATCGAGAGCGATCTCCACGGCTTCTTCGAGAGGCCTCGCCCAGCCATCCATCCACGCGGCGGCGCCTTCCGAGTCCGACAGCTTCTGCCGAGCAGCCTCGAGGCTCGCCTCGAGCTTCGCCTGCTCCGAGGGGCGGAGCGGGGTGCCGAGCGAATGCCGGAGCGCCGCCGCCGCTCCCGCGAGCTCGAGAGCGCGCCTCGTTTGCCCCTGGTCCGCCGCGACGCACGCGAAGCACTCGAGGAGCTGCGCCACTCCCCGCTTGTAATCGAGCTCCTGGAAGGTCCGCAGGCTTTCGCGATAGAGCGAATGCGCGGCTTCGAAGTCGGCTCGATCGCACGCGAGGTTTCCGAGATCGGCCAGCGCGAGCGCCATTCCCCAGCGGTCTCCGAACTCTCGAAACGTCGCGAGGCTCTGCTCGTAGAGCACGCGGGCTTCCGAGGAATCTCCCTGCTCGCGCGCGACGTCCCCCTGCTTGTTGAGAACTCGCGCGGCGGCCGTCGGGTCCCCGATCTCTCGGAACACGGAGAGTGCCTCGTCGTAAAGAGAGCGCGCCAGCGGATAATCCCCCTGCTCTTTGACGACACTCGCCAGGTTGGACAATGACCTGCCGACCGCCGCACGGTCGCCGAGCTTCCGCCACAACTCCAGGTTTTGCTCGGAGAGAGCCCGCGCCGCGGCGACGTCTCTGCGGTCGAGAGCGGTGACCGCAAGGGCGTTCAGCGACACGGCGGCTGCCCACTGGTCGCCTGTTTCGCGATTGATCTCCAGGCTCTCGAGGAAAAGCGCGTCGGCGACGGCATAGTCCTTCTGCGCACCGGCGAGCACGCCGGCGGCGAAGACGGCTCGCGCGCGGACCTTGTCGCCCGCGGCGGCTCCGGGCATCACGAGGAGCTTCTCCAACCACTCGCGTCCTTCGGAGATGTACTCCCGGCGCTCCCAGAAGCCAAAGAGAGCGCCGCCCAACCGCAGCCCCCACTGAGCCTCGTCGTTCCGGCAGAGCCAGTCGAGCGCGGCTCGGAGATTCCCGTGCTCCCGGTCGCACCGGGCGAGCCACTCCGCGGAGTCGATGACGGCGGCTTCACGGGCCGACCCGACCTCTTCCGCGAGAACGAGGCAGTAGGCGGCGTGGGCGCGACGGGTGATCGACTCGTCGCCGGACTCCGCGAGCCGTTCGAGGGCGTACTCGCGGATCGTGTCGAGCATCACGAAGCGCGGCTCCTCTCCCGCCGTCTCGACTTGTCGCATCAGGCTCTGGTCGACCATCGACGACATCCCGTCGAGCGCGTCGAGTCCGAGGTCCATCTTCGCGTTGCAGACGGCCTCCACGGCTTCCAGCGTGCACCCGTCCACGAAGACGGACAGCCGGCGAAAGAGTTTCTTCTCGTCCTCGTTCAGCAGGTCGTGGCTCCACTCGATCGCTCCCCGCAGAGTCCGCTGCCGAGCCGGAAGGTCGAGCGCGCCGCCGGTCAGCAGCTGAAGGCGCTTCTCGAGCCGCGACTGCATCGCGAAAGGTGAAAGCAGCTTGACGCGAGCGGCGGCGAGCTCCAGGGCGAGCGGCAGACCGTCCAGACGCGCGCAGATCTCGGCGATCACCGACGCGTTCTCCTTCGTCACTGCGAAATCGGGCTTGACCGCCCGGGCGCGCTGGAGAAACAGCGCGACCGACTCGTATTGCGGTAGCCGTTCAAACGACGGAAGAGCGCGCAGGTCGGGCAGCGCGAGCGGCGGCACCGGGAACTCGTGCTCGCCGTAAACGTGCAGCGGAGAGCGGCTGGTGACGAGCACCTTGACGTCGGCGCCCGTCGCGACGAGGTCCGCGACGACCGATGCGGCCGAGACGAGGTGCTCGAAGTTGTCGAGCACGAGGAGCTTCGGCGCCCGCGCGGTCCCGAGCAGGTGCTCCTTCAGCGAGTCCAGGAGCGGCTGGCCTCCCCTCTCGCGAACCCGAAGAATCTGGGAGACTGCCGTGACCATCTGATCCGCACTCTCGACCGGCGCCAGCGGCACGAAAAAGACTCCTCCCCGGAAACGCTCCGCCATCTCTTCGGCGACCTGGAGCGCCAGGCGGGTCTTGCCAATGCCGCCAAATCCCGTCAACGTGACGATGCGGACCTCCTGCCGCTCGAGCAGGCTTCGCAGGGCGGCGCGCTCCTTCTCGCGTCCGACGAAGAGGGTCCGTGGGACGGGGAGGTTAACGGAGCCGGCGGCGCGCGCCTCCCCGGGTGCCTCCAGCAGGCGATCGCGGAGAGCGGCGATGTCGCGCGCCAGGTCGCGGGTGGAGGCGTAACGCTCCTCGGGTTCCTTGGCCAGGCAGCGCTCGACGATCCAGCAGAACGGCGCGGGAACGCCGGCATTGACGGAGCGGATCGGCTCGGGCTCGTCCCGGATGATCGCCGCGAGCGTTTCAACCGCGGTCTCCTGCCGGAAGGCGCGCTTCCCGGTCGCCATTTCATACATCACCGTACCGAAGGAGAACTGATCCGCGCGGAAGTCGACCGGACGGCCGGCCGCCTGCTCGGGCGACATGTAACCGACCGTGCCGAGGACGACTCCCCCTTCGGTCTCCTCGGAGTCGAGCGTGTGAATACGGGACGCGGTTCCGGCGTCGATGGGAACGAGCTTCGCGAGGCCGAAGTCCAGGATCTTGACGAACCCGTCCCGCGAGACCATCAGGTTTTCGGGCTTTAGATCCCGATGAACGATGCCGGCGGCGTGCGCTTTCGCCAGCCCGTCGGCGACCTGAGACGCGATCGGCAGCAGCTTGCGCAGAGACACCGGCCCCTCCGCGACGAGCTCACGCAGGCTCCTTCCCTCCACGAGCTCCATGGCGATATAGGAGAGGGAGTCCGACTGGCCGATTTCGTAGATCGTCACGATGTTCGGGTGATTCAAGGCCGAAGCCGAGCGCGCCTCCTGCTCGAACCGGCGCAGGCGCTCCCGGTCGCGAGCGAGATCCGCGGGAAGAATCTTGATCGCGACTTCCCGCCCGAGGCGGTCGTCTCGCGCGCGGTAGACCTCCCCCATCCCGCCCTGACCGAGCGAAGAAAGAATCTCGTGAAAACCGACCCGCGTCCCCGGTGAAAGCGTCATCGAAGCGTAAAATCTTACCTTCGCCGTGCACCCGCGTGTGCCGGATGGGCGATCGATAGCCTGCGCCTCGAACGCGACTAGATGAGACCTCCGGGCTTCGGGGATTCCCCTCGCGAACGAATCACTCGTACCGCAACGCCTCGATGGGGTCCAGCCGCGAGGCTTTGACCGCGGGATAGAGACCGAAGAAGATCCCCACCGACATCGAGACGGCGAGCCCGACGACGATCGCCCACAGCGGTGTCTCGGCGGGAAGGGCTTCGAAGGCTTTCTTGACTCCCGCCGGAACGGCGATCCCGACGATCACGCCGATCGCTCCACCCAGGAGCGACAGCGTCGTCGCCTCGGTCAGGAACTGCAGCACGATGTCGCGGCGGTAAGCGCCCACCGCCTTGCGGACGCCGATCTCCCGCGTCCGCTCCGTCACCGACACCAGCATGATGTTCATCACGCCCACGCCGCCGATCAGCAACGAGATGAAGGCGATGAACACCATCGCCAGCGTCACGCCGCGCGTAATCCCCTGAAAGCTCTCGATCATCTTGTCGGGGGTCACGATGCCGAAGTCGTCCGGCTTGTTGAACGGTACGTGCCGCCGCGCGCGCAGCAGGGCCGTGCCCTTCTCGATGATGATTGGAACCTGCTCCGGCGTGTAGGGGACGGTGGCGATGCGCAGTGCGTCGCCGTTGCTTCCGCCCATCTTGATCCACGGGAACCGCCGGTCGAACGTCGTGATCGGGATGACGACGAGGTTGTCCTGCGAGTCGCCGAACATTTTCCCCTTCTTCTCGAACAACCCGACGACGGTGTAGCTGGCGTGGCCGAGGAGGACTCTCTTGCCGATCGGATCCTCGCGCGGAAAGAGCTTCTCGCGGATGTCTTCGCCGATCACCATGACGTCGGCGGCGTGTTCGACCTCGGTCTCCGTGAAGAAGCGGCCCTCAGCGATGAACCGGCTGGTCGCGATCGGGTACTCCACCATTACCCCGAAGACGCGTGGAGACCGCGCCTCGACGTCGCGGAACTTCAGGTGGTAGTCGCTGTTGTCCCAGAGGTAGCGCTGCGGCGAGACGGCGCGCATCTCCGGGATATCCCGCAGCGCCGCGGCGTCCTCGAGGGTCAAGTCCCTACGGCGGAGCTCCCCTTCCGGCCTCGGCCCGCCCGGCCCGAATCGCGGCTCGTACTTCTGGAACAGGACGAGCGATGCGCCGAAGCTCTGGAAGTTCCGGACCATGTTGTTGTTGAACCCGGTCACGATCGAGACCATCGCGATCACGGTCGCGACGCCGACGACAATGCCAAGGACCGTGAGAGAGGCGCGGAGCTTGTGTGTACGGACGGCGAGCAGCGCGAACCGCATGTTCTCGCCGAAGCCGCGGCGAAGGAAGCCGAAGAGCCTTCTCACGTCGCCGTCACTTTGGTTTTTCGACTCGGGAGTCCGAGCTCACTCGTAGCGCAGTGCCTCGATGGGGTCGAGCCGAGAGGCCTTCACGGCGGGATACAGCCCGAAGAAGATCCCGACGGACATCGAGACCGCGAGGCCGACGCCCACGGCCCAGAAGGGGGTTTCGGCGGGCAACGCCTCGAAGGCTCTCTTGACCCCCGCGGGAATCGCGATTCCCACGAGGACCCCGATCGCGCCGCCGAGAAGCGAGAGCGTCGTCGCCTCCGTCAGGAACTGCAGGACGATGTCGCGGCGGTAGGCCCCGACCGCCTTCCTCACGCCGATCTCCCTCGTTCGCTCCGTCACCGAGACCAGCATGATGTTCATCACGCCGACCCCGCCGATCAGGAGCGAAATGAAGGCGACGAAGATCATCGCCAGAGTCACACCGTTGGTGATCCCCTGGAAGCTCTCGATCAGCTTGTCTGGGGTATAGATCGCGAAGTCGTCCGGCTTGTCGAACGGCACGTGGCGGCGCGCCCGCAGGAGCGCCCGCCCCTTCTCGATGATGATCGGCACCTGGGCAGGCGTGTAGGGCACCGTCGCGATGTGGATCGTGTCCCCCCCGCTGTTTTTGATCTGCGGGAACTTCCGATCGAACGTCGTGAAGGGAATCAGGAAGAAGTTATCGTTCGACCTTCCCATCACGCGTCCCTTCTTCTCCAGGACGCCGATGACAACGAACTCCTCGCCGTTGAAGTTCACGACCTTGTTCAGCGGTTCTTCATGCGAAAAGAGGATCTCGCGGACGTCCTCCCCGATCACGGCGACGTTCGCCGTGTGCTGGAAGTCGCTCTCGGTGATGAACCGCCCGTACCCGATGTAGTGGTTGTTCGCGACGGAATAGTCCGGAGCGATACCCGCCACCATCGGAGTCGTGGTCTCGTTGTCGCGGTACTTGACACTGATCTCGACGTTCCAGAGATAGCGCTCGGGTGAGACGGCCCGCATCTCGGGGATGGACTGCTTCAGGGCGACGGCGTCCTCGTAGGTGAGGTCTTTGCGGCGCCTCTCGGAGGGGTCGCGGTGCCCCGGACCGAAGCGGGCCTCGTACTTCTGGAACTGCACGAGGGTGGCCCCGAAGCTCTGGAAGTTGCGGACCATGTTGTTGTTGAAGCCGGTGACGATCGAGACCATCGCGATCACCGTCGCGACACCGACGACGATCCCCAGGACGGTCAGGAACGCGCGGAGCTTGTGGCTCCGCACGGCGATCAACGCGAAGCGGACGTTCTCACCGAATCCGCGACGGAGGTGACGAAGGAGGCTGGACATGGGACCTCGGAGTTAGGCTCGGAGCTTCCTACTCGTATCGCAGCGCTTCCACTGGCGCGAGCTTGCTCGCCTGCGAGGACGGGATCCAGCCCGCGAGGATCCCCGTGACGGTCGCGACCCCGATCCCGAGGAGAATGAACGACAGCTTGACCTGCGCGGGGAAGACCTGGTTGACCGCCATGGCGATCAAGGCCCCGAGGAGCACGCCGATGATCCCTCCGATCGACGCGAGCAGCGCCGCCTCGAGCAGGAATTGCCTCCGGATGTCGCGCCGCCGGGCGCCGAGCGCGCGCCGCACGCCAATTTCCTTCGTGCGCTCGACCACCGACACGAACATGATGTTCGCGATCACGATCGCGCCGACGACGAGCGAGATCCCGGAGATCAGGATCATCAGGAGGAAGGCGCCCGCCGAGATGTTCTTCCAGAGATCCTGGAGCATTTCGGCGGTCACGAGGCCGAAGGGGTCGTCCTTGTCGAACTTCGTCTTGCGCAGGGAGCGCAGAATCGAGCGGACCTCGTCGATCGCCGGACCGACCATGGCAACGCCGCCGATTGGCTTGATGAAGACGCCGATGTCTTCCGACGGCGCGATGTGCTTCTTGAAGAGCGTGAGCGGAAGGTAGACGACGCTGTCCTGGCTCTGTCCCATGACGTTGCCCTGCTTGGCGAGCGTTCCGATGATCTTCACCGGGTATCCGTCGATCTTCATGATCCGGCCGATCGGGTCCAGGTGCGGGAAGAGCTGGTCTTGCACATCCCAGCCGATCACGGCGACGGCCGCCGCGTGCTCATACTCCGCGGGCGTGAAGTACCGTCCCGTCACCACGTCGAAATTCATTGCCTCGCCCATGTTGGACGTATGTCCCTGGATCTCGACGTCCGCGAGCTTGTTGTCGAGATACTTCACCGGACGGCGCCGATCGCCTCTCCCCCCGACGTGCGAGCAGAGCCTGCACTCGCGCTCGATGATCGTCATGTCGGTCAGCGTGACGTCTTTGCGCTTGCGCGCGATGAGCCACTCTTCGCGGCTCGTGATGATGCCGTACTTCGTGAAGATCACGACGTCCGGGTTCAAGCCGATCATTTTGTCGGTGACGTAGGCGTTCAGCCCCGAGATCACCGATACGACGCCCACGACGGTCGCGACGCCGATGATGACGCCGAGCAGCGTCAGAAAGGCGCGCATCTTGTGGCGCGTGAGCGCCGACGCCGAGACCCGGAAGAGCTCGGCGGAGGTCATGCCGCGGCCGGAGTCTCTCTCCGGCCCTTCTTTCCGCCCTCCTTCTCGACGATCACCCGGTCGCCTTCCTTGACCTGGCGGAGCACCTTGAAGGGCCCGGTCACGATCTCTTCACCGACCTTCGGTCCGTTCTTGATTTCGATCATGAGCTCACCGGCGAGCCCCGTCTCGACCTTCTCGAACGCGAGCTTGCCGGCCTTGATCACGTAGACGCCTTCCTCGGTCTGCGGCCGTCCGGTGCTGCCGGCAACCGGCTTGCCGTCCTTCTTGGGGACGTCGCGGACGACGAGAGCCTGAATCGGGATCGCGGTCGCGCTTTCCTTGCGGCCGGTCAGGATGTCCGCTGTCACGGAGAATCCGGGCCGGATCGTCTCGGGTGGATTGACGACGCGGATCTTCACCTTGAAGTTGATCGCTTCGGAACCCTGCGTCAACGACAGGAGATCCGGATCGGTCTTCGAGATCGGAGAGGAGCCGACCTCCGTGACGAGCCCTTCGAACGTCCGGTTCGGGTAGGCGTCGACGTTTAGATTCGCTTTCTGGCCGATCTTCACTTCCGGCACGGAAGTTTCATCGACCATCATCACCGCCTCGACTTCCGACATGTCGGAGATCGTCAAGAGCTGCGTGCCCGGGTTGTTCATCGTCCCGATGACGGTGACCTCACCTTCCTTGACCGGAAGGTAGGTCACGACGCCCTGAATCGGCGCGGTAACCGTCGTCTTGGAGAGCGAGTCGCGGCTCGCGGCGAGGTTCGCTCCCGTCTCCAGCAGCCGCTGCTGGGTCGCGGACAGGTTCGCCTGTGCGGTGTCGTAGCCGGACTTCGCCCTCTGGAGCTCCGCCTCCGGCAGGATCTTGGCTTCCCAGTTGCGCCGCGCGCGCTCGTAATCGAGGCGCGCCTGCTCCGCCGTCGCCCGGGCCGCCTGGAGATCCGATCGCATCGCGGAGAGGGCGGACTCTCGGCCCGCGGTCTGCGCAGCGAGCTGCGCCCGGTCGATCTGGAGAAGGAGCTGGCCGCGGTTGACCTTGTCTCCCTCCTTGACCGCCAGGTTGACGATCTGCCCCATCACGAGCGCGGAAAGGTCCACCTTCCGGCGCGCCTGAATCTTGCCGTTGGCGGTGACTTTCGCGATGAGGTCGACCTTCTCGACCTTCGCGGTGGTGACCCGGGCCACGTCCTTGTCCTTCCGCCGGATGAACCCCATCGCGACAAGAAGGAGCACGAGGACTCCCACGATGCCCAGGATGATCTTCGTCCGCTTCCTCATCTCCCCTCCGGTGACTCTCGTCCGAAACGTCTATTTTCTTACGGAGAACGGGGTTGAAAGTTCGCCCCGACGTGGCGTTCAGGTCCGCCAGCACTGCTGCGGGTGCAGGCCCGCAGGACCTGTCCCCGCGAGGACTGCTGCGGGTGCAGGTCCGCAGGACCTGTCCCCGCGGAATAGAGATGCGGGTGCAGGCCCGCAGGGCCTGTCCCCGCGACATCCACAGGGTGGTGCGCCCAGGAGGATTTGAACCCCCAACCTCCTGATCCGTAGTCAGACGCTCTATCCAGTTGAGCTATGGGCGCAGGAGCGGCGTACGGTACAAAAAACAGCCCCTGGTTTCAAGCAATTCCGGCCTGCGGCGGCGGCCGTCGGCGCTGCGATAGCCTCCCCGCGTGCCGTTCAGCCCGGACGACGAGAAGTTTCTGCGGGAGGCGCTCGCTTTCGCGAAGATCGCCTTCTCCGAGCGAGAGGTTCCGGTCGGCGCAGTGGTCGTCCGGGACCGCCACATGATCGGCCGCGGGAGGAACCGCCGCGAGGCGCTCGCCGACCCGACACATCACGCAGAGGTCGAGGCGATCCGGGAGGCGGCGCAGGCGGCCGGCAGCTGGCGCCTCGACGGAGCGACCCTCTACGCCACGGTCGAGCCCTGCCCGATGTGCGCCGGAGCCGCCGTGAACGCGCGGATTTCCCGCATCGTGTACGGGTGCGCCGACCCCAAAGCGGGATACTGCGGCACGCTGGGAAACATCCCGCAGGACCCCCGCTTGAACCATCGCTGCGCGGTCGAGGGCGGCCTGCTCGCCGAGGAATGTGCCGACCTCATGAAGATGTTCTTCCAGGCCCGACGATAGCACCGGATACCTGAGCCGATGACCAGAGGCAACAGCGCTGGCGAAGCCAGCGCTCATTCGCTACGCTGGGGGTGACCCCAACCGGAGAGGTGGTGGAGTGGTTGATCAGGCCGGTCTCGAAAACCGGTAAGCCCTAACGGGCTTCGAGGGTTCGCACCGAGCGCCGTCTGCGGTGCGACGAAGGAGCGACCGCAGAAGCGCGACAAGCGACGGCGTGGAGCCGTCGCTTATCCCGACCTCGGATGTTAGGTTGGCAGCGATCGGAGAGGTGCTGGAGTGGTTGATCAGGCCGGTCTCGAAAACCGGTAAGCCCTAACGGGCTTCGAGGGTTCGAATCCCTCCCTCTCCGCCACAAAGCTTCAGAAACCTGGGACAGGATGGTCCGTAAACCATAGGACTCATCGAAATGACGCCCGCGATCGAGCTCGAGAACGTTTCCAAGGTCTTCGGCAAGTTTCCTGCCGTGGATTCGCTCTCCTTCCGCGTCCCCAAGGGTGTCGTCTTCGGCCTTCTCGGCCCGAACGGCGCCGGAAAGACCACCACGATCCGGATGATCATGAACATCACTGCCGCCGATTCCGGCGACATCCGGGTCCTGAGCAGCCCGATGACACGAGAGACGCAGAACCGGATCGGTTACCTCCCCGAAGAGCGCGGCCTCTACCGAAAGATGAAGGTCCTGGATCACCTTCTCTTCCTCGCCGCGATCAAGGAGGTCTCCCGTGAAAACGCGCGTCGGCGGATCGCGGAGTGGGCCGACAGGCTCGAGCTGAAACCCTGGCTGAAAAAGAAGGTCGACGAGCTCTCGAAGGGAATGCAGCAGAAGGTCCAGTTCATCGCGACCGTCATCCACGATCCTGAGATCCTGATCTTAGACGAGCCCTTCTCCGGTCTCGATCCGATCAACACAGCGATCATCAAGGATTACCTGACCGACTTTCGCAAAAGGGGGAAGACGATCGTCTTCTCCACTCACGTGCTCGAACAGGCAGAGAAGCTCTGCGACGAGATTTGCCTGCTCGCGCGATCGAAGAAGATCCTCGAAGGTAATTTGCGCGATCTCAAGCGCCGGTTTTCGAAGAACCTGCTGCACCTGTCGATCGAAGCCGGTCCGACCGAGATCGCCGCTCTTCCCGGCGTCGCGTCGTCCCAGGCGGTCAACGGTGGCTACGTGGTCGCGCTCGCGCCGGGCACCGACCAGCGCGAGTTCCTCCGACGGGCGCTCGAGCGATACCCGCTGCACGGCTTCTCGGCCAAGGAGCCGGAGCTCGAAGAAATCTATCTCGATGCGGTTCACGCGGCGGGGATGGAGGAGACCCGCCCGATCGAATGAGGAAACGATGAGCTGGACGAAGATCTTTGCCGTCATCCGCCGGGAATACCTGGAGCGCGTTCGAACGAAGGCCTTCTGGATCGCGACGATATTGGTCCCGGCATTCTTCTTGATTTACATGGCTGTTCAGTTCATTGCAATCAAGAAGACAAGCGGCGAACGCAAGATCGCCGTCGTCGATACCACGGGGCAGCTGGCGCCGGCTCTCGCCGCCGAGCTGGCCGCTCGAGAAGCGGCACTGCGGCAGAAGAACCCGGGGAGCCGCGGCATCCACTGGGTCGTCGAGCCGCGCCCGATCACCGGCGACCTCGAGCAGACGAAGGAAGCCCTCCGTAAGGAAGTCCTGAGTGAGAAAATCTATGGCTACCTCATCCTCGACCCCGGACTCCTCAAGAAGGATCGGGCGGAGTACTACTCGATCTCGGTCTCGGAGTTCGTCGCAATCAAGCAAATGGACGAGGCGATCAATCTGACGGTGCTTCGGCGAAAGATCGAGGACCGTGGCCTTCCGCCGTCGGTTGGCAAAGAACTCGAAAAGCGCGTGGACTTGGAGACGTGGAAGGTAACGAACAAGGGCGTGACCCAGGAGAAGGGAGCCGGGATTCTCGCGGCACTCGTCTTCATGGTCATCATGTACTCGACGTTCATCATGTACGGGTTTCAGAACCTGCGTGGCGTTATCGAGGAGAAGACCAATCGGATAGTGGAGCTCGTCATCGCGTCGGTGAGGCCGATCGAGCTCATGCTCGGGAAGATCATCGGGATCGGTTTGGTCGGGCTGACGCAGTACCTCTTCTGGTCGCTGGTCGCGGCGAACCTGTCGATGCTCGGAATCGCCGGCATCATGGCCGCGGGCGAGGCCGGCGCGCCGCTGATCCCGCTCTCGATGATCGGTTACTTCATATTGTTCTTCCTGCTCGGGTACTTCCTTTACGCGAGCATCTACACGGCACTCGGTGCTCCATTCAACACCGACCAGGAGGCGCAGCAGCTGTCGATGATTCCGACGATGCTGATCGTCGGCGGGATGGCCGTATATCCCGCAGTCATGAACAATCCGAATGGGCCGATCGCCGTCGGAGCGTCGCTTTTCCCATTCACGGCGCCGCTCATCATGTACCTGCGCACGGCCGTCGCCGAGCCGCCTGGCTGGCAGATAGGTCTTTCGATCGTGATTCTGATTCTCTCGACGATTGCGATGGCGTGGTTCGCCGGGCGGATCTACCGAGTCGGGATTCTGATGTACGGGAAGAAGCCGACGATCCCGGAGATCATGCGGTGGGTGCGTTACCGGCCGGGAAAGGTCCTCCAGCCCGCCGCGCCGCCGAGGTCTTAAGGCAACTCAGCCGGCGGGGACCGGTTCCTGTCCCGTGTCCTGTGTTCGGTGTTCCGGCTCCGTTCTCCTCTACAGCATCTCCGTCCGGGACTGCTTCGCGCGCGCGGCGCCGATCGCCGTCTTGACGTCTTTCTCCTCTTCGGGAGGCGGTATCACCGCGGGCAGTCCGAGGAACTCGATCCAGAGCTCGCGCGCCCAGCCGGCGGTGTGGTAGAGGTGCTCGTCCTCCTCGTCCTCGACCTTCTCCTGCGCCGCCTCGAGAGTTTTCTTCTCGTCGCCTCTGGTCTTTTTCGCGACCTGACCGAGCAGCTCCCAGTTCAGGTGGTCCTTCGTCTCGGCGAGCACGACACACTCGGCCGCGACGATCTGTGCTGACTCCGGTGAGCAGGACGACAGCGCAATGTCCATCGCTTTCACCAAGGACGTGCCGACGTGCCGGACGACGTTTCTTCCCGGCGTCTCGATCTCGGGGTCGAGTCCCATCGCGTCGAAGATGTTGCGCACGATCTGAACGTGGTTCTCGGTCTGCTGAAGATACTTCTGCCACTCGCTCTTCAGGTCGTCGTTCGTCGCGCAACGGATTGCGGTGCGATAGATCTCGACGCCACCCATTTCCGTTTCGAGCATCTGGTAGAGAAGCTCGTTCAGTTGATCTTTTTTCATGGTTCCCCCTCGGAGGGGCGACAATGCAAGGCCCGGGCCGTCACTTTTGCGCGGCGCGTTTGCCTGGCGCGGGGCCGCTGTGCTACTTTGCCGCGCCTGTCGGCCCATTCGTCTAACGGTTAGGACGCAGCCCTCTCAAGGCTGAAATACGGGTTCGATTCCCGTATGGGCTACCAACCTTCGACTGCAGCGGTCGCTGCGCGTCCCGTGAGACGTCGGGTGGCGGATCTGGACGGGAACCCGGCGGTAAAACTCCTACGAGCAGCCGAGGAGTAAGGAGCACCGCCCCTTTTAGATCGACCATCGTCAACGGGTCCCCTTCGCCAAGCCGGTACTTCTCGCGAAGAGCCGCCGGGAGCGTCAGGGTTCCCCGCCGACGGACCTGGATCGTCATCGTCCGGGCCATACGGAAAATCCGTATATCAGGATCCCGGTCGCATGGGCTTTGGTTCGGGATTCACGAGGATTCGCGGGGGGGGGACAAACTCAGCGGTCGCCGATCTCAGCACCGTCCATCGACATGGGTAGCCAGTTCCCGACACCACTCGATATCGTGATATCATTATTGAGTCATGGGCCAACTCATTGTCCGCCAGCTCGAGGACGACGTGAAAGCAAAGTTGCAGCGCCGCGCCCGCCGCCATGGTCGCAGTACGGAGGAGGAGGTTCGCGAGATCCTCCGCAACGCCGTCAAGGACGAGGGCGGAGTCCGCGCACCTCTCGGCTCCCGGCTCGCCGCCCGTTTCGCCCGCGTTGGCCTCAACGAAGACATTCCCGAGCTGCGCGGTCAGCCGGCCCGCCCGGCCGACTTCGAGTCGTGATCCTTCTGGACACGAACGTGGTTTCGGCCCTCATGCGCCACGACCCGGACTCGATCGTTGTCTCTTGGCTCGACAGCCTCCCGCCGGAATCCGTCTGGACGACCTCGATCACGGTCTTCGAGATTCGCCTGGGCCTGGAACTCCTCGTGGCCGGGCGGCGGCGGCGACTTCTGGAAGAGTCCTTTGCCAAAGCGCTGGAAGAAGACTTCGAGAGCCGCGTGCTGTCCTTCGATCAGGCCGCCGCACAGGCCGCCGGCAGGATCGCCGCAGAGCGGCGACGCGCCGGGCGTACCGTCGAGGTCCGCGATGTCCAGATTGCCGGTATCGCTGCGGCCCGAAAGGCAACCATCGCGACGCGCAACCTTCGTCACTTCCAGGGGCTCGACCTGGCGCTTGTAGATCCTTGGTCGGTGTGACGCCATTCTGAGTTGCCCGGCGGACTCGCACGGCCAGGTTCCGGCCTGAGTGTCTCCTTTTCCAGCGTTGAAGTCGTTCAAGGTGTCGGCACCCGCGCCGCCGCTGAACGAATCGGCGCCGGAGCCGCCTGTCAGCGAGTCATCGCCGTTCTGTCCGCTGAGGACGTCATCTCCGTTTCCACCGTCCAGGAAATCGTTGCCACGGCCGCCGTTCAGAACATCATCGCCGTCGCCGCCGAGGAGCGTATCGGCGCCGTTGCCGTCGCCGACGTGCACAATCGCCTGCGGATCGTGCCGCGCGGGACCGAGGTGGACGTCGAAGTCCAGGGGGCCGTCCGGCCACTCCGGCACGGGATTTCTCACGGAGAACCGCGAAACGAGCCGAACTCGACCGCGCTCAAGGGGTGCGGCCGGTCGTTAACCCTCGCGACGCATCCGCGGTTCGCTTACTGTAGACCACTGTGAGCTCGTCGGCTGAAGTGCCTGAGCACCGCAAATCGCGCGTTCGCCGCAACAAGGCGTGGAACCTCGCGCTCGCGATTTTCTTCTTCATCCTCGGCTTCATCGGCATCCTGATCCCGGTGATGCCGCAGGTCCTTTTCTTCGCGATCGGGATCCTCTTCCTCTCGCTCGTCTCCCCGACTGTCCGGCGGCGGGTTCGCCGGTTCCTTCACCGTCATCCCCGGCTCGCGCACGCGTACAAGCGGCGGCGGGACAAAGGCCGGCAAAAGCGACTCGAGCTCATTCGCCGCCGGAGAGCGCTCGCACAGAGGCTGCATCCGCATCGGCACGCCGCTGCCGAGACGACCCGGGAGGTCGTCGACGGGCGCGAGCCCTGATCGCTCGCGCCGACCTTCAAGCCTGAATTTCGACGGGCTCCGAGCTGCGCAGACAGGCCTGGTTGCAACCCTTTCGCTCTGGCCAGAGCGAGCAGGTCTCGACCCGCAAAGAGAGGCGGCCGAACGCCGCGCCGCGCATCGCTTTCCCCGCGTCCACTCCGACTTCTGCGGCGCAACCGGTTTCCGGGCAGATGACGGATTTCTTGCGGCGATATTCATCGAAGGTCGTCAGCGTCACCGGAATCAGAACGAAGAGCGCGCCCGCCGCGAGGATCGCGAGGATCAGGAGCCCGGGGAATTGGGTCATCTTTCCCCCCTTTTCGGATGCTTCTCGAAGTTAGCGCTCCGAGAAGCAGCGCCCGTGATGCCGATGCATCAGGGGGGTCAGGTCGGGGGGTCAGGTCTCCACTTGCCACTTTGCAGGCAAAGTGGCAAGACCACTTACGCTCGGCGGCGGATCGTGGCGACTCGTGAAGACCTGACCCCGCTAGTCCATTTGCCGGCGCAGGACCGTCGGGATGTCGAAATCGTCCCGCGACGACGCGTTCGGGCCGAAGCCACCGCTGTCGTCGCCGCGGAGGAATGGCGCCCGGCCCGCGCGTGGCATGGCGCGGCCGCGGGTGTCCTCTTCTTCTCTCATGTCCATGGGAGAGTCTTCGCGGTCGAAACCGGTCGCGATGACGGTGACCTTGACCGCCCCGGCCAGTTGGTCATCGTTGACGTAGCCGAAGAGAATCACTGCCTCCGGATCGGCGGCCTGCCGGATGATCTCGGCTGCCTCGTTGACCTCGAAGAGGGTCAGATCGGCGCTGCCGGTGATGTTGATCAGCACTCCGCGGGCCCCCTCGATCGACGCATCCTCCAGCAGGGGTGAGGAGATCGCCGCCTGCGCCGCGTGGACGGCGCGATTCTCCCCCTCCGCGACCGCGGTTCCCATCATCGCGCGGCCCATGTCCGACATGATCTTTCTGACGTCAGCGAAGTCCCGGTTGATCTCTCCAGGGCAGTTGATGAGATCCGCGATCCCCTGGATCGCCTGGCGCAACACGTCGTCGGCGATCTTGAACGACTCGTGGAAGGGAGTGTTTCGCTCCACGAACGAGAGAAGTCGCTGGTTGGGAATCGTGATCAGAGTGTCGACGTGCTCTCGCAGCTCGCGTGCCGCCTTCTCCGCCTGGCGCATCCGCTTCTTGCCTTCGAATTCGAATGGCTTCGTGACGACGGCAATGGTGAGCGCTCCCGACTCCGCTGCGAGCTTCGCGAGCACCGGACCGGCGCCCGAGCCCGTTCCGCCGCCGAGTCCGGCCGCGAGGAAAACCATGTCGGCGCCCTGGACGATCTGTGCGAGCTTCTCCTGGTCCTCCAGCGCTGCGTTGCGGCCGACGTCCGGATCCGCTCCGGCCCCGAGCCCCTTCGTCAAGCGGCCGCCGATCTGGAGCTTCGACTGAGCCGAGGACCTCCGCAGGGCCTGGAGGTCGGTGTTGCATGCGATGTACTCGACTCCGCGCACGCCCGCCGAGATCATCCGGTTGACGGCATTGCAGCCGCCGCCGCCGACCCCGATGACTTTGATGACGGCCGGAGAAGCGTCTCCTCGTTCCAGTTCGATCGCCAGACGCGATCTTCCGTCGTCCACGAGCTCGATCATCGGTCTCTCCCTTCCTCCCCTTGCGGAATTCGCCTTCTCCCGGCGCTCGCGCCCGTTCCCCGTCCTCAGAACAGCTCCCGAAAGAACCGGGACACGGACGTCGCGGCGCGCGAGAACCCGCGAGTCGGCCGGCGCCTTGCTTTGTTGCGGTGCCCGTAAAGCAGAAGACCCGTCGCCGTGGCCCACTCCGGCTTCGACACGACGTCGACCAGGCCTCCGACGCCGGACGGCACGCCGCGTCGCACCGGTCCTTCGAAGATTCCCTCGGCAACTTCGACGATGCCCTCGAGCTCCGCGCCTCCGCCGGTCAGCACGACGCCCGAACGCATCTCTTTGTCGACGCCGAGCCGCCGCAGATCCTCCTGAATGAGCCCGAGCAGCTCCTCCGCCCTCGGCTGCAGAATGTCCGCGAGCGTCGCCCGCGGGCAGAGTTTCGGCTCGCGCCCGCCGACCATCGGCACTTCGACCATTTCGTCGTCGCCGACGCCGGATCGCAGCGCCGAACCATGCTTCTTCTTGATGCGCTCGGCGTCGGCGATCGGGGCGCGCAGGACGACCGCGAGATCGTTGGTGAAATGGTCGCCGCCGATCGGGATGACCGCGGTGTGTGCGATCGAGCCCTTCTGGTAAACGGCGACTTCGGTCGTTCCGCCGCCGATGTCGATCAGGACGATGCCGAGATCCTTCTCGTCCTCGGTCACGACCGCCTCGGCCGCCGCGAATTGCTCCAGGATCAGCTCGACGACCTCGATCCCCGCCTTGTTCATGCAGGTGACGATGTTCTGGGTCACGGCGACCGGCGCGGTCACGACGTGGACGTCCGCTTCGAGGCGGGCCCCGACCATACCGGTGGGGTCGCCGACCCCGTCCTGTCCGTCCACGGCGAACTCGCGCGGGACGACGTGGACCACCTCGTGGTCCTGCGGGATCTGGACACCGCGAGCGGCGTCGATGACGCGACTGACGTCCTCCCGCGTGATTTCGTGGTCTTTTCCGGCGACCGCGACCACGCCGCGGCTGTTGAAGGAACGGACGTTCGAGCCGGAGATTCCCGCCCAGGCGCGCGCGATCTGGACGCCCGCCATGATCTCCGCTTCCTCGGCGGCGCGCTTGATCGCGTCGATCGTCGCGTCGACGTTGATGATGTTGCCTTTCCGGGTCCCCCGGTTCGGGGCGGCGCCCTTCCCGATGACGTCGAGCGCGCCGCTCGAGTTCTGCTCGCCGATCAGGACGCAGATCTTCGAGCTCCCGATGTCGCACGAGACAAGGAAGTTCTCGGGCTTAGCCATTTAGGAAGTTCTCGGGCTTAGCCATAGACGACCCGCGGCTTCCGACTCATAGGGAGTTGCCGGCGCCATAGGCACCGACCAATACAATTCGATCCGCGAAACGGAGATCGATGGCCCGCGCCTCCCACCCACGAGACTCGATGAAACCGCGCGCCTCCAGAAGCGCGTGAATCTTCGCGGGAGCGTCCCGTCGAAGAACACGAACCGGCCTTCGGAAGATCGAGTCCATGATACCGAAACCTCCGTCCGGCAGCGCAGAAATTTCGGAGACCGCGGAAAAATACTCGTGCGGCGCGGAGCGAAGGTCCTGCAGCAACCCGACCGCGTCGGAGAGCGCGTCACGATCTCCGGAGACGAGCACGTACTCGGTCGAGTCGGCGCGAGGATCGTAGAGGGCGATCGGTCGTCCATCGCCGGAAAGCCACCAGAGGCATGACGCCTCGCGAAAGAGCGCGATCGGTATTCGCTCGGTCACCCGGATCGAGAGACCGTCCGGAAGACGCTTCGAAAGCGTCACGCGCTCGACCCAGGGATGCGCTCCGATCGCGCGCGCGATCGGGGAGAGATCGAGCGCGATCAGATTCGCCGACCGCCACGGCTCGACCGCGCGGAGGATCTCCTCGGTCCGTGCCTGGCGGTTGCCGGAGACCTGGATCCGCTGGAGCGAAAAGAGCGAACCCGAGAGGAACCGTGAGACGCCGGCGGCCGCGGCCAAGCCGAGGAGGGAGACGAGCAGGAGGCGGACCACTCGGCCCGTCTTACGCCGCCGGGGAACGATCGTCCCCCGGCGCAGGAACGCCTTGTTGCGCCCCTCGACCGCGACGAACTGAGATCCGCTTCTACTTTCCGGCATCGACGACCTTGCGGCTCCCTTCGCCAGCGAGATAGCCCTCCCCCAGCCGGACGACGTCGCCCGCTCCCATCGTCAACAGGAGGTCTCCCGGCCTGAGGAGATTGTCCAGACGTTCCACAACTCTTTTCTTGTCAGGTAGATAGATCAGATTTCGGTGTCCCGCCTCCCGCGCGGCGTCGACGACTAACTGCCCCGTCACGCCGGGGAGAGGCTTCTCCCGCGAAGGGTAGACGTCGGTCACGATCGCCACGTCGGCGCCGAGCAGCGCCCGCCCGAACTCCGTCGAGAAGTCCCGCGTGCGCGAGTAGAGGTGCGGCTGGAAGAGAGCGACGAGTCGCCGCTCCGGGTAGACCTGCCGCGCCGCGGCGACGGTCGCGGTGATCTCCGTCGGATGGTGGGCGTAGTCGTCGACCACGAGAACGCCCCCGCGCTCCCCCTTCTTCTCGAATCGCCGGATCACTCCGGTGAATCCGGCGAGGGCTCGGGCGATCGTCTCGAACGGAATCAGCAGCTCGCGACCGACGGCGACCGCGGCGAGCGCGTTGGCGACGTTGTGCCGGCCCGGCAGGGGCAGCCGCACTTCGCCCAGCCGCCCCCGCTCGGAGTCCCAGACCTCGAAGCGCGTGCCGGAGGCCTCGAGGCAAATGTCGCGGGCGCGCAGGTGCGCCTGCGGCGACTCCCCGTAGGTAACGATCCGCTTCTCGACGCGGGGAAGAACGGCTCCTACACCGGGATCGTCCAGACACGCAACCACCGCGCCATAGAAAGGGACGCGGTTTGCGAAGAGGACGAAAGCGTCTACGATTTCGGAGAGGTCGTGGTAGCAGTCGAGATGATCTGCCTCGACGTTCGTGATCACGGCGACGTCCGGCGTGAGCTCGAGGAACGAGCGGTCGTACTCATCCGCTTCGGCAACGAGGAAATCGCCGCGTCCGAGACGCGCGTTCGTGCCGAGGATGCGCACCCGGCCGCCGACGACGATCGTCGGGTCGAAGCCAGCCTCGGTCAGGACCATGCCGGTCAGCGAGGTCGTCGTGGTCTTCCCGTGCGTTCCGGCCACGGCGATCCCCTGCTTCAGCCGCATGACCTGCCCGAGCATCTGCGCGCGCCGGATGACCGGGATGCCGCGCTCTCTCGCCGCGCAGATCTCCGGGTTCGACTCGTCCACCGCCGAGGAGATCACGACGACGTCGACCTCGGCGAGGTGCGCCGGATCGTGACCGAGCGAGATCTTCGCGCCGAGCGTCGCCAACCGGTCGGTGTTTTCGCTCACCTCGCGATCGCAGCCGGAGATCTCGAGAGGTGTGGAAAGCAGAAGGATTTCCGCCAGGCCGCTCATCCCGACGCCGCCGGCCCCGACGAAATGGATCCGGCGGAGCCTGAGGAATCTCATGGCTTTCCCCCTGACTCCGGAGCCCGAATCCCTGATCCCGGCTTCATCGCGTCCCTTCCGGCGTTTCTGTCATTCCGAGGCCTGGGGTACCGCCAGGTCCCCCGCCGACAAATGCTCGGACACTCTTCCAGCGGGCCGAGCGGTCTCATCGCGTCCCCTCGGCTTCGAAGAGCAGATCCGCGAGGAGCTTCGCCGCGTCCGGCCGGGCGAACGCCCGCGCGCTCTCCCCCATCCCGGCGAGCCACACGCGATCCCAGAAGACATCTCGTACCGCCTCGGCCAGCCTCTCGCCGGTCAGACTGCCCTCCTCGATCACGACGGCCGCGCCGGCCCGCGCGAAGAGGTTCGCGTTTTCCGTCTGGTGGCCGTGGGTGGCCGAGCCGAACGGCACGAGGATCGCCGGCCGACCGGCGGCGGCGAGCTCGGCGAGAGTCTGGGATCCGGCGCGCGAGAGGACAAGGTCCGCCCACGCGAGCTCTTCGTGGATGCGCGGGAGAAAAGGCGCGAGCTTCCGGCTCCCGGGAAGGGCGCCGTAGCCCGCCCGAACCTCTTCGAACTCTTTCTCGCCGGTCTGGTGGATCACCTCGATCTGATCATCCGCGAGCAGCGGCGCCGCTTCCACCATCGCGCGGTTAAGGATGCGCGAACCCTGACTGCCCCCGAAGACGAGAAGCCGTCGCGTCCCCCCGGCCGGATCGATCGGCGGCACCTGGAAGAATTCCTGCCGCACGGGCGTGCCGGTGACGACCCCCGGCCGCGCGAGGTGCGAATTCGCCGCGGCGACGCCCACCGCGGTGCGGGTCGCGAAGCGGTTGAGCAAGCGGTTCGCGACGCCGGGAAACGCGTTCGACTCGTGGATGAGCGTCGGCACGTTGAGCGACCGCGCCGCGGCGACGACCGGGACGCTGACGTATCCGCCGACTCCGGCCACCGCGCGGGGCCGGCGGCGGGAGAGGACTCGCCGCGCCTGGAAGAACCCGGCCGGGAGCTGCGCGAGGGACCGGAGCTTTGCCGTCATGCGCTTGCCCGCGAACCCCGAGGCGCGAATGAGCTCCAGACGAAAGCCGGCTTGCGGCACGAGCTCCCTCTCGAGGCCATGACCGCTCCCCACGAAGAGGACCTCCGCTTTCGGTCTCCGCGCACGGATCTCACGCGCGAGCGCGATCCCCGGGAAGATGTGTCCCCCGGTACCGCCCGCCGCGATCACGTAGCTGCCGTCGGTCGGCTCATGTCTCACGCCTTACGCCTCACGCGTCTCCACCTCGTGCTGCGAAACGTTCAGGATCAGTCCCGCCGCGATCCAGGACGCGACGAGGGAAGACCCGCCGTACGAAACGAACGGTAGAGGGATTCCCTTCGTCGGCACGAGGGCGAGCACAACGCTCATGTTGACGGCCGCCTGGACCACGAGCATCGCGGTCGCGCCGGCGGCGACGAGCGCGCCGAATGCGTCCGGAGCGCGCCGCGCCGCGCGGAATCCGCGCCACGCGATCACCGCGAAACAGAGCACGACCCCGACCGCGCCCAGGAAGCCCAGCTCTTCGCCCACGATCGCGAAGATGAAGTCCGTGTGCGGATACGGCAGGAAAAAGAGCTTCTGCCGGCTCGCGCCGAGGCCGTTGCCGAAGAAGCCGCCGGCGCCGACGGCGATGAGCGATTGAAGCGCCTGGAATCCGGCGCCCAGCGGGTCCGCCTCTGGCCGGAGGAAGGAGAGGAGGCGGGCGCGCCGGTAGCCGGCCGTGAGCGCGGCCAACACGACGAGTGGGATCGCCGCCGCTCCGAAGATCAGGAAGAGCTTCGCGCGGACTCCGGCGAGCCAGAGGAGCACTCCCGCGAGCATGAGGTAGCAGGCTGCCGTCCCGAGGTCCGGCTCGAGAAGAACGACTCCCGCGGCGATCACCGTGAAGAACAAAGCCGGCCGGATCGCTCTCTGGGGGTCTCCCCATGCGATCGTCTTGCGCGCGATCTGGGAGGCGAGGAGCAGCACGAGCGCGACCTTGAGGAACTCGGACGGCTGGAACATCACCGGGCCGAGCGGGATCCAGCGCCGCGCGGCGTTGATCGGAGGCTGCACCAGAACGAAGACGCACAGCGCGAAGGCGGCACCGTAAGCGAGGTACGCGACCCATGGACGCGCGAAGAACCGGTAGTCGATCCGCGAGACCAGGAACGCGGCGATCCCGCCGAGGGCGAGCGCGACGATCTGTTTGACCAGATAGCGGTACGGGTTGCCCGACGTCTCCGCGGCGGAGACCGCGGAGGCGCTGTAGATCATGACGCAGCCGAAGAGCGACAGCGCGACGAGCGGCACGAAGAGGACTTTGTCGGTCGCGAGCTTACGAGCCATGGGTGATCTTCCGCGCGGCCGCGGCGCGAAGCGCCAGGGCCGCGAAATGCGCCCCCCGCTCCTCGAAGTTCGCGTACTGGTCGAAGGAGGCGCACGCGGGCGAAAGGAGGACGGTCTCGCCGGGTCGGGCGAGCTCGGCGGCGCGCGCGACCGCCTTCTCCATCGTTCTGCAGACCTCGATGGGCGCCGCTCCCGCGAGCGCGCTCTCGATCGCGGAGGCCGCCTCGCCGATCGTCAGGACGACTCGGGCTGTCCTCCGGAGCGGATCCGCGAGCTTCGTGAAGTCGCCGTGCTTGTCGCGCCCGCCGAGGATCAGGAGGACGGTCTTCGGAGGGCGCCCCTCGAGCGACTTGACCGTCGCGTCCACGTTCGTGCCCTTCGAGTCGTTCACCCAGGCGATCCCGCCCGCCTCGGCGACGAGCTCCGTGCGGTGCGGGAGACCGCTGAAACCCGTGAGCCCCTTCTCGATCGCGGAGGCCGGGGTCGCCAGGCACTCGGCCGCGGCGAGGGCGGCGAGCGCGTTCTCGAGGTTGTGCGCGCCGGGCAGCGACAGGCGGTTTGCCGCCAGCACCTCCCGGCGGCTCCCGCGCACTTCGGAGACGAGCCGGCCTCGATCGCACCACGTTCCGCCGGGGGCCGAGGCGAGCCGGGAGAATGGAATCCGCCGGGCGCCGGTCGGGGCGCGGCGCGCGATCGGGTCGTCGGCGTTGACGATCGCGAAATCGTCGCCGCGCTGATTGAAGAAGATCCGCTTCTTTGCCGCGACGTACTCCGGGAAGCTCGTATACCGGTCGAGGTGATCCGGCGTGACGTTCGTCAGAACGGCGACGTCGGGCCGGAACCGCTCGATGGTCTCGAGCTGAAACGAAGAGACTTCGCACACGAAGTCGCGCGGGCGGCGGTCGCCGAGGAATCCCGACACGGGCGGGCCGATGTTTCCGGCGAGCGCCACCGGCCGCTCGGCCGCCTGCAGGATGTCCGCGATCCACGCGGTCGTCGTGGACTTCCCGTTCGTTCCGGTGACGGCGACCCACCGGTTGGGGCCCGTCGCTTCCTCCTCCGCGATGCGCCATGCGATCTCGAGCTCCGAGAGAACGGGCAGACCACGGCGGCGCGCCGCGACGACCGTGGCGTGGGTCGGCGGCACCCCGGGCGAGAGCGCGAGCCAGCCCGCGCCGGCGAGCGCTTCCTCGGACGGCCCGCCGAAGAAGAACCGGACGCCCCGCTCCTCGAAATCGCGCCATTCATCGAAAGCGTTCGCAGGCTTGTCGTCGGCGACGACCACCTCGAGTCCGCGCTCGACCAAGGCGTGCGTGAGTGCCTGCCCGCTGCGCGCGAACCCGAGCACCGCCACCCGGGCGGGCAGATCCGCGGAACGCGCCGGGGCCGCGCTCATCGCAACTTCAGCGTGGAAAGCGCCAGCACCGCGAAGAGGATCGACAGGATCCAGAAGCGAATGATGACGCGGGACTCGGGCCATCCGGCGAGCTCGAAGTGATGATGGAGCGGAGCCATTCGAAAGACGCGCCTGCCCGTCGATTTGAACGAGACGACCTGGATGATGACGGAGAGCGCCTCGAGTACGAACACGCCGCCGACGATCGCGAGCAGCATCTCCTGTTTGGTCATGACCGCGACAGCCGCGAGCGCGCCGCCGAGCGGGAGGGAGCCGACGTCTCCCATGAAGACGTCCGCGGGATGAGAGTTGTACCAGAGGAAGCCGAGTGACGCCCCGACGAGCGCGCCGCAGAACACCGCCAGCTCCCCCGCCTGCGGCACGAAGGTGATCTGGAGATAGCGCGCCGCGACCGCGTTGCCGCTGACGTATGCCAGCAGGGCGTACGTCCCCGCCGCGACGCCGAACGCCCCGATCGCGAGACCATCCAGGCCGTCCGTCAGGTTGACGGCGTTCGAGCTGCCGACGAGCACCACCGCGACGAACGGAATGTAGGCGGCGCCCAGATCGAGGATCAGCTTCTTGAAGAAGGGAAAAGTGACGATCGTCGAGAAAGTCCCGGGGGCGGCCCATGCCTCGATCGCCCACGCGGCGCTGAACGCGACGAGGAACTGGGGAACGAGCTTTCCTCGCCCCGAGAGACCGAGGCTGCGCCGCTGGCTCAACTTGACGTAGTCGTCCGCGAACCCCACGACGCCGAGCCCGACGAGCGTGCCGAGCGCGATCCACACGAGCCGGTTTCTCAAGTCCATCCAGAGGAACGTCGCAGCGAGGACCGCCAGGAGGATCAGGACACCTCCCATCGTCGGCGTCCCGGCTTTGACGAGGTGAGAGCGCGGCCCGTCTTCGCGGACCGACTGGCCGATCTGCCGGCGCCTCAAAAGACGGACCATCGGCTCTCCCAGGGCGAGCGCGAGCAGGAGCGCCGTGACCGCGGCCATCGCCGTGCGGAACGTGATGTACCGGAAGACGTTGAACGCCGGAAAGACTTTCGAGAGCGGGTAGAGCCACTGGTAGAGCATTACGCCTCGCCTGCGGCTCGGCGCGTCAGAATCTCCACCGCTCGGTCGAGCCCCACTGCCCGCGATCCCTTGAACAGGACCACGTCCCCTTCCTGGAGCATGCCGTCGAGCAGGCCCGCGGCTTCTTCGGGCGTGTGGACGCAGTCGATCGCCTGCTTCGGGAAACCGCAGTCCACGGCCTCTTCCGCGTACCAGCGCGCGAGCTGTCCCACGCAGATCAGCCGATCGACACGCTCGGCGGCGTACTTGCCGAGCTCGCGGTGCCAGATGTCCTCATCTTCGCCGAGCTCGCGCATGTCGCCGAGGACCGCGATCCGCCGAGTGGCGGCAAACCCGGAGATCGTATCGAGCGCCGCGCGCAACGAGGCCGGGTTCGCGTTGTAGGAATCGTCGTAGAGAAGGGCGCCCGAGGCGTGCCGGTGAAACTCGCCTCGGTGAGGCGAAGGACCGAGACCGGGCGCGGCGGCGGCGCAGTCCGATGCCGTCGCTCCGGCGGCGATCGCGAGGGCGGAGGCCGCCAGAAAGTTGACCGCCTGGTGAGTCCCGGGCAGCGGCAGAACGACCGCGACCTCTCCGGCGGAAGTGCGCAGGCGGAATCGAGTCTCGGTGTCGCGGCGCTCGAAGCGGTCGGCGGTGACGTCGGCCTTCGCGAATCTTCCGAACCGGATCACGCGCCCGCGCCAGCGCTTCGCGATCGCTGCGACGCGCGAATCGTCCGCGTTCGCGACGAAGATGCCGGCCGGGCGGAGACCTTCGAGGATCTCGGCCTTCGCCTGTGCAACCTCGTCGATCGAGTCGAAAAACGCGAGATGCGCCGGCGCCACGTTGGTGATCGTCGCGACGTCGGGCTCGAACGCGCGCGAAAGCCGCGAGAGCTCCCCCTTGGCGCTCATGCCCATTTCCCCGACCATCCAATCGGGCACCCGTGGGAGGTTGACGATCGACATCGGAAATCCGATCGCGCTGTTCTGGTTCCCCGGCGTCTTCTCGACCGTGAAGCGGCGGGAGAGGATCGCCGCCGTGAACTCCTTGGTCGTCGTCTTGCCGGAGGACCCGGTGATCGCCGCGAGCCGGAATCCCGCCCGCTCCTTGAGCGAGACGGCGAGAGCGGTGAGCGCCGCGACCGGATCGGGTACCGCGACCACGGGGCAGCCCTCGGGCAGAGGAAACGGGACGCGCTGGCCCAGGACCGCGCGCGCCCCGCGCGAGACGGCTTCGGCCGCGAATTCGTGTCCGTCCACGCGCGCTCCCTTCAGAGCGACGAAGAGCACACCGGGGCGCGCGATGCGGGAATCGACGGCGACCCCCGACAGGTCGACGTCGGAGGCGCCGGGCGGCGCCGGCGACCCGGCGGCGGCGGCAACGTCGGAGAGAGTGAAGTTCATCGGAGCTCGGTCAGTGTGAAGCTCACCGCTTCGACGCGTATTCGGAGGCGACTTCGCGGTCGTCGAACGGAATCGCGCGCTCGCCGATGACCTGCACCCGCTCGTGCCCCTTCCCCGCGATCACGACGACCGTCCCCGGATTCGCGAGCTCGATCGCCGTTCGAATCGCTTCGCGTCGGTCCGGCACTTTGAGATATTTCGTGGCGCCGGACGCGATCAGGCCGCGCTCGACCTCCGCGAGGATCGCCTCGGGGTCTTCCGAGCGCGGGTTGTCGGAAGTCGCGATCGCGATGTCGGCGAGGGACCCGGCGAGCTTTCCCATCGGCGCGCGCTTGCCTCGGTCGCGATCGCCCCCGCATCCGAAGACGAGCACGATCTTGCAGTCGGTCAGGTCCCGCACCGCCTCGAGCAGCCGCTTGAGCGCGTCTTCCGTGTGCGCGTAGTCAACGAGGATCGTAAACGGCTGCCCCTTTTCCACCCGCTCGAGCCGGCCGGGGACCCGGACGACCGCCGCGCAACCCGCCGCGATCTTCTCCTCTTTCATTCTCAGAGAGAGCCCCGCCGCCGCGGCTCCGAGGAGATTATCGGCGTTCAAACGGCCGAGGAGCGGAGAAGAAATCCGGAACCGTCCCGCCGCGTGGACGACCGTGAGCGACGTGCCGGAGAGGTCGCATCGCAAGTCCTCGGCGCTCACGTCCGCCTCGCCACCCGTCGGGGACCAGGTGACGACCGGACGCCGCGCCTCTCCCGCGAGCCGCTTTCCCCAGGGATCATCGACGTTGACGACCGCGTTCGCCCCGGGCTTCCTCAGCTCGAACAGCTTCTTCTTCGCTTCGAAGTAGCTCTCCAGGTCTCCGTGGAAGTCGAGGTGATCGCGGCTCAGGTTGGTGAAGACCGTCACGTCGAACCGGCAGCCCTCGAGGCGGTCGAGCGCCAGGGCGTGGGAGGAGACCTCGATGGCCGCTGCGGGAAGGCCGGATTGGACCATCTCGGCGAAGAGGTTCTGCAGGAGCGGGGCCTCCGGGGTCGTCTGAGACGCCGGCAGCTCGCGGCGGCCCGTGTGGTACCCGACGGTCCCGATGAAACCGGCTCGGCCGTGGCGGCGCGTGAGGAGCGCCTCGAGCAGCAATGCGGTCGTCGTCTTGCCATTGGTGCCGGTCACCCCGGCGAGGACGAGCTTCTCGGCCGGGTCTCCGGCGAGCCGGGCAGCGAGACGAGCGAGCGCTCGCCGGGGCGCGGGGACGTGGATCCACGGGATCGGGAGCCCCTCCGGCGCCGGGCGCTCCGAGACGACCGCCACGGCGCCGCGCGCCGCCGCCTCTTCTGCGTGAACCCAGCCGTCCGCCTTTTGCCCGCGGATCGCGACGAAGAGCTCGCCCGGCCGGACCGTCCTCGAGTCGGCGGAGACCCCGATGACTCGCAGATCGTGAGCGGCCGGCGGGAAGCTCGAGTCCGGCACTGCAGACAGGAGCTCCACGAGTTTCACGGAGCCTTGAGCGGCGAGGCGAGCTCCTCCGCCCGGCGCCCGTGACCCGAAGCCGGCGCCGCAGCAGGTTCGGCCAGATGGAGTGTGCAGGTCCTTCCGGGAGGGATCGGAGCGCCGGCGGGAGGGTCCTGTTCCACGACGAAGCCGGAACCGACGATCTGTGCCGCGAGTCCGCGGCGCGCGAGGATCGCGATGGCCTGCCGCGCGGAGAGGCCGATCGCGGAGGGCGCACCGTCGGAGACGACCGCCGGACCTTCGGAGGGCAGAGAAAGCGGCGGGGCCGGATCGGTCGTCGACCTCACCGACGCCGGAACGACTCCTCGGGGATAGTGCATCTTCTCGTTCGAGGTCGAAGCGAGGACCGTTTCCGGTAGCCGCTGCTCCTCCGGCGCGACGCGGAGGATGCCGAGCGCCTGCGAGACCACGCGCGCGAAAACCGGCGCCGCGATGTCGCCGCCGTAATACCTTCCGCCTCTCGGCTCCTCGATCAGCACCAGCCCGACGATCTTCGGATTCTCGCTCGGCGCGAAGCCGACGAACGAGGCGACGTAATGCCCGGGCTGGTATCCCCCGACGCCCGCCTTCTGCGCCGTGCCGGTCTTCCCCGCCACGACGAAGCCGGGGATCGCCGCCTTCCGGCCCGTTCCGCGCTCGACGACGCCGACCATGAGGTCCCGAACGGTCCGCGCCGTCTCCTCCGACAGGACGCGTTCCGGTTCGCGAGGTGCGAGGGTCTCGACGCGTCCGTCCGGATGCGCAATTCGCCGGACGAGCTGTGGCCGCACGAGGCGGCCGCCGTTCGCGACCGCGGCGGCGACGCGCGCGAGCTGGAGCGAGGTCAACGAGACCTCCTGCCCCATCGAGATCGTCGCGTTCGAGAGAGCGGACCACCGTTCCGGCCGACGGAAGATGCCCGCGTTCTCACCGGGAAGGTCGATCCCCGTCGGACGTCCGACGCCGAGGGCCGTCGCGCCGTCCCAGAGCCTCTGCGGACCGAGACGCAGGCCGACGCGGATGATGCCCACGTTCGACGAGTGCTCGAAGACTTCGGCGAGCGTCAGCGCCCCGAACTGCTTGCGGTCGTGCTCCGAAATGACCGTATTGCCGACGCGGATCGTGCCGTCGCCGGTGTCGATCGTCTCGTCGAGCGTGACCAGCGAATGCTCGAGCGCGAGAGCGCCGGTCACGATCTTGAAGGACGAACCGGGCTCGTACGCGTCCGCGATCGCCCGATTCCGCCGCGCCTCCGCCGGATACCGGCCGTACTCGTTCGGATCGAAGCCCGGAGCCGTCGCCATGGCGAGGATCGAGCCGTCCGAGGGGTCGAGAAGGATCAAGACGCCGGAGCGCGCCTGCGCTCCGGCGACGGCCGCGGAGAGCTCGCACTCGGCCGCGAACTGGATTCCCGAATCGAGCGAGACGACGAGTGAGGCTCCCTCCTGGGGGGGTCTCACGTTCGGAGCCTCGGCCTCTCCGTAGGTCGAGCGTCGCGCGTCGGTCAGCGCGACGATCTCTCCGGGCTTGCCGCGGATCGTCCCGTCGTACGAGTGTTCGAGGCCGCCCAGGCCCTTGTCGTCGAGCCCGACGTAACCGAGAACGGCCGAGGCGAGGCTCCCTTTCGGGTAGAACCGCTTGGTCTCCGCGACGAGGTGGACTCCGGGAATCCTGGCGGCGCGCACGGCCGCCGCCGCCGCGCGGTCGACCTTGCGGGCGAGCCACACGAAGCCCTTCTTCTGGGTCAGGCGCTCGAGGAGCGTGGCCGGGGAAAGGCCGAGATGGCCACCGAGGACGACGGCCGCTTTCGCCGGATCTCGGACGTCGTCGGGAATGGCGTATACCGAGGAGACCTCCACGGAGACGGCGAGCGGCCGCCCGGCGCGGTCGAAGATCGAGCCGCGCATCGGCGACACCTCGATCCTGCGCTCCTGCTGCCGCTGGGCGCGCGCGCGATAGCGGCTTCCCTCCGCGAGCTGGAGCTCGGCAAGGCGCGCGACGACCACCGACGCCCAGAGCGAGAGCAGGAGCGCGAGGAAGCGGACGCGGGGGAGACGGACGAAGTTCACCGATGGGCTCCTTCCCGCGGCTCGACGTACTGGACCTGTCCCGGACGCGGGGGCGCCAGACCTTTGCGCGCCGCGATGGCCTGCACGCGCTCGGGGGAAGACGCGCCGGCGAGCTCCGCGCGGAGCCGGCGATTCTCCTCGGTCAGCTCGGCGAACTTCCGGTCGAGCGCGCCGCGCGCGTAACCGACGCGCACGGTCTCGACGTGGAGAGCGGCCCAGCCGAGCAGCGCGAAGGCGATCGGTAATCCGGCGAGCAGAAGCGTCGCGAGCTCACGCCCGCGCCGGCGGTCGCGCTCACGCGTCAGGTGGAGGTTCTGGACGCGCTTCGACTGGAAGTACGGGGCGGCGTTCAAACGGCAACTCCCTCCGATCCGAGCTTTTCGGCCGCGCGAAGACGGGCGCTGCGCGACCTCGGGTTGCGGCGGACCTCCGCCTCGGAAGGCCGAACGGGACGACGGGTGAGAACGAGGAGCGCGCGGCGCGCGCCGCAGACGCAGCCGGGAAGCCTCGGGGGGCAAAGGCAGACCCCCGACTCCCGGCGGAGAGTCTCCTTCACCATGCGGTCCTCCAGCGAGTGGTAGGAGATCACCGCGAGCCGGCCGCCCGAATTCAACTTCTCCACCGCCGCGACGAGAAACCGCGAGAGCGCCTGGAGCTCCTCGTTGACCTCGATTCGCAGCGCCTGGAAGACCCGAGTCGCTGGATCGATCTTCCTCCGGTCCCCCTTGACCCGGGACACGATGCGAGCGAGCTGTCGGGTGTTCGTGATGGGCTGCCGGGCTCGCTCCTCCAGGATCGCGCGCGCGATTTTGTTCGCCATCCGCTCCTCCCCGTATTCGAAAAAGATTCGACTCAGCTCTTCGGCCGAAGCCGTCGCCACCACGTCGGCGGCGCTCCGGCCGGAGCGGGACATCCGCATGTCGAGCGGACCTTCGCGGCGGAACGAAAAGCCGCGCGAAGGTTCTTCGAGCTGCATCGAGGAAACACCGAGATCCGCCAGGATCGCGTCGGGAGCCGGAAAGCCTCCGATTGCCGACTCGAGATCGCCGAAATTCGCCTGCCGGAGCTGGACGCGGCCACCGAAGTCGGCCAGCCGGTCCCGCGCGAGAGCGAGCGCGTCCGGATCACGATCGAGGCCGAGCAGATTGATTCCGGGCCCGGCTTCGAGAAGAGCACGCGCATGACCGCCCGCGCCGACCGTCGCGTCGACGTAGAAGCCACCTCGCTCGGGAGCGAGTAGCTCCACGACTTCGCGAACGAGGACCGGCTCGTGCGGCGGCTTCTCAATTTCTTGCGTCCTGTTCCTTCCTTGTTTCGTGTCCCGTGCCGCTTGCCCCGTGTCCCTTGCCCCCGTGGCGTCCGGTCTCAGACCTGACCCAATGCCTTCGAAAGCTCGTCGTAATCCTCGGCGGTGAAGTCCTCCGTCGCGAGGCGACCCTCGAGCGCGCCGCGGTCGGAGACGACCAGGTGGTCGATGTTCCCCGTGACGACGACATCGCCGGGGAGCTTCGCGGCATCGCGCAGGATCTGCGGGATGAGCACTCGCCCCTGGCCGTCGAGCGTCGCGCCCTGACCGTAGTAGTTCACGCGCTCCAGGTACTTGCTCTTGACGCGATGGACTTCCGGCAGCGCCGCGAGCTTTTCCTCGAGCGCGCGCCACACCGCGATGGGATAGAGAAGGACATCTCTGCCGTGCACCGACGTCACGAAGAGCTCCGGCCCGAAGGCCTCCTCGAGCTGAGCGCGGAAAAGGCTCGGGACCTTGAGGCGGCCCTTTTCATCGACACGAGCCGGAGCGCTCCCCCGAAAGCGATCCACAGTTCAA
>DASWIB010000018.1:0-11972 GCA_036397915.1 Thermoanaerobaculia bacterium | reverse complement strand
GCTCGGGATGACAGGCCGCTTCGCTCGGGATTAGGCGGAGTAGCTACAGACCGATTCGCCGATCGATCACGGGATCGTCAGCGCGGTGCAGTCTCTTCTTTCTCGCGCAGCCGCCTCAACTCCGTAATGTCGCGGTTGACGAAGATCGCGGCGAGGTGGCGTCCGAATTCGTCGCCGACTGGAACGACTAACGTCTCGGCGATCCCCTCCGACCCGTCCTTCCTCAGAAAGTGCATTTCGCCCGACCAGCGGCCGCTGCGGCGCATCGTCTTCAGCATGTTCGTCGTGAGCTCCCCGTCGTCGGCCGGGCGGTGCAGAACGGACGGAGTCTTGCCGACCATCTCCTCCTTCGAGTATCCGAACATCCGCGTCGCGGCGGGATTCCATTCGACGATCCGCCCGTCCAGGTCGGTCACGATCACTCCGTCGAAGATGTGCTCGAGATAGCGAGCCTGGCGCTTCAAGGTCATCTCCAGAAGGCGCCGATCGGTCACGTCCCGGAAGCTCCAGACGCGACCGACCGTCTTCCCGCCGATCTTCTGCGGCTGCGAATAGCGCTCGAAGATCCGTCCGTCCTTGAACTCGAGCCAGTCGTAGCTCTTCGACTCGGGCTCGGCGTACAACTCCTTCACCTTCTTGATGAACCGCTCCGGATCTTTGAGCTGATCGAGGACCCAGGCGAGCGCCCGCTTGTCGTCGCGCGATTCCATGATCGAGTCGGGGATGCGCCACATCTCGGTGAACTTGCGATTGAAGTTCACCATCTTGCCGTCCTCGTCCACGACGAGGATCCCGTCGGTCGTCGCCTCGAGAGTGGCGCGGAGAAGCGAAAGGCTCTCCTCGATCTCCTGATCCACTCGACGGCGCGCGGTCACGTCGCGGAAAGAGAGGACCTTGCCGACGCTCCTCCCCCCCAGCATCTGCGGGCGCGTGACGCGCTCGAAGATCCGGCCATCCTTGAAATCGATGACTTCGAACGTCTCGGCATCGTGGCGCGCGTACGAGCGCATCGCGAGCTGCACGAAGCCGCCGGGGTCGCTCACCTGATCGAGAACGAACGCCAGAAGCTCGTCGCGATCGCTGGAAGCCGCCAGCTCTTCGGGGATCCTCCACATCTCCAGAAACTTCTTGTTGTAGGTCACGATGCTGCCTTCGTGGTCCAGGACGAGGATCCCATCGGCGGTCGAGTCGAGTGTCGCCCGGAGCAGCGAGACCGACTTTTCGAGCTCCTTCTCGGTCTTCTTCTGCTGGGTGATGTCGAGAGCCGACCCGATGACTCCCTTGATCGTTCCGTCGGTGTGGCGGAGCGGCTCCACGTGCGCCGCGAAGGTGCGGCCTTTCCACTCGACCTCGTAGGTCACCGAACCTCCCGTGAGGGCTTTTCTGTGAGCGGCAATCGGCCGGAAGTCGGGCTCATTCGTTCCAAAGTAGTCATGGAGCGTCAACCCGTTGAACTGACCGGGTCGCTGACCGATTCCCGCGAGCCCGGCCCCCATGAAGGAGGTGAACCGCAGATCACGATCCACCGACCAGAGGACGGCCGGCATCTGCTCGACCAGGATTTTGACGCTCACTTCCTTATCGTGCAGCGCCTCGTCGGCTTCCTTGCGCCCCTGGAGCAGCCGGCGCCGCAGCTCCAGTTGTGCCTCGACCTGCCGCGAGAGCGCGCGGAGCGCGTTCTCCTGCTCGTTCGTGAGCTTGCGCGGCCGGCGATCCACGACGCACAACGTTCCGACCGCATGACCGTCGGACAGGCGGAGAGGCGCGCCGGCGTAGAAGCGGATCTTCGGGTCGGTCGTCACGAGAGGGTTTTGCGCGAAGCGCGGATCTTCCGTCGCGTCCGGAACGACGAAGAGGTCGCGCTGCAGGATGGCGTGCGCGCAGAACGCGACATCGCGCGGCGTCTGCTGGAGATCGGTCCCGACGTGCGACTTGAACCACTGACGATCCCGATCCACGAGAGTAACCATCGAGATCGGGGTCCCGCAGATCTGGGATGCGATCAGGGCGAGGTCGTCGAACTCCGGCTCGGAAGCGGTGTCGAGAATCTCGAGCTCCCGGAGTGCCTCGAGTCGGGCTTCTTCGTTTGCGGGAAGAGCGGCAGGCATCACTGACTCGCAGTCCGGAATTCGACCGGCCCAATCTTATTCGTTGTTGACCGTCCCAATCCATGGCCTGAATGTAGAGATCCCTCGCTGCGCTCGGGATGACACGGGATGGGGGTGCGGAGGGCCGCCAAGTTCCCCGCCGGCAGATACCTGGAGACTCTCCCCGGGGGGCCGCCGGCTCTCGGCTCGGGGCGGTCGAAGAGATGACGGCTCACAGCCTCAAGAACAACACCCGCGGTTCCGTCATCTCCTCGAGCGCATAACGGACCCCTTCCCTTCCGAAACCGGAAGCCTTCGTTCCCCCGTAGGGAAAGTTGTCGATCCGCATCGTCGGGGCCTCGTTGACGATCACGCCGCCCACCTCGAGCTTCTCGAACGCTTTCATCGCCTTCCCGATGTCCCGCGTGAATACGGATGCCTGCAGACCGTAGGGGCTGTCGTTCGCTTTCGCGAGGGCGTCTTCGAAGAGGTCGTACGGCTCGACCGTCGCCACCGGACCGAAGATTTCCCGCTCGCGCAGCTTCGCTCCGTCGGGAACGTCCGCGGCGACGACCGGCCAGAGCTTCGCTCCCTCCCGGCGTGGAGGAATGAGGAGCTTCGCGCCGCTCTCTCTCGCCTCCTCGATCCAGGACTCGACGCGCTCGGCATTCTCCGAGTCGATCATGGGGCCGAGGATCGCGGCGGCGTCCGACGGGTCCGCGGGCTCGATCTTCTTCGTCGCGGCGACGAAAGCCGACACGAAGCGTTCGTACACCGGCCGCGCGACGAAGAGCCGCTGCGCTTTGATGCAGATCTGTCCGGCGTAGGCGAACGCCGCCGTCGCGAGCTTGCCCGCTGCCTTCGGGACGTCGGCGTCTTCGCAGACGATCGCCGCGGCGTTGCCTCCGAGCTCGAGGATCACCTTCTTGCGCGCCGCCTCCGCTTTGATCTTCCAGCCGACCGTATCGCTCCCGGTGAAGCTCACGCATCGGATCCGATCGTCGGTCCAGAGCGGCCGCGCGACGTCCGGATCCGCATGGACCAGCGAGAAGCCCGCCTTCGGCCAGCCGGAGGCCTCGACCGCTCGGGCGAGGAGGTCCGCCGTCAGAGGCGCCCGCGGAGACGGCTTCAGAATCACCGGATTGCCCACGGCCATCGCTGGCGCGACCTTGTGCAGCGCGAGGTTCAACGGAAAGTTGAAGGGAGTGATCGCCGTGACCGGTCCGATGGGAAAGCGGCGAACCGCGCAGAAGGCGTTTTCTCCCCGAGGCTCGATGTCGACCGGCACGACCTCTCCTTCGAGCCGGGTTGACTCCTCCGACGCGAGCCGGACCGTCGTCAACCCCCGGTCGACCTCCGCCTCCGCGTACCGGCGCGGTTTACCGGCCTCGCCGACGATCGTCTCGACGAACTCCGCGCGACGTCCCTCGAGCTCGTCGCGCAAACGCCGCAGGATCTCGGCGCGGCGGTGGCCCGGGAGCGCGCGTGTCTCCTCGAATGAGGCGGCGGCGGCGGCGATCGCGCGTTCGACCTCGGAGGGCCGAGCCTTCGCGACCCGCGCGAGGATCTCTCCCGACCAGGGCGAGCGCACGTCGATCCAGTCGCCGGTCGTAATCTCGTCGCCGGCGATCCTCAATGGTCGGTCGCGTGAGCCCGAAGCCCCGAGTCCCGAATTCAAAGCAGCCCCGTGTTCCCTTACTTCGTTCCGGAGGAGAGGCGATCGCGGATCGCCGGAGAGAGCGGGATCAAGTCCCGGGACTTCTGCTGCGCGGCGTCGTAAGCGAGCACGAAGGCCTTCGGGCCGGCGGCAAGTGCTCCGCGGAAAGCGTCGAGCCCGGAGTTCTGGATGATCCCATCGCAGAGGAAGGCGCCCGCAGGCCCGCCGATCCGCTGCGCGAAGTCGGCGTGCCGGATCTCGGCCGCGAGCGTCATCCGTTGCTCGAGGTCCTTCTCCGACTCGACCAGACGCTCCGCGGTGCGGTTCAGCTCGGCCATCGTGCGCTTCATCGGCTCTCTCAGCCAGACCGAGAGCGGGAAGAAATTCTCGTCCACGTGGAAGAGCGCAACCGGCCCCTGCTCCGTCACGACCTGGAACAGCAGCCCGAGCTGACCGAGCGAGGAATCGGGACGCGCCCAGTTCGGGCTGGTCGACCGGTAGGAGCGCCACGCCTGTCGGAAGGCCTCCCCGGCGACGAGCCGGGCCACGCGCTCGACCTGGTTTTCGATCGTCTCGGCCTCGGTCTCGCCCAGAGCACGGGCGAGGTCCACGATCATCGCTTCGGTTCCGTCGGGAAGGACCACGACGAGATGGTCCGCGAGGCCGGCGAGGCCGAATGACAGGAAGACCTGCAGACGCGCGGAGATCGGCCGGTCCGCGGGGAGAAGGGCCGCCGCCCGATCCGCCGCCATGCGCGAGAGATCCGCCTCTCGGGCAGGCAGCGCGGACAGAAGTCTCTCCCAGCGCGAACGCCCGGCACGGATCGGGTGAAAGTCGAAGACGGCGCTGCGCGTCTCGTCGTCGAAGGCCGCCGCGAGGTCCCGCTCGAAGATGTCGGCGGTGCGAGCGGCGTCCTGGAGGGTTAGTCGGATGGCCGGCAGCTCCTCGAGCGTCTTCGCCGCCTCCACTTGGAACTGCGGAAGCGAGAGGAACGCGAGCAGGCCTTGCGCGGCGCGGGAGTCCACCTGGACCTGGATGGAGTGCCGTCCAGCCGGCGGCGCTTCGTACGGGGCCCGGCTCCCGGGGGATGCGGGAGGTGCGGGCACCGGCGCCCCCGCGCACCCCCAGGCGGTCGCGGCGATGACGAGGAGCGACGCCCGTCGGATCACCGGAGAATGACCTCCGCCACGGCGTCCACGTCCCGGAAATCCCGGAAGAGCGCGTCCGGGCGCTCGGCGGCGAGCTTCTCGAACGGCGTCGGACCGGTCGCGACGGCGATGGCGCGCACGCCGAGCGAGCGGCCACACGCGACGTCGTGGACCGAGTCCCCGACGATCACGACCGAGCGACCGGAGAACTCCCGCCCCGTGTGTTCGCGCGCCCGCGCGACGGCAATCGCCGGGAGACAATATCGATCGGCGGAGTCGTCACCGAACGCCCCGAAGGGAAAGTAGCCGTTGAAGCCGGGCGGTTCGAGCTTCATCCGCGCGCCGCGCTCGATGTTTCCGGTGAGCAGACCGAGCGTGACCTGCGTCTCTCCCGCGAGCCGCTCGAGGAGCGCGGGAATGCCCGGCTTGGCCACGACGGCCTCCGGCCGCAGCCGGCGCGCGAGCTCTTCGACATACCGGTCGAGCACGACGGCAATCATCGACTCGAAGTGGTCGCGCCCGACGGCGTCGAGCACCAGCTCGCGCAATATCTGCGGATCGGTCTTTCCGGAAAAGTCGTTTCCCTCGCCCGACCCGTTCCAGCCGAGCACGGAAGTCAGCGCCGCGAGGATGGACTCGCGCGCGGCTCGGCCGGCGGAAAGCAGCGTGCCGTCGACGTCGAAGAGAACGAGGCGACCGCCGTCTCTGTCATCCAAAGCGAAGCCCTTGTCATCCCGAGCGCCGCCCTTGTCATCCCGAGCGCCGCCCCTGTCATCCCGAGCGAAGCCCTTGTCATCCCGAGCGAAGCCCTTGTCATCCCGAGCGAAGCCCTTGTCATCCCGAGCGAAGCCCCTGTCATCCCGAGCGAAGTCCCTGTCATCCCGAGCGAAGCGAGGGATCCCTCGGTCCTTCGGGCCTCGGGATGACGAAATCGTAGTCATCACTTCGGATCATACGAAAACCTCTTCGCGTGCCACTCGGCGATCGCAAGGAGCGCGCGCCGCCAGTAATCCCAGTCGTGCCCGCCGGGTTCGAGCACGACCTCCGTGGGAATGCCGTGCTCGTTCATGTCGGTCCCGAATTGAGTCGCCACGCGATCGAGGCCGTAGAAGTCTTCGGTGCCGGCGCGCAGGTGCGCGGCGAAGAGCGGGCGCTCGAATCGCGTGTCATGGAGGAGGTCCCACACGTCGTTGGCCGAAAGTGTCTTCGCATCGGGGCGTCTTCCGAAGACGCGCCTCAACGTCAGCCGCGTGATCCAACCGTAGCGGTCGATGTCTTCCAGCCCGATCGGGATGAGCGCTCCCGAGAGCGCGGAGACCGATCCGTAGAGCCGGGGATGCTTGAGCGCGATCTTCACCGCTCCGTACCCGCCCATCGAAATTCCGGTGATCCCGCGCGTCGCGGGTCCGGGGAGAACGCGATACCGCGTTTCGATCTCGCGCAGCAGGTCGCCCGTCAGGAACTCCTCCCATCGGCGCCTTTGATCGAAGGAGTCTGAAAACCACGAGCCGGGCGCGCCCGGCGCGACCACCAGGAACTCCGGGAGCCGCCCGTCCGCCATCCGGGCGGCGAGCTCCGCGGCCACGCCCCGCCGCTCGAGCGTCCGCACGTCGCCGTAACCGTCGTGCAGGAAGACGAGCGCCGGATATCGCCGCCACGGCGACGATCGGTAGGACGGCGGCTCGAGCACGAGACAGCGCGCGGGAGAGGGAAGGCTTGCGGTCGTGATCGAAGCATAGGAGAGGCCGGGCACGCGGGCCGTCGATGCGCAGCCGGCGGCGAGCGGGAGGAGGAGGACGAGGAGAGCTCTCGAGAAGCGGGTCAAACTAAGAGTATCCGAAGAATCTTTTGGCGGAGGACCTTGCGGTCCCCCGAACCCCCTACGGGGACGAGGGTGATGCCGCGGCCGGAGGCTTGAACTCTTTGTCGTCGCGCGACGCGGAGACCGCGACGTTCTCGAACATGATTCGGATCGGCTTCGCCAATATCGGCTTCTCGAGCGAAAGCGCGATGCCGCCGAAGGTCCGCCAGTCCTTCCAGAGCGCGGTCGTCGGCTCCTCTTGCGCTCCGCCGAGAACGTACTGCCACTGCACCATCCGCCGCCCGTCCCGGCTCACCCACAGCCAGTAGACGTCCTTTGGAGTGAGGCCGACGTTGTCGAACGACAGCCGGATGACGTCGCAAAGCGCTCCTTCCGGCCCGGGTTTCTCTCCGTCGTAGTCGCGGTGGACGCCGGGATCGAAAACCTTCCACGGCGCGAGCAGCCAGTAGCTGTCGTTGATGAACCGGCCGTACGCGGTCTCGAGGAGCTTCTTCTTCTCTTCGCCGTCGACCGCTCGGCCGTTGGAGAACGCGACCCCCTCGCGGGTGTTCACGTTGAAGTAAACGGCGTACGGGGCTCCCGACTTGTCGGTACCGAGAACCCGGTAGTCGCCCGTGTACCGATCCCAGACGTGGTGGAACTCGGCCGCGCGCTTTCCCTCCTGCTCGACCACGAAATCGAAGCGGAGCTCACGCGCCTTTTCCCAGGCCGCCTCCCCGCCGAGCGCCGCGACGAGCTCGCGCGCGACCTGGTCGGCCTTCTCGTCGGCGTGGGCAGGGCGAGTGGATGCGAACCAGACGATTGCCGCGGTCCCCAGGATCGAAAACGTTCGAAGTCGAAGAGCGTTCATCGCCCGATCATATTCCGTGCGCGGGCGGACTGGTCCGCTTCGTTCGCTTCGCGGACGGAAGGTCGGAACTAGGTGTCTGTCCGGGTAATCTTAGCGGGGGACCTTGCGGTCCCCCGAACCCCCTAGGGCTCGCACCCCTCCTGGCCACCCGCTCGAAATAGACTCCCCCCAGCCCGGATTATTCATGAGCACCCAGCCGAAACACGTGAAAGTGATTGAGCCAGGGACGCATGCGACAGGATGAAGGTCTCTGTGCTCAGGCACACCTTGTTCCCGCGAGAGATTTTTCCGTCAGGCAAGGAAGGCCGACGACGGCGATGCCGGGGTGCATCGCGGAGGAGGCCTGACGCCGCATGGCGGGAAAAGATCCGCGGGACGGCGGGAGTCGTTCATGAATAATGCGGGCTAAATGGAGCTCGATCGGTTGCCCCGGGAAATCGAGTTCGCCCTGTCGGGCACGGGATTTCGGGCGCGGCGACGGCTCGCGCTCCCTTTCCTGACGGTGGATCCCGGCGGCTTTCCCCGGGCGGCCCTCCTCACTCTGGGCGAGGTGCGCGCCCGGTCGCGCACCGTCCTCGCGGTCGCGGTGCGCGCCGGCAGCCGCACGGCGGCGAACCTCATCCGGAGGAAGACGGCGACGCTCTTCTACCTCGCCCGCAACAAGGCCGTCTGGGTCCAGGCGAAGGCCGGACGAGGTCACAGCTCCGACTTCGATCCCGACCGTCAGATCTTTCCGCTCGCGATCGTCCGGGTGAAGGTGGATCGCCCCGGACTCGAAGAGGGGGCGGTCGCCCTCGCGGGGGGGCCGACGTTCACGGCGCGGGGCTCCGACGACCTCTTCTCGGAGGAGCTCTACGCGGAGCTCGGCGGCCGCGGACCGGTTCGATGAAGTTCCGCGACCGAACGGTCATCGTGACGGGCGCGTCCCGCGGGATCGGACGCTCGGTCGCGTTGCGCTTCGGCGAGGAAGGCGCCCGAGTCGCGCTCGTCGCGCGAACCGAAAACGAGCTGCCCCAGACCGCGAGCTTTCTCGAGCGGGCGGGCTCTCGAACGGTCGCGATTCCGACCGACATCCGGGACCGCGGCGGAGCGGAGGCGTGCGTCGAGCGCGTCGAGGCCGAGCTGGGACCCGTCGATGTCCTGGTGAACAACGCGGGAGTGTTTCTCTGGCGCCCGTTTCTCGAGCTGTCCGCGGAGGAGTGGGACCTCGTAATCGCGACGAACCTGACGGGCGCCGCAAACTTCTGCCGCGCGGTGCTGCCGGGAATGATCGAGCGACGCCGGGGCCGCATCGTGAACGTCTCGTCGATCCACGGGACGAGAGGAGAGGCGAATCTGGCCGCCCACAGCGCCGCGAAATTCGGCTTGATCGGGCTCACGCAGAGCCTCGCCCGGGAGTTCCGCGAATTCAACATCGCCGTGAACGCGGTGTGTCCGGGAACCGTCGAGAACAAGCTGGACGAGGCCGGCGCGGCGGACCGCGCCGAGCCGCTGGCGGAGAAGCTCTGGCCGCGCGACGTCGCGCGGACGGTGCTCTTCCTCGCCTCCGACGACGCCGCGGCGATCACGGGGGCGGCGCTCGAGGTCTTCGGGGGAACGCATCTGACGATTCGGCCGTGAGCTCTCGAAGCCCCGATCTACCGGCGTTCTGCGAGACGCTGGCAGCCGAAAGCCAGGCTGCGCTCGTGACAATCATTAGTCGGAGTACGGGTGCCAGGGGGTTCGGGGGACCGCAAGGTCCCCCGCTAAGATTACTCGGACAGACAGGTAGACTGCTCGATGAAGACCCGCCATGGTGACGATCGTCGATCCCAGGCTCACGTACGAGGATCTCCGTGCGTTGCCGGACGATGGCAGGCGGTATGAGCTGATCGACGGCGAGGTCTTCATCGCTCCAGCACCTCGTCCGAAGCACCAAAGGACGGTTGGAAGACTGTACCGGGCGCTGGCGGATTTCGTCGAAGAACGCGGGCTCGGCGAGGTCCTGCTGGCGCCGACCGACGTCGTCTTCGGCGAACGGACCGCGGTCCAGCCCGACCTCCTTTTCATCCGTAAGGATCGGGCGTCGCTCGTGACGGAATTGAACGTCCAGGGCGCGCCCGATCTCGTCATCGAGGTCCTGTCTCCGAGCAACGCCAAATTCGACCGGGAGACCAAGCTCCAGGTGTATGCACGCGCGGGCGTCCGGGAGCTGTGGTATTTCGATCCGGAGAGCCGCACCGCGGAGGTTCTCGAGCTCGGCGGCGACGGCCGCTACGTCCTGGTTGCGAAGCTCTCGGACACGGAGTCGATCAGGTCGAACGTCCTGTCAGGGCTTTCCCTTCCGCTCGCCGATCTGTTCCCCGCCTGACGCAGCGGCGAGACCGCGACAGGCGCCGGGCGCTCGAGCGAAGAGAGAAAGCGAGGGGTCGAGTCCTCTCGATCCAACCGCTCAGTCAGCCTCTATCGCGCTCCGGCAGCCGCGGTCCCGCCGCCCGGTCGATCGCGATATTCGAGCTGGATTGACACCGGTGTGAGCGGCTTCCCGTCGGCCTCCGCGTGCGGATAGATGAAGTAGTTGAGCGGCTCCGCGCAGGGCGGGGGGTCCAGCCGGATGTCACGGCCGACGGTGAACTGGATCCGGTCGGGATCGAGGTTCCCGAAGAGATACTCCCGCCGCGCAGCGTCCATCGTCTTCGAGGCGTCGGAGGCGTCCACCGGGACCCAGCCGACGCCGTCCAGGTGGAACTCGGCCCAGCAGTGGTAGCCCGGAATCATCCCGGCCGGCTCCTTCTTCAAGGGAAACCCGATCACGAACCGCGCCGGGATTCCCTCGGCCCGCGCGAGCGAGATGAAGACGGAGTGGAAGTCGGTGCAGTTTCCCTTCTGGACGTCGCACGCGCGCTCCGTGTCCCCCAGGCCCCAGCCGGGCGTCGTCTTGTCATAGACCATCGTGTTGACGAGCCACTCGTAGATCGCCCGGGCCTTGCCCTCGGGAGTCCGCTCTCCCCACGTGATCCGCCGAGCGAGGTCGCGCACGCGAGGTGAGAGCGTGACGAGCTGCTCCGCTTTGAGGTATCGCGCGAGGTCTTCCGGTCTCGCCGTGGCCCGACTGGCAAGCCCGGATCGGAGCACCTCCCTCCGCTCGGCCTCGAAGCTCACGCGGACGTCGAGCCGCCCGGCGGGAGGCTGCGTCGCGGCCAGATAGAGATACGAGTTGCCGTTCTCTCGCTCGCGGCGCACGCTCCACGGGTAGGGGCTCTCGATCCGGATGCTCCGAACCTGCTGTGCCGGCATGTCCGACGGCAGGGGGACCCAGACTTCGAGGCGTCCGGTGCCGGGCGGCACCTGCTCGACGCTCGCCAGGTAAGTCGCTTCGAAAGCGCGGACCGAGGGGCGGGTTGGCGGCGGCGCCGTGCCGCTCACCGCATCGAGAGCCGCCGTGAACAGGAGCCCGGCGATGATCAGGGTCGCCTCAGCTTTTCTCCGCGACGCGGACCCAGACCCCGTCTTGCTCTTCATAGTTGTACCGGGCCTTTCCGTTGATCTTGTGGACGCTCGTGTCGGTCACGACGAGGTTGTCGCCGTCCTTCTTCAGGAAAAAGTCGACGTCCACCATCGTGCCGTCCGCCGCCTTGAAGTCCACGCACGCAAAATACCTGCCGTCGGCGAGCGCCTGCAGGCGGTCCTTGTGCACGAGAACCAGCTCGAGCTCCCAGGTTTTGTCGAGGACTTCGTCCTGCGCAAGAAACTTCCCGCCCGAAGCCTTCGCCTTCTCCTCGATGTTCGAGCGAATCGCCGCGTCGATGTCGTCCACCGAGAACTTCTTCTCCGACTTCGGGTGCTCGGGTTGCTCCTTCTTTTGCGGGTGCTCCTTCGGATGCTCCTTCTGCTGGGCGATGACCGGGGCGGCCAAAAGCGCCGTCAACGACAGCGCCAGGACCGGGGAAACGGGCGTCTTCATGGGTACTCCTTTCACCAGGGGGTGCGGGGGACCGCAAGGTCCCCCGCCGACAGATTACTCGGACATACTCTTACAGGACGGAACGTCCCGCCTCTTGCCAACCCCGCCCGTCACGCACGCATTCCTACCTCCCCCAGATCATCCGGACCGATACGAGGAGCAGGAACCCCCCGAACAACCGCCGCAGCGTCAGGTCGGACACCGGCTCCACGAGCTTCGCGCCGAGGAACGCGCCGACGAGGAGCCCGGCCGCGATCAGCAGCGAGTAGCGCACGTTCAGGTTTCCGTTCTTCCAGTACACCCAGGCTCCCAGGGCGCCGACCGGGAGAAGGATCGCGCCGAGCGAGGTTCCGACGGCCGCGTGCTGCGAGAGATGAAACAGAAGGACGAGCGCGGGCACGATGATGAGGCCGCCTCCGATCCCGAACATTCCGGCCGCGACGCCGGCGACCATCCCGATGGCCA
>DASWIB010000017.1:0-4001 GCA_036397915.1 Thermoanaerobaculia bacterium | reverse complement strand
GCAAAGAAAGACGCGGGCGACGAGTACCAGCCGTTCACCGACACGCAGCTGCTCGACATCCAGGTGGGAGCGAAAAAGGGACTCTTCGAGCCGCCGAAGGGCTATACGAGAGTCGGTTCCTACGACGATCTCGGAAAGTAGAGTTCCTGTGAAGTTTCACGTGAACCCTGTTTGACCGGAGACCTCACCTTGCCGGCTCCTCGGCCAGCGGCGCGAAGTCGCGGAAGAGGAAGTGGTCGTAGAAGTAATGGATCAAAAGAAACGACAGCACGACCACGTAGTAGCTCTTGTCCTGGGCGAAGCCGAGGCCCTTCCACAGGACGAGGTAGATCGCCCCGGATAGCAGAGTCGCGAGGACCATCGCGGCGTAGAACTTCCCCGTCTTCTCGGTCCCGGCAAGCTTCCGGGCGATCGAGCTCCCGATGGCTCCCCGCTCGGCGTTGCGCGACAGGATGAACCAGGTCAGCGCCAGGTACTGGAGCGAGTGCCAGGTGTTGAACCCCTGGAACGCCACGTCCAGATTGTCGAAGAGCGGGATCACGAAAGCGAGCGCGACGGTGAACGCCATGAAGAGCAGGCGCGGCGCGCTCGCCTCGCCGCGGCGGATCTCGGCCGCGGTGCGCAGCACGTAGAACACGAAGAGGGCGGCGAAGCCGACGGTGAACGCCACCGCGATCTCGCGCCGCTTCAGGAAGTCCGGAAAGAGCAGCGTGCTCGATCCGAGCGCGAACTTCCCCTCGACGAACTTGTACATCGCCATGGTGTAGAGGGCGCCGAGGATGATCGCGCCGTCGAGAAGCCTGTCGACGGTCGAGACGCGGCGGCCGGTCGCCTTACGGCGGTAGGTCTCCGCGATCCACTGCGCCTGGTGCGTCACGTGGATCGAAGCCCAGAAGAAGAAGGCGGTCAGGAGGAGCAGAAAGGCGTGCAGCGCTCCAAGAACGACGAGCGCCGGGATCAGGAGCATCGGGAGATACGCGAGAAACCCGTAGCGCGCCCGGAAACGGGGCTCGAGCGCCGTCCGAAGGTACGTGGAGTACATGTGCGGGCCTCCGACGACCAGCGTGACCGTGAGGCCGACGATCAGGCTCGCCGTCGCATCGGAAGCGCCGAGCCTCTGGAGGAGACCGTACGAGAGATAGGGCAGGAAGACGAGCACGCCGGAAAGGGTCAGGAAGACCAGATCGAACTTGCGGTCACGGATCCAGAGACCTTCCCCCGGACTCCCCGCCGCCGTGGCTTCGGACACCGCCATGTCAAGAACCTCCGCCGATCGCGGAGCAGATCTTAGTCCAACCGGGCCGGGCTACGCCCTCGGACCCGCTCCCTCTTCGGAAGGGACAAATTGGTCCGAGCGCCGTCGCGTGCCCGGACCGCCCATCCCGATCAGAAATAGAACTTCACGCCGGCGTGCGCCTCGAAGAAGTTCGCGTCGAGCTCCTCGCCGAAGCCGATATCTCTGTCCTGCGCGATGTGGTAACGGAACGCGAGGTCGATCGCGGCAGCCCGTGCAAAGAAGATGTCGAGGCCGCCTCCCACGAACCCTCCGAACCCGGTGTCGCTGCCGCCGAACGGGAAGTCCACGAAATACGGCCCGAGTCCGCCCTGCACGAACGGGTGGATGACACCGCCCTCCCAGTTGTAAGTCGCGATGAAGTCGATGTACGCCTCCTTTGCGTCGCCTCCGAAGTCGGTGTCGGACTTCCACCCTCCACCGAGTGCGCCGATCGAGAAATTGCGGGTGAGGAAGTACTCGAATCCGCCCGAGAAGCCGACGTCAGCGTCGAAATTCCCTTCCGTCGGTTTCGACGGGCCCAGACCGCCGAAAACGGAGAAGCCTCCCTCTCGTGGCATGCGTTGTGCCGCGGCGAGCGCCGGCAGAAGCAGCAGCACCAGGGCAGCGATCGAAAGAACCTTGAGAGCCTTCATGAATACCTCCCGCACGACACGTTCCGACCTTCCGGGCGGGGAGCTTCAAAACCCGTGCCCGTTGTGCCGAGGCGGAAGCGGAATTCCGCGTAAAATCAACAGTTCCATGCTGCGTCTCGGATCGCTCTCCGTGGATCCGCCCCTCGTCCTTGCCCCGATGGCGGGGATTACGGACCACGTCTACCGACTGATGCTGCGGCGTATCGGCGGCGTCGGTCTCGTGACGATGGAGTTCATCTCCTCCGAGGCGATCACGCGCGGCAACGCCCGGCAGCTCGCGAAGATGTTCTTTTCCGACGAGGAGCGGCCGCTCTCGATCCAGATCTACGGATCCGACCCCGAGCGAATGGCCACCGCCGCCGAGATCGTCGAGGAGCTGTCTCCCGATGTCTGCGACATCAACATGGGCTGCCCGGCGAACAAGGTCTTGAAGGGTTGCGCGGGCGCGGCCCTCATGGGGGACCTGGCGCTCGCGCGGCGAATCGTTCGCGTGGTGAAGCGGCGCCTCTCGATCCCGCTGACGGTGAAGTTCCGGCTCGGTCTCGACGATTCGCGGAAGAACTTCCTCGACCTCGGCCGCGTTTGCGAGGACGAGGGCGCGGCAGCGGTCGCGATGCACGCCCGCACGGCGCGGCAGATGTACACCGGGCACGCGGAACGGCGCGAGATCGCGGAGTTGAAGCGCGCCCTTTCGATCCCGGTGATCGGCAACGGCGACGTCGAGACTGCCGACGACGTGGTGACGTTGCTCCGCGACACCGGGTGCGACGGCGTCATGATCGGTCGCGCGACGATGAAGAACCCGTGGATCTTCCGGCAGGCGGCCGACCGGCTCGCCGGTAAGTCGCCGCGCGCGGCGACGGCGGCCGAGCGGCGCGACCTGATGCTCTGGCACTTCGGAGAGATCGAGCGAACCGCCCGCGACCCGCGCGAGGCGCTCCACAGGCTCCGCACGATGACCGGCTGGTACACGCACGGGCTGCCGAACGGAAGGGCGTTGCGGGTGCGGATCAGTGAATTGTCGACTCCAGCGGAGTTCCGCGAGGCCCTAATGGAGTTTTTCGAACTTTCTCACTGTCATCCCGAGCGAAGCGAGGGATCCCTAGCGCCCCTGGCGCTCGGGATGACGTAGGAGTGCGCGCATCCGGGAATTGACCGGCCCCGGTTCATCGTTCGAATCCTCGAAATGCGCCGCACAATCCTGTTTCTGCTCGTCGCCGCTCTCGCCTCTCCGCTCCCGGCCCAGACCCGCCGGACCGAGCTGAAGACCCCCGCGGGACGCTTCCCGCTCGAGGTGACGGCGGAGTATCTCGGCATGGCGGCCGGAAAGACGGTCGTCCGGATCCGACTTGCTTCGCCCGAACTGTCCCGAGCCGCCGCATCGAAGGGCGTCCGGACTTTTTCGGGAGAGCTCCGCGGCACCTTCTCCCGGGGCGACGACATGGTCCAGGCCTTCCGGTATCCGGTCTCGGGCGACATCCTGGACGGAAAGACCTTCGCCTATTCGTTCCTGCGCCCGGTGCCCCCCGGCAACTACCGCCTGAAGCTCGTCGTCACCGACCCTGCCGGACGCGAGGTCGGTGAGGGGGCCGTGGATCTCATGGTGCCCGAGGTGGGCGTCGCCTTCCGGCCGGAGATGGCTCCCGCGGAAGCGGAGACGCTCCCCGAGGCGGAGGCGATCGTCATCGCGGACGAGGCCGCGCCGCACGACACCGGTGAGACCGACACGGGAGCTCCGAAGCTGAAGCTCCTGCCGCCGCCGCGCGAGGCGCCCGTCGGGCTTCTGCGCCTCGAAGCGCAGGTCGAGCCGCCGATCACGAAGGTCGCTTTCTACCTGGGGGACAAGCTTCTCCTCGCCCGGACCCGCCCGCCTTACTCCGTCGAGATCGATCTCGGCAACCTGCCGCTCAAGCAGACCGTGCGCGCGGTCGGCTACGACGACACCGGAAGGGTCATCGACGAGGACGCGTGGGCGATCAACGAGGGCGCCGCCCGCGTCGCCGTACGGGTCCTCCCGCAGCCCGATCCCGCGTCCGGAAAGGTCCGCGTCAAAGTCGCCGTGCAATCGATCG
>DASWIB010000016.1:0-15209 GCA_036397915.1 Thermoanaerobaculia bacterium | reverse complement strand
AGGACCGGGAGGACGGGTCGTACCTCGCGATCCGGTCGAGGAGCTCCTCGGAGGAGAACGCCGCGTCCGCGCCGTAGGCGGCGGCCGCTTCCCGCGGGCCGGCGCGCGGCCCCTCATAGGACTCGGCTCGCGGGTCGCGCGGGCGGACGAAGACGACGTAGCGCTGCCCATCGGCAGCGTTGGGGCGAAAAAGCGCGACCGCGTCCGGGTCCTCGATACCCGTCAGGTACCAGAAGTCGGAGTCCTGCCGATAGAGGTACTCGACGTCGTTCGACATCGTCTTCAGCGGCGTCGCGTGCAGGATCGCGATCGAGCCGAGCGGCAGCTTCGCGAGGTACTTCTCGCGGTGGTCCTTGAACATCGCCGCCGGCGGCTCGAGGATCGGAAAGTCGAGTCCGGGCGCTTGGACGGACAGCAGGAGAACAACGACGCCGAACAGATCTCGAGCCCGAACAGGGAACGACCCTCGAACCCTCGGCGGTTCGAGATGAACCCTCACCGCTTCGAGATGAAGGACCAGGGGGTGGGCACGGACTGGAGGGGGCCGCCGGGCGGGGCGGGCGTCGGTCGCACCACCGCATCGATGCGTCCCTTGTGCGCTTTCAAGATCCGGCGCACCGGCACTCCCGACGCGGCCTCTTCCAGGATGTCCGCCGCCGACTCGTCCGCTTTGGCGAGGTACGCCTCCCACACCGCCTCGCCGACCGGCATCCCGCGGAAGACCACGTTTGGCATCCGCGAGAACTCCCGCTGGAGGAAGCCGAGCTTCTCTTTCAGGGTCGCGTCGTCGGCGAGCGACTCGTCCTCGTAGGGAGTGTGGGGCTTGGGGATGAAGGCGTTCACCGAAGGCACCAGCTCCGCGACCCGCCCGAATCGCTTCCCCTCGACGACGGCGATCTCGTGCAGCTCCCCCACCGTACGCACGATGTCGGCGACGTCCTCGTCGGTCTCGGAGGGCAGCCCGACCTGGAGATACAGCTTCAATCTCGTGAATCCCTGCGCGAAGACGAGGCGCGCCTTCTCGCGCAGCATTTCGTCGGAGACCTTCTTGTTGACGTAGCGGCGGAGGCGCTCGTTGCCCGCCTCGGGCGCGATCGCGAGCGCCCGTTCGCCCTGCCGTGCGAGCACCTCGAGAATCGGATCCTCGATCGCATCGATCTTGATGGAGGAAAGCGCGATGTGGAAGCCGAGTTCCGCGAGCCCCTGGAGGATTTCGATGATCTGTGGGTGGTCGCAGACCGCCGTCGCGATCAGACCCGTGCGGTTGGTCGAGAGACGCGCCTCGCGTGCCACTTTCAGGATGGACGCGGCCGGGTATTGCTTGATCGGCGCCATCGCGTACGCCGCCCAGCAGAAGCGGCACATCTCGGTGCAGCCGCGCGAGATCTCGATCAGGAGCTTGTCGGCGAGCTCCGTCCTCGGCGTCAGGATCGTCGTGTGCGGCACCTCGAAGTCGGGCTTGATCTCCTTGCGCGACATCGGCTGCTGGATGACGATCCGCGAGCTCTCCGCTGCCTCCGCCCTCGCGCCTTGAACCGCCGGGACGAAGAAACCGGGCAGCCGCGAGATCTCCTCGAGGAACGTATCCCGGTCGAGACCCCGCTTCGCGAGATCGGCGATCGCCGGCACCAGCCGTTCGCCGTCGCCGAGCGCGAAGACGTCGACGAACGGCGCGAGCACCGCGGGGTTCATTCGAGGGATGTCGCCGCCGACGAGGAGGATCGGGTGCCGTTCGTCCCGCTCCGCGCGGGAGACCGGGATTCCGGCCGCGCGCAAGGTGCGGATGATGTTGACGATGTCCATCTCCCAGGAGAGCGACCAGGCGAGAAGGCCGAACTCGGACAGCGGGGTGCCGTTCTCGAACGTGACCGCGGGCTCCCCTTCCTCATGGAAGAACCTCTCGCAGACGAGGTCGGGCAGGCGGTTGAAGAGCCGATAAACCCACTGGAAGCCGAGGTTGGACATCCCGATCTCATAGGAGTTCGGGAACCCGAGAGCGATCCGATAGGCGCCGAACCGGTTCGGCTCTTCGGTGAAGCGCTCGAGCCGGGCGAGCTCCTGCACGCGCGGGGTTGGTCTCATCAGAATCGGTAATTATCTCCGAAACGGTTTAGGGAGCAGCCCCTCCGGGGGTGGGCTGCGGCGGGTGCAGGCCCGCGGGGCCTGTCCCCGCGACCTTCTCGGGGACGGCGCGCAGGCGAAAGACGACCAGCATCGGCTCCTTGACGCGCATGACTCCGACCGACGGATCGCGCATCCCGTACTCCTTCCAGTGGAGCGGGAACGACCCCGCGATCTCGACGTGGTCGTCGAAGACGTAGACGTCGACCGGGAGCTGGACGAGCGCGGTCCGGCCGTGCACCGTCAGATGGCCGGCGACCTGAACCGAGAACGTCTCACCGGGACGAAACCGCGACAGGTCGCCGGTGAAGCGGCGCAACTCGAAAACGATTTCCGGGTAGCGCGCGGTATCGAGGATCTTTCCGCGCATCCGCCCGTCGCGGCGGCGATTTCCGGTCTGCATCGCCGCGGCCGGGACGACGATGCGGCTCTTCACGTCCCAGCCGCCGCTCGGCAGAGGGTTGGCCTCGATCGTCCCGCGAAAGACCCCCACCACGCCTTTCACGGTCTCGAACGTGGACGGCAGCTCCCACCGCAGCGTCGAGCCCGCGACCTCGAGCTTGTAGACGAGGCGGTGGGCGGGGGGCGCCGCCGGCACCTGCGCGCCGACCACGCGGGCGACGGCGAACGCGGAGATCGCCGCCGCAAAGAGCCTGAGCGCTTTCGCCTTAAGCCTCACGCCTTACGTTCTCACGTCTCACCACGCCTCACGCCTCACGTCTCGCCTCACGTCTCGAAATACGCGCACTCCGAACGCCCAGTCGGCGACGTTTGTTCCGGTGGGGCCGGTCACGACCAGCCCTCCGGCTCGCGCGAAGAAGGGCTCCGTATCGTGGCGGGAGAGCGCCCGGAGAGGGTCCAGGCCGAGGCGGCGAGCCCGTGGAACCGTCCGTCCGTCGACGTATGCCCCTGCCGCGCGGGACGAGCCGTCCCGCCCGTCCGACCCCACCGCGAGCAGCGCGGCGTCCCGCACTTTCTCGAGCGCGACCGCCGCCGCAAGCGCGAGCTCGAGGCTCCGGCCCCCCTTCCCGCGCGCCCGCCCGAGGGAGACCGTAGTCTCGCCGCCGGCGAGGAGTGCCTCGCCCGGACACAGCCGCGCGAGCTCCGCCGCAAAACGGCGGCCGACGTCGCTCGCCTCGCCTTCGAGCCGTCGCCGACGCAGCCGCGGGAAGAGCCCCCGCCGACGCGCCTCGCGCGCCGCGCCCTGGAGCCCCACGCGGTTGGATCCGACGACGATCGTGACGTCGCCCCGGCGGCCGCGGATCGTCGGGCCGGACCCGACTACCGACGGGTGATCTCCGGGTACGTCGGAAAGGACGAGCGTCACGATCGGCGCGGCGGTCGTCCGACCGAGCTTGCCTCCCTTGATCGCGGAGAGCGAGGTCCGCAGACGATTGATCTCGTCGATGGCCGCGCCGCCTCGTATGAGCGCGGAAACGGCGCGCTTCTTTTCTCCGAGCGTGATCCCGTCGCGGGGCAAACAGAGGAGCGAAGAAGATCCCCCGGAGACGAGACAGAGGAGCACGTCCTCCCGGCCGAATTGCGAGAAGAAACGGAGCGCCTCGCGCGCGGCACGGACGCTCGAGCGGTCGGGCTCCGGATGCGCCCCGGAGAGGACGCGGACACCCCGCCGCTCGAACGCCGGATAGCCTCGGGGAACCACGACGAGCCCTTCAAGCCCGGGCCTCCAGGCCGCCCGGAACATCGGATCGGCAGCCTTGCCGACGGCGAACACGCCCACTCGCGACGCACGGTCGAGGGTGTTCGACACGTCGCGTCGCGAGAGAGCGGCGGCCACCGCCCGGCGGGGATTCACCGCCGCGAGCGCGGACCGGTAGAGGCCGAGCAGAAGGTCGAACGTCGTCGTCCGGCTCATCCAAACGTCCTCCGGAGCCGTATTAGGATGGGAGGCCCGGGTCGACCCGGGACGTCAGAAAAGGAGACCACATGAAGAAACTCGTACCTCGCCTTCTGCTCGCCGTCCTCGTCGCGAGTCTTACCTCGTTCGCCTTCGCCGGCGACGCGACCGATGGTTCCTGGACGGGCATCATCACCGACTCCGGCTGCGGCGCGAAGGGAGCCAAGGCCGAGCACGCCGACTGCGCCCACAAGTGCGTGAAGGAGAAGGGCGCGAAGTACGCCCTCTACACGCCCGCAGACAAGCAGGTGTGGGTCCTCTCGAATCAGGAAGAGGCGGGCAAGATGGCCGGCCAGGAAGTCACGGTCAAGGGCAAGGCCGACAAGGAGAAGATGACGATCGACGTCGCCTCGATGGAGTCGGCCGCCAAGAAGTAGCCGGATCTCCCCGCGGTACCTGAAGAGACCCCGCTGCGGCGGGGTCTTTCTTGTTTGTCCGAGCGGAGTTCGGCGTCGTCCCCTGTCATCCCCTCGCTTCGCTCGGCGCGGGCTCTGAGCGAAGCGCCTGTCATCCTGAGCGTAGCGCCTGTCATCCTGAGCGTAGCGAAGGATCTTTCGAGCGATTCCTCGTCGCTTCGCGCCTCGGAATGACAGAAGCTGTCCGAGTCCCGATGACAAAATACCTGCAATGTCTGTCGCCAAGCTGATCGCTCCCGACATCGAGGAGCTCATCCGAGAGAAGCCGGGCGAGCTCGCAGCAGCGGTCGCCGAGTTTCACCCGGCTGACCTCGCGGAGCTGCTCGAGGACCTCCCGCGGCAGGACCGGCTGGTCCTCTTCGAGGCCCTTCCTCCGGAGCAGGGCGCCGCGGTGCTCTCGGAGTTGAAGGGCGAGACGCTGAGACTCGTTCTTCACCTCGCCTCTCCCGAGAAGCTGGGGCCGCAGCTCGACCGGGTGCCGGGAGACGAGGTCGTCTTCCTCCTCGAGCACGTCCCTCAGCGCCAGAGGGAGGCGCTCCTGGCGAAGATGTCCCCTCGCGACGCGGCCGAGGCCAAGCGGCTGCTTCGTTACGAGCCGGGGACGGCCGGCCGTCTCATGTCCGAGAAGTTCGCGACGATGAGCCCCGACTGGACGGTCGCCGAGACTCTCGAGCATTTGAAGAAGATCGACCCCGAAGTCGAGACGATCCAGACCATCTATGCGGTGGACGGGCACGGGCATCTGGTCGGCGCGATCTCGCTGCGCAAGCTCCTTCCCGCCGCACCGGACCGGAAGGTCGCGGAATTGATGAACCGCCGCGTCGCGACCGTTCGCGCCGATACGCCGCAGGAGGAGGTGGCGAAGCTCGTCTCCAAGTACGACGTCTTCGCCATACCCGTCGTCGACGAGGAAAACCGGCCGCTCGGAATCGTGACCGTGGACGACGTGATCGACGTCCTGAACGAAGAGCAAACGGAGGATGTTCTCCACATGGCCGGCGTCGTAGCGGCCGACGACGATGCCGCGGAGTCGACTTACTTCACCACGCCGGTCTGGAGGACGGTGCGAAAGCGGGTGGTATGGCTGATCTTTCTGTTCGCGGGCTCGACCGTGACCGGGCTCGTCCTGCGCCACTTTGAAGGACATCTGACGAAGGTCGTCGCTCTCGCCTTCTTCATTCCGCTGCTCATCGGGACCGGCGGCAATGCCGGATCCCAGGCCGTCGCGACGGTCATCCGGGGTCTCGCGCTCGACGAGATCCGCTTTCGATCAATCGGCCGCGTCTTCGCGCGGGAAGCCGGGAGCGGGATACTCCTGGGCGCGCTGCTCGGCGTGTTCGGCTTCATCTTCGCCCTGATCATGGGGTTCTCGCCGGCCACGGGGGTGGCCGTCGGCCTGTCGATCCTCGGCATTTGCGCGTGGGCGAACGTCGTCGGGGCAATAGTCCCGATCGTCGCGCAGAGGATCGGCATCGATCCTACCGTCATGTCAGCCCCGATGATCACGACGCTGGTGGACGCGACCGGGCTGTTCATTTACTTCCTCGTGGCGGGGTTGGTGCTCGGCCTCTGAGCGGGAGAGAATAAGCAGCCCGGGCTGCAAGGTTCTCCGTGGTGACCACGATATGAGCGCCCCCTCCCCCGTCCCGGCTCCCGCACGTCCGGAGGAATACCCTCCCGCCGGCGGAGATCACTACTGGGCCAAAGCCTCCCGGGAGCTGCGGCACCGCCTCGCGAAAGAGATCCCGCACGACGTCTTGAAGGATCTCCACCGCAAGAGCCCGGCCCGGCACCTCGCGATCGCGGCGCGGCAGTTCCTGCTCCTCGGCGCCGCGTCCGCCGTCTCCTGGTTGTTTCCGCAACCGTGGATCTGGATCCCGGCCGCGCTCGTCGCCGGCTGGACGATCTTCAACTTCACGGTGCTCCTCCACGAAGTCGTGCACCGCGCCGTGTTCAACGGACCGCGCCCGGCCGCCGAGCGCGCGCTCGCGATCCTCTACGCGATCCCCTCCGGGATCTCGGCGCTCCAGTTCACGCGTTGGCATCTCACGCACCACGCGGAGCTCGGCGACTCCGTCGCGGATCCCAAGCGCCATTACCTCTCGCCGAAGATCAACAAGCCCTGGTACAAGCTGCTCTACTTCACGCCGGCGCTCTTTCCGATCTATTTCCGGGCGGCCCGGCTCGAGACCGCGAGCTACCCTCCCGGACTCCAGCGCCGCATCGCGTGGGAACGCCGTGCGACGATCGCGTTCCACGTCGCGGCCATGGCGGCGATCTTTTTCGCCGGGGGGTGGGGCGTGCTCGCGCGCGTCTACCTCGTGCCCTACTTCGCCGTGTTTCCGATCGCGTTCGCGCTGAACCGCCTCGGGCAGCACTACGCGATCGTGCCCGAAGATCCCGCGAAATGGGGAAGCGTGATCCGGCCCTCGCGGTGGTGGGACTTCTGGTACCTCTACTCCGCGTATCACCTCGAGCACCACTACTTCACGGCGGTGCCGTTCTACAACCTGCGCAAGCTCCACTTTGCGCTGCGGCCGTTCTTCGAGAAGATCGACTGGCAGCCGACGACGTACTCGCGTCTCTTGAAGGCCTGGATCATCGACAACAAGGTCCCCCACACGAACTGGAGCCTGGAAGACGGGCTCGCGGGGTAGCTTTCTCCCTCTCCCTCGGGAAAGGGTTCCGGTGGGGGGTCGAGTTTGCTACCGCCCCTTCGCTCTCTTCAAGATCTCTTCGAGCCCCGAGGCGTCGCTCCTCTCCCGCGCCGTCTCACCGCACGGTTGTAAACGACCTTTCCGCTGCGATCGAGAAACGCAAGCGTCGGAATGCTGCCCCGGTAGAACCGTGAGACCAGAGGCCGCTGCTCAGGTGAAGGGCTCGCGACATCGACGACGAGAAACCGAGCTTCGTCACGGTGCCGTCGGTACAACGCAACGAAGCGCTCCGCTTCCCGATTGGTGTTCCAGCAATGGGACGTCCCGAAGAAGACTGCGGTCGGGGCTCTCGTTTAGAAACTCTCGGCGCCGCTCGCGTAGCGAGCGCCCGCGCCGACAGCCTCGTCCGTGAAAGACAGGCCCGGTGCGAGGGAGAGATTCGACGCTCCGCCCGGACCCGGCCCGGCGACCGCCAGGGGCTGGTCCCTGGCGTTTTCGCCGCCGAACAACAGGCCCACAGCTACGAAAGTGAGCACGCTCGCCACAAGCGACCCGACAGCCCATCCGGTCTTCATCAGGAGATTAGATGTGACAGGCGGCCCGCCGGTTTCGTAATAATCACTCTGTGGACGAGGTCGAGGACCTGAACCAGCTCATCCGCGAGCTGAACGAAGACCAGCCCGCGCGCGGCGAGCCGGGCAGCTCCGTCCGGCTCGAGGGCTGGCTCCAGACGCTCGTCCAGCGCGCCGGGAGCGATCTCCTGCTCGTCCCTGGCGCGCCCCCCGCGATCCGCGTGGACGGGCGCCTCCTGCCGCTGCCGCAGGCGCCGCTCTCCGGCGAGGAGATCGAGGAAGCCGTGCTCCCCGTGCTTTCCTCCCGCGCGCGATCGCGGTTCGCGCAGGAGTCGGTCACCGACCTCTCCTACAAGGTTCACGGGCTCGGGCGCTTCCGGCTCAACCTCCATCGTGAGCGCGGGCGTCCGGCCGCCACGATTCGGGCACTGCCGACGGACCCGCCGCGTCTGGCCTCCCTCGGTCTTCCCCCCGGCGCCGAAGCGCTGACGCGCCTCCCCCGCGGGCTCGTGCTCGTGGGCGGGCCCACTGGCTCGGGCAAGACAACGACGCTCGCCGCGCTCGTCGAGGAGATCAACCGGCGCGATGCGCGGCACATCGTCACGATCGAGGACCCGATCGAGTACGAGCACCCGCATCGGTCGAGCCTCGTCGAGCAGATCGAGGTCGGGGTGGACGCGCCGGACTTTCCCTCCGCTCTGCGCGCCGCGATGCGCCAGGCGCCGGACGTCCTCGTCGTGGGGGAAATGCGCGATCCCGAGACCATGCGGATCGCCCTCGCCGCGGCGGAGACGGGACACCTCGTCTTCACGACGGTTCACACGACCGACGTCGCGTCGGCGGTGTCGCGCATCGCCGATTCGTTCCCGGCCGAGCGACAGAACACGATCCGTCAGGAGCTCTCGATGGCGCTCGCCGCAGTGCTGACCCAGATGCTCCTCCCCAGGAAGGGGGGCGGCCGCGTCGCGGCGGCCGAGCTCCTGATCGCGAGTTACGGCACGCGCCAGCACATCCGCAAGAACGCTCTCCAGCACCTTCACCAGGAGATCGCGCTGACCAAGAAGCAGGGCTCGATCACGCTCGAGGAGTCGCTCGCGCGGCTTGCGAAGGACGGCCTCGTGGAAGTCGAGGAAGCGCGCGCCCGCGCCGCGCACCCGGAGGAATTCGAGAACCAGCTGCGCGCGGGGTAAAGAAGCGGGGTCAGGTCTCCACTTGCCACTTTGCCGCAAAGTGGCAAGCTCACCGAAGCGAATCGGACATCTCAGGTGATCAGTGAAGACCTGACCCCACTTCTTGCTAGATCTCGCGCCTGAACAGAACCTGCGTCAGCACCCCGCAGACGAGCGAGAACGTCAGCAGGAAAATCCACTCCGCATAGCAGCTCTCGATCGGAGCGCCGCGGAGCAGCAGGTCGCGCAGCGCGGCGACGCCGTAGGTGAGCGGGTTCGCATCGGAGATGACGCGCAGCCACTTCGGGTACGACTCGACCGGGTAGAGCGCGCCGGACGGGAAGAAGACGAGCACGTTGATGATCCCGAACGTCCCGCGCAGCACGCTCGTCTTGCGAGCGCGCGAGAAGAGGAGGAACCAGAGCGCGGAGATCGCAAGTGACGTGAGAAACACGGTCACCAGCCCGCCGCCGAGCGCGTCGGGGGTCGCCATCGGAAGAGGCGTGAAGAGCATGATCACGACGAGGACGACAGCGCCGGCGAGCCCGGCGACGAGCGATCCCGCGAGCATGTGCCCCGTCACGATCGCCCCCGTCGAGACGGGCGTCACGAGATACCCCTCGTGGTAGCCGTACATCCGGTCCTCGATGACCTGTAGACCGCCCGCGACCATCGATCCCATGAAGATCGCCAGACACACGATCGCAGGCCCGAGGTAGGTGAGGTAGTCGAGGTACGGATACGCCTCGAGACGCGCCGACTCCGAGGTCGAACGGCGAAAGCCGGTTGCTTCTCGCCAGATCTCCGACAGAGCCGCCTGCAGCGCCTCGTAAGAAAAGCGATCGGTGTTGTCGCCGATGAAGGCGGGCGCGGGACCTCTCGCCGAGAGCCCGTGGGGCAGCACCCACACGCCGCGGTACCGGCCTCGCCTCAGGTCCTCGAGCGCTTGCTCACGATCCGCCGGAAAGGCCACGACGACGAGGCCGCGGCCCGTCTCGAGCGCGAGCACGCCCCGCCGGCACTCCGCCGCGAGCGAATTGCCCGCCTCGTCGACGACCGCAAGCGGCACATTGGCGAGCTGTCGGTTCAACGCGTTGCCGAGCACGGCGAGATAGACGATCGGGAACAGCATCGTCGAGATGATGAGGACAGGCTGGCGCCAGAGCGTGAGATACGCTCGCTGGCAAATCGCGAGGACCCCGAGCAGCGCGAGCCGCGGGCCTCGCGAGACGCCGCGGACGGTCTCGTCGCTCACTCCCGCGGCGGGGGCGGCGGTCTCCGCGCGTCCGCTCATCGATTCCTCTGGCGACCTGCCCATTTACCGCTTTGCCGTGCAAAGTGGTAAGAGGAGACCTGACCCCTTTGCCATCCGCGACTTTGCCGTGCAAAGTGGCAAGTGGAGACCTGACCCCTCACGTCCCCTCCCGCAGGGCGCGGCCGGTGTAAGCGAAGAAGACGTCCTCGAGCGTGACGGGCGAGATCGCCAGGTGGAGGATCCGGTAGCCGCGCTCTTCGACGAGCTGCGCTGCGAGGCGGCCGACGCCTTCGCCGGGGCGAGACTCGAAGTGGACGACGTTCGAGGCGGGTGAGCGCCAGTTGACGGCGCCCAGGGCGGTGATCGAGTCCCGATCGACCGGCTCGATCGCGCGATCCGTCTCGAGCTCCACGCGCTCGCCCGTCGGGAGACTCCGCTTCAGCGCCTCGGGAGAGTCCTCGCAGAGGATGCGTCCGCGGTCCATGATCGCGAGGCGATCACACAGGATATCGGCCTCGTCCATCGCATGCGTGGTGAGCACGATCGCGAGACTCCCGTCTCGCGCCTTCAGTTCCCGGAGCATGTCCCACACCGCGCGCCGGCTCTGAGGATCGAGCCCGGTCGTCGGCTCGTCTAAGAAGAGGGTGTGCGGCGAGTGGAGCACGCCGCGCGCGATCTCGAGGCGACGGCGCATACCGCCCGAAAGCGCTTTGGTGATCTGGTCGCGCCTCTCCCAGAGGTCGACCTGCTTCAGGCGCCGCTCGATCATCTCGGAAAGGCGGCGGCCCCAGAGCCCGTACATCTTGCCTTGCACCGAGAGGTTCTCGCGGACCGTGAGGTTCTCGTCGGTCGTCTCCGCCTGCGAGACCGTCCCGATCGAAGCGCGGACCCCTTCTTTGTCGGAGACGATGTCGTGGCCGGCGACGCGGGCGGACCCGGAGGTCGGGGGAAGAAGCGTCGTGAGCATCCGCACGAGCGTCGTCTTGCCGGCGCCGTTCGGTCCGAGAAGGCCGTACGTTTCCCCCGGCCGCACCGCGAAGGTGACCGCGTCGGCGGCGACGACGGCCCCGAACTTCTTGGTGAGCTTCTCCGCCTCGATGGAGTTCGCGTTCATCGGGCGGAGAGAGGGCTTCCGCTCATCGCCCGGCGGGCGAGAGCGGAGGCCGGATCAATTCGCGCCCGCCTCGACCACGAAGGTCTGGCCGGAAACGACCGGCAGACCTTCCGTCGCGAGCCGGACGGAGAAGGTCCGCAAGTCGCGGCTCTGAAGGCCCCAGTTGCGCCGTGTCGCGAACTCGGAGCGCGGGCGAATCGAGACGATCCGGGCACGCACGCGGGCCTCCGGCCGCGCCTGAGGCCAGACCTCGACGGTTTTTCCGATCGCGAACGCCGCGAGCCGCTCCTCCGGCACTTCGACGCGCAGGTATGGCGCCGCGAGCTGAAGCGTGACGATCGGCTCACCGGGCGCGACCCATTCGCCCCTCCGGTGGTGTCGGGTGAGCACGACGCCGGAGGCGGGTGCGACGAGCGCTCCCTCCTTCTCGAACCGGCGGACCTTTCCGAGCCGCACTTCGAGCGCTCCTTCCTCTGCGCTGATCTGACCCTTCTCCGCCTCGCGCGCCCGGATCGCCGCAGTGATTCCCTCGCGCCGATGCTGCACGGTCTCGAGGTCTGCCGACGGCGCGATGCCTTCGCGTACGAGCCGCGTGATTCTTTTCTCCTCGCTCACGACCTCCGCGAGCTCGGCCTGGAGACGCGCGACTTCTTGTTGACGTGTCTTCTCGCGAGCGCGGCTCTGCGCCATCTGGCGCTCGTAGTCGGAGGCGTCCTCGGCCAAACCCGGCTCCTCGATGCTTGCCACGGTGTCGCCGGCTTTGACGGTTTCTCCCTCGTCGGGAACGGGACTGATGAGCCGGCCGCTGCGCGAGAAAGAAAGAGCGAGGCTCTGCTCTTCCGCGATGGCCAGAAGACGGACAGGACGACCCGAGTCGTCTTCCCGGCGCGCAAGCGCCCCGTAACCCCAGGTGCCCGCCACCGCGATGGCGATCGCCACCCCCACCCAAACGGCTCTCTTCATCGGCCCAAGCGGTCGATCCGATCTTATCGCTTTGCTGATCGGCCTGTCGCCGGAGGAGGACACGGCGGTCGGGTACCAGTTTTGCTTACTGAGTTTCCTTTCGGTTCCCCCGCCGGAAGGAGCGAGAGTCCTTGTCTGAGGGATCGAAGGCCCCCGAGCTGGCACGTCGCGTCCTCGTCGTCGAGGACGACGGGAGCTACCGCTGGGTGATCCGGCGGCTTCTCGAAAGCACCTTTGGCGACGACGTCTCCGTGGAAGAAGCCGCGACGGGCGGGAAAGCGCTCGAGCGCATCGCCTCCGATCCGCCGCCCGCCCTGATCCTTCTCGACTTATCGCTTCCCGAAGTGAGCGGGTTCGAGGTCCTCGAGCGGTTGCGCGCCGACGAGCGAACGCGGCGCGTCCCGGTCATCGTCGTGTCGAGCTCGCAGAAGGAGCGGGACGTCCGGCGCGCGTACGAGCTCGGCGCGAACTCCTTCGTCTCGAAGTCGGATTCTCCGGAGAAGACCTTGCAGCGCCTCCGTCTTCTTCCGGTCTACTGGCTCAAGCTGAACCGGCTGCCCGAAGACGTCTCGCCGGGGCCGACAAGCAGGCGATCGAGGTGGTCGAGGACTTCCTCCGCGACCCCCTGAACCGGGAGATCGAACCGCGGACTCGATTCCGTCGGCTCCGGGTTGATCTCGACCGTGAAGGCGCCGCGCCGTCGCGCCTCGTCGGCGAGGCCGGCCGCCGGATAGACGACCGCAGAAGTTCCGACCACGAGACAGACGTCGCAGTCGAGCGCGGAGAGCGACCTCTCGAGCACCGACGGGTCGATCGGCTCGCTGAACCAGACGACTCCGGGGCGCGCGAGGCCGCCGCAGTGTGGACATCGGGGCGGAGACTCCGCAAAAGGGACGGTCTCGTCACGCCATCGCTCAGGCGACTGCGCGCAGCGCTTCCAGCACGCGAGCTCCCACAGGGATCCATGGAACCGAACGACGTTCTCTGTGCCGGCGCGTTCGTGGAGACCGTCCACATTCTGCGTGATCAAGGTAAACCGAGGATAGCGATGGCTCCAGTCGGCGAGGACCTCGTGCGCGCGGTTGGGATGGCAGGCGGCGACGAGCTCGCGACGCCACGCATACCACTTCCAGACGAGGGCCGGGTCGCGGGCGAAGGCCTCGGGCGTCGCGAGGTCCTCGACGCGGAAGTTCGACCACAGGCCGTCCGCGCCGCGAAACGTGGGGACGCCGCTCGCCGCGGAAACGCCGGCGCCCGTGACGACCGTGACGCGCGACGCGACGCGGAGCCGGTCCACCAGTGGGGTCAGGTCTCCACTTGCCACTTTTCTCGAGCCGATTCTGTCAGGTGGAGACCTGACCCCCGCAGTAGCGCCGCAGCGTCTCGAGGAGGATTTCGACCTGGATCGGCTTCTGTACGTAGCCGTCCGCTTCCAGCCACGCCGCATGGCGCGCGCTGTCGTTCAAGCCGGAAACCACGACGACCGGGATGCGGCAGAGGTCGGAGTCCTGGCGCTGAGCGTCGCGGAACTCCCAACCGCTCATTATCGGCATCATGAGGTCGAGCAGGATGACCGCCGGCCGGCAGCCGCCCCGCAGGCGCCCCAGGGCCTCAAGCCCGTGCCGGGCGCATTGGACCTCGTAGCCCTCCGACTGAAGCAAGGAGGCTAGGGAGCCGAGCAGGTCCGGGTCGTCCTCGACGAGGAGGACCTGACGGTTCACAGTCGCGCTCGCCCGGGAGAGCGGACCTGTCCGGAACGGCCGGGGGGCATCGTATCGGTGCCGGTGCAAGAGGGCTGCCCGGTCCGGCTCGGGGTCGGAGTCCGACTGCGTTCAGGCGCGATCGTGCGGACGGGCGAGGGATCAGGGTTTCGCCGTGCGAGTGGGTTTTGGCGTGTTTCTGTGTCCGGGAGGGGTCCGGGTCGGGGTCGTTGTGCGCGTGGCCGTGCGAGTCGCCGTCGGGGTGCTCGTTCGCGTCGGTGAGGCGGAAGGCGTCGAGGTCGGCGGCGAGATCGCCGTCGCGGTCGGCGTCGGGGTCGGACCGGACGCCGTGTTCGTCCGTGTCGGAGTGACGGTCGGGGTGCGCGTCGGGGTCGGCGTCGACGTCGGCGGCGGGGAGGAGGGCGTCTGAGTCATCGTGAAAGTCGCGGTCGGAGAGACCGTGACCGTCCCGGTGAGGGTCGCCGTCGGAGTCGCGGTGCCAGTACTCGTGGCCGTGGAAGTCACCGATGCCGTGGCCGTGGGAGTCACCGATACCGTGGCCGTACGAGTAGCCGTCGGGGTGCTCGTTTGCGTCGGCGGTGTGGTCGCGACCGCCGTGTTCGAATAACCGGAATTGCCCGCGGAATTCCACGCTCGAACTTGGTAATAAAAGGTTGACTCGGGAAGCACCGCATTCGAATAGGACGTGACATTCGCGCCGACCGAGGCAATCTGGGTCCAAGGGCCCGAAGAGGCGGATGCCCGGTTGATTCTGAAGCCGCTCTCGTTGAAGGAGTTGTCGGTCCAGGACAGGTCGATCTGACTCGAGGAAGCGGCGACCGCGGAAAGGTCCGAAGGCGCAGACGGAATCGCGGGCGTCGCGGTCGGCGTCGGGGTCGGACCGGACGCCGTGTTCGTCCGTGTCGGAGTGACGGTCGGGGTTGCCGTCCTCGTCGGCGTCCGAGTTGCCGTCCTCGTCGGCGTGGAGGAGGGCGTCTGAGTCATCGTGAAGGTCGCCGTCGGAGTCGCGGTGCCAGTACTCGTGGCCGTGGAAGTCACCGATGCCGTGGCTGTGGGAGTCACCGATACCGTGGCCGTGCGAGTAGCCGTCGCGGTGCTCGTTTGCGTCGGTGAGGCCGAAGGCGTCGAGGTGGATGTCTGAGTGGGTGTCAAAGTCGCTGTGGGCGAAGCAGTGGCCGTTGCCATCGCGGTCGGTGTCTGCGTGCTTGTAAAGGTCGCGGTGAGTGAAGCGGTCGCGGTTGCCGTGGCCGTCGGTGTCTGAGTGCGTGTCAAAGTCGCTGTCGGTGAAGCGGTAGCCGTTGCC
>DASWIB010000015.1:0-4575 GCA_036397915.1 Thermoanaerobaculia bacterium | reverse complement strand
TCCCTCGATCCGTCCGTCAAACGGATGGCGATGGCAACCGAGGATCACCCGATCGAGTACGCGAAGTTCGAAGGGATCATCCCGGAAGGCGAGTACGGCGGCGGCACCGTCATGATCTGGGACAGCGGCACGTGGACCCCGCAGGTCGAAGACGTCGACGCCGCGCTGAAGAAAGGGGACCTGAAGTTCACCCTAGCGGGCAAGAAGCTCCACGGCTCCTGGGTGCTCGTGCGCATTCGCGCGCGGGAGGGCGGCCGTCCGCCCTGGCTTCTCATCAAGCACCGCGACGAGTTCGCGAGCCAGGAGGACATCGCCGAGAAGGAGCCCCGTTCCGTCGTGTCGAAGAGAATCCTCGCGGAGATCGCCCGCGACGAAGGGGGGGACATCGTGAAGGCAGCGACCGGCGATCCGCCGGCGCTGATCAAGAAGCTCCTGAAACAGCCGGAGCTCCTCGCGCCTCCCCGGCGCGGCCGGCGCAAGTCGGTCTGGAAGTCCAACCGAGCCGGTTCGTGAGATCACAATCCGTAAGCGCGCGCGCCCGGACCGGTCGCGCCGTTTCCGACCGCATTCCGTTTCGCGTCCGTCCGATGCTCGCGACCCTCGTCCACGAGCCGTTCCACTACCCGGGTTGGGTCTACGAGGAGAAGTACGACGGCTACCGGATCCTCGCCTACAAGGAGGGAGGCCGCGTCACGCTGTTCTCGCGGAACGCGAAGGACCGCACGGAGACATTCTCCGAGGTCGCGCGGGCGATCGAAGGCCTTCCGGATCGCACCCTGCTTCTCGACGGCGAGGTCGTCGCGTTCGACCGCAAGCTCGTTTCGCGGTTCCAGCTCCTCCAGCAGGGGGACGTCCCGCACGTCTACGCCGTGTTCGACTGCCTCCACCGCAACGGGACCGATCTGCGGAATGCCCCTCTGTCGGTACGCCGCGAGGCGGTCGAAAAAGCGATCGGAAAGACGGACCACCTCTTTTCGTCCCGCCGGCTCGACTCGAACGGCAAGAAAGCCTACGGGCAGGCGAAGCGACGCGGCTACGAGGGTCTCGTCGCCAAGGACGCGTCCGCGCCGTACGTCGAGGGACGGAGCACGAGGTGGCTCAAGGTGAAGGTCCACCAGGAAGAGGAGTTCGTCATCGGGGGATACACGATGCCCGCCGGCTCTCGCACGCACTTTGGCGCCCTGCTGCTCGGCGCCTACCGTGGCCCCGATCTCCACTACGTCGGCAAGGTCGGGACGGGCTTCTCGCAGAAGCGGCTCTCCTCGCTCCACCAGAAGTTCCAGCCCCTTGTTCAGAAAACGTCGTCTTTCGTGGAACCGCCCCGGGAGAAGGGCGCGACGTGGATTGCCCCGAAGCTCGTCGCACAGATCGCGTTCCACGAATGGACCCGCGACCGCAAGCTCCGGCAGCCGGTTTTCCTCGGGTTGCGGGACGACAAGAAGCCGGCGGAGTGCGTGCTGCCGGAGGCGACGTGAGCCGGAAGACACGCAAGGCGCTCCCGGGAGACTGCGTGGCGCCGGAGAAGCTGGCGGTCCGCGTCTCCAACCCGGACAAGGTCTTCTGGCCCGACGAGGGCTACACGAAGCTCGACCTCGTGCGGTTCTACGACTTCATCTTTCCGAAGCTTCGGCCGTGGGTGAAGGACCGGCTCCTCTCGTTGAAGCGGTGCCCGAACGGCATGCTTGGAAAATGCTTCTTCCAGAAGGAGAAGCCGGAATCGATGCCCGCCGACACGCCGACGAAGCGGATCGTGCACGAAAACGGAGTCCGGAACTACGTCGTGGGCGGAAAGAAGGAGACCCAGCTCGCGCTCGCGAACCTCGGCTGCATTGCCGTTCACGTGTGGGGCGCGCGAGCGCCGACTCCACGGCAGCCGGACTGGGTGTGTTTCGACCTCGATCCGGACTCGGGCAAGTTCGCGGACGCCGCGCGGGCGGGCCGGAAGCTCAAGGAGGCGCTCGACGCATTGCGTCTCGTCTCCTTTGCGAAGACCTCCGGAAAGAGGGGGCTTCACGTGTTCGTCCCGATCCGGGTCGGACCGGACGCCGACCAGGTTCGCTGGTTCGCCGACTCGCTCGGGACAAAGCTCGCCGCGGAATACCCGAAAGAGATGACGATGGAGAGCTCGATCGCGAAGCGGAAGAAGCGCGTCTACCTCGATCCCTTTCGCAACGGGTTCGCGCAGACGGTCGTCGCGCCCTTCTGCGTGAGGCGCTTCCCGCGGGCGCCGGTCTCGACACCGCTCGAGTGGGCGGAGGTGAAGCCGGCGCTCGACCCCGGCGCCTTCAACATCGCGAGCTACGGAGAGCGTCTGAGGAAGCCGGACCCGTGGGCGGAGTTCTGGAACAGCCGGCAGGACTTGAAACCCGCGATGGCCGCCCTCGAGAGACTCTGAGACGGGGACGCGGGACAAGAAGCCACCGGCCGCCTTCGCTTTCCGTTTTACGCTTCCGAACGCGTGAGCGCCCTCGAAAGACTGATCGGGTTCCTCGACCGGCACTTCGGCCCGCCGAGGCTCTTTCTCCTCACGAGTGCGTGGGTGCTGGCGCTCGGCGCCTGGGGAATGGTCGCGCGCACGTACCTGCCGATCGAGCATCGCGTGCGCTGGGAGGCCCCGATCGAGCTCCGCGCCCCGCCCTACGCGAAGTTCGACTCCGGCTGGTATCTCGCCATCATCGAGCGGGGATACGGAAAGCCGCCTCCCGACGGCAAGCCGTCGAGTCACGCCTTCTTTCCGATGTATCCGACGGCCGCGAAGGTCTTGCGGGACACGTTCGCGATCGACGGCTTCCACGCCGGGCTGCTCGTCAGCTACCTCTGCCTCTTTCTCGCGATGAGTCTCTTTTTCCGGGAAGGAGCCGCGCGGCTCGGTGAAAGGGAGGCGTGGAGCGCGGTCGCCTTCCTCCTGCTGTTTCCGACGGCGTTCTTCCTCGCTGCGGTGTATGCCGAGTCGATGTTTCTGCTGTTCGCTCTGCTCGCCTTTCGAGATGCCCGCAGGGGTCCGATCGGCAAAGCCCTTCTCTGGGGGTTTCTTCTCGGCTTGACGCGCGCTTCCGCTCTCGCGGCGGCCCCGGCGCTCTTCCTCGCCGCGCTCGAACGCCGCGCGCCGGAGGGGCGCCGGCAGTGGGGGACGGCGCTCGCCGTCGGGCTCGTTCCCGTCGCGACGGTCTTCCTCTGGATCTTCGGGATCGGATGGCTCTTCGGAGAGCCGGGCCTCTTCTTCCGCTCGATGGAGGGGTGGCACCGCGGGACGAGCTCGCTCTCCGGTGTCGGAGCCTGGCTGCTTTCGATGAAGGTTCGTTTCGTGGACATGGATTGGAAGCGCGACCCGACGTTCGCCCTCGATTACGGGCTCGCGATAGTTTTCGTCATCATCGGTATCTACCAGCTCGTCAAGAAGAACTGGGCGGATGCCGCCTGGACGGGTGCGGCGATCTCGCTCCCGACGACGACGGGCCTCTCGGGAGGCATGCCCCGGTTTTTCATGGTCGTCTATCCCGTGTACTTCGCTCTGGCCGAAGGCTCCCGCGGACGGCCTCGTCTCCGGCTGCTCTGGTGGATCGGCTCGGGCGTCCTGCTCCTCGTGGCTGCAGCGAGATTCGTCAACTGGCACTGGGTGGCGTGAGACGATGAACCCCACCGAATACGCCGCCATGTTCGCGGTCGAGGACCGCCACTGGTGGTACCTCGGCGTGCGACGCGAAGTCGAGCGGTGGCTCGACGGGCTTCGGCCGGTCGGCAGCGGTCGGCTCCGCGTTCTCGATGCGGGATGCGGCACCGGCGGCCTTCTCGCCAACCTGCGGACGTCCGCCTGGAGGGCGGGCGTCGAGATCTCCCCGGCCGGAATCGGGCTCGCGCGATCGCGCGGCCTCCGGGCGCTCGTCTTGGGGAGCGTCTGCGCGCTCCCGTTCACCGAGGCGTCCTTCGACGCGGTCGTCTCGATCGATGTGCTCTGCCACAGCGGCGTCGAGGAGCTCCCGGCGCTCGAGGAGGCAGCGCGGGTTCTGCGTCCCGGCGGACTCCTCCTCCTGCAGGTCCCGGCGTTCGACTGGCTTCGGGGGGAGCACGACGTCGCGGTCTGGACGAAGCGCCGCTACCGCCGCAAGGACGCCGTGGAGCTTCTTTCTGCTGCCGGGCTGTCGGCGCTTCGAGCGGGCTACCGCAACGCGCTCCTCTTTCCGGCGGCGGCGATCGTCCGGCTCGCGAGCCGGAGAGCGGGAGCGCGCGAAGCGGCACGCTCCGACGTTCGGCCGGTGCCGGCTCCGGTCAATGCCCTCCTTTCGGGCGTGCTCGCGCTCGAGAGGAAACTCGGCATTCGGTTCCCATTCGGTCTTTCGGTCTTCTGTGTCGCCGAGAAGCCTCAGGAGAGTCCTTGAATATTCGTCGGCGGGGGACCTTGCGGTCCCCCGCACCCCCTGGCGGCGCGGGATACCATCCGCGCTCCGGCTGGAGAGGCCGGCAGGAGGACGGGATGATTCCGGTCTGTGAGCCGGTCCTGGACGGTAACGAAAAGCGCTACGTTCTCGATTGCCTCGAGACGAACTGGATCTCCTCCCTCGGCTCCTACATCACCCG
>DASWIB010000014.1:0-6171 GCA_036397915.1 Thermoanaerobaculia bacterium | reverse complement strand
GGCCAACCGGCCGGTCATGGCCGATGACCTCGCCTCCCAGCTCCCCGCGATCCGGCAGATCCTGGACGCCTACAAGATTCCCGTGCTGGAGCTCCCCGGTTACGAGGCCGACGACGTCATCGGGACGCTCGCGAAGAAGGCCTCCACGATGGGCTTCGACGTCGTGATCGTGACGGCCGACAAGGACATGCTGCAGCTCGTCAGTCCGAGGGTTCGGGTCTTCCACACGGGACGCGAGAAGTTTCTCGACGAGACGGGCGTCCGTGAGTTCTTCGGCGTCGCGCCGGAGCAGGTCGCCGACGTGCTCGCGCTCATGGGCGACAGCGTGGACAACATCCCCGGCGTCCCGCGGGTCGGAGAGGTCACCGCCAAGAAGTGGATCGCCGACTTCGGCGACCTCGCGACTCTGCTCGCCCGCGCCGGGGAGATCAAAGGAAAGGTCGGCGAGAGCCTCCGCGAGCACAAAGAAGATGCCATCGTCTCGCGGCGACTGGTCGAAATCCCGACGGATCTGCCGATCCCGTTCGAGCCCGACGCCCTCCGCCGCTCGCCCCCCGACGCACAGAAGCTGAAGGAGCTCTTCGTCGAGCTCGAATTCCACTCGCTCGCCGCCGAGATCCACGACGAGTCCGCGGTGACGCCGGAGATCTCGGCGGTCCGCCGGAAGCCGGGGGAGCCGTTCACCGTCGACGCGTCGCGGCCGCTCGGAATCGCACTGCTCCGCGCACGGGACCGGATGCTCCTTTCGGTCTCCGACGGTGAGACGGTCGAGATCGCCGAAGAATCGCCGATCGAGATCGCGGCGCGCTGGCGCACGCTCGACCGGCCGGGCCGCGCGGTCACGATCGCCGATGCGAAGCCGCTGGATGCGCTGCTCGCGCGGGAAGGCTCGACCATCGCTGCGGACGTCTTCGACGTCTGCCTCGCGCAGTACGTGCTCTCGCCGGGCGCCGGGAGCTCGGAGTTCGAGGTCATGGCGTTCCAGCGGCTCGGCCACCGCGTGACCTCCGACAAGGAGGCAGGGATCGTGTCGTGCGCGCTGCCGGAGGGCTATGCCGTCGAGACCGCGGATCGGTGGCTCGGCGAGCGCGCCTCGGGAACCCGAAAGCTCGCGGAGCGGCTGCGCCCCGAGATGGAGAAGCGGCCCGAGCTCGATCGGATCTACCGCGAGATCGAGCGGCCGCTCACGCCCGTGCTCGCGCGCATGGAGCTCGCGGGGATCAGCGTCGACATTCCCTACTTGAAAGAAATGTCCGTCCGCATGGACCGCGACCTGCGCGCGCTCGAGGAAAAAATCTGGGCGGAGGCCGGCGAACAGTTCAACGTCAACTCTCCCGTCAAGCTCGGCCAGATCCTCTTCGAGAAGATGAAGTACCCGCCGTCGAAGAAGACCGCGAAGACGCGGGTCTCCTCCACCGGAGTCGAGGTCTTGAACGACCTCGCCGAGCGCGGTTACCCGATCGCGCGCCTGCTGATCGAGTACCGGGAGATCGCGAAGCTGAAGGGGACCTACGTCGACGCCCTTCCCCAGCTCGCCGACGCGGAGTCGCGCGTGCACTCCTCGTTCCATCAGACGGTCGCAGCGACCGGGCGGCTGTCGTCATCCGACCCGAATCTTCAGAACATCCCGATCCGAACGGCGGCGGGGCGCGAGATCCGTCGGGCATTCGTCGCGCCGCCGGGCGCGAAGCTCGTCGTGGCCGACTACTCGCAGATCGAGCTGCGCATCCTGGCCCATCTTTCGGGGGACCAGGCGCTGATCGGCGCGTTCGAGCGCGGCGACGACATCCACCGCGCGACGGCCGCGAAGATCTTCGGCGTGTCGCCCGACCTCGTCTCGACCGAGATGCGCTTCGCGGCGAAGCGGATCAACTTCGCCCTCCTCTACGGCATGGCGGCCTTCACGCTCGGGAAGGACCTGGGCGTCTCGACGGCCGAGGCGAAGAGCTACATCGAGTCTTACTTCGCGCAGTTCCCCGCGGTGCGCGGAACCCTCGACGGAATCCTCCAGGAGGCGCGGCGCACGAAGGAGGTCCGGACGATTTTCGGCCGCGTGCGGCCGATCCCGGAGATCCACGCCTCGAACGCGGTGGTGCGCGGCAATGCGGAGCGGATGGCGCTGAACGCGCCGTTTCAGGGGTCCGCGGCGGACATCATCAAGATCGCGATGGTGCGGCTCGACCGAGCGCTCGCGGAGGCGGGGTCGCGCGCGCGGATGCTCCTCCAGGTGCACGACGAGCTCGTTCTGGAGGCGCCCGAAGAGGAGGTCGCCGGCGTCTCGGCCCTCGTGCGGCGCGTGATGGAGAGCGCCACGCAGCTCCGGGTGCACCTTGCGGTCGAGGTCGGTTCGGGAAACAACTGGCTCGCCGCAAAGTGACCCGGCGAAGCCGGGTCATCCCGAGCGCAGCGAGGGATCTGCTCCCCGCGCAGCGGGTCATCCCGAGCGAAGCGAGGGATCTGCTCCCCGCGCAGCCGGTCATCCCGAGTGCAGCGAGGGATCTGCTCCCCGCGCAGCCGGTCATCGCGCGGAACCCCCACCCTTCGCTTCGCTCAGAACAAGCTCCGAGGAGAGCTCGCTCCCTCGGGACTCCACTGTGACGCGCGTCACGTTTCGCTATACTTTCGCCGCATTTCGATGAAGCTTCTCCTCTGCGTTGCGGCGACGACCGTCGCGCTGGCGGTCGCGGCCGGAACGGCTCGCGGTCAGGAGCCCGAGGCGACACCGACGCCGACCCCGAGTCCGACCGAGGTTTCGCCTCCTCCGGCGCCGACGCCGACCGCCGAAGTTCCGCCACCTCCCGCGCCGACGCCACCGATAGAAATCTCGCCACCTCCCGCGCCGACGCCACCCACAGAGGTCACGCCTCGTCCCACGCCGACGCCGGAGCTCGTGCCCCCCCCGCCGGCCATCGTTCCGACCGCAGTTTCGGCGCCTGGAGCCCCGACTTCCCTTCCCGCCGCGCCTGCTGCGGCCGTTCCGAGCACGCCGGCCACAACTCCCACGCCCGCTTCGGTACCGACGATCACTCCCGTGCCGCCGACTCGCGTCACGGATCCGTCAGTCGTCGCGATCCTGCAGGCGCCGGCGGAGAACCCGTTCGGAATCGTCGCCGAGGTCCCGGCCACCCTTCCGCCGAAGTTGAGCTTCACCGACGCGGTCGCGAACGGCGCGTCGTTCGTCTCGGCGCGCGTCGACGCGAGCGGTCGGATCATGGGCGTGCGCCCGCAGAGAGACCCGATCCCTTCGCTCGCCGGAGCAGCCCAGCGGTCGCTCGCGCGGTGGGTCTTCGACCCCGCCCGCCGCGGCTCCGAGAAAGTCGAGACGTGGGCGGCGATGAGACTCGACCTGGAGGTGGAGATCGACGCGCCGCGCTCCGTACAGGCAACGTTGACGCCCATCACCCCGGCAACGGCGATCCCCCGTCCATTCTCCTGGGTTCCCGACGAGGTGTGGCTCGAGAGCCGGAAGGGCGCTCCGCCCGATGGGGGCGTGCCGATCGAAACCGTCGACAATCCGCCGATGCCGAGGAAGACCCCGTGGGACGCCGACTCGTACAAGGGTCCGTTCTCGGCGAAGTTCTGGATCCGGGTCAACTCGTCCGGAATCGTCGAAAAGGCGATTCCACTCGAGGCAAGTGATCCGATTCTCCTTCCCTATCTCCGCCGCGCGATGTCGGCGTGGGCGCTCCAACCCGCGCGGGCGAACGGCGCCCCGGTCGGTTCGTGGAACGAGTTGAGCCTCTCCGGTCAGATCTCGTACAGGGTGGACCTCAAACAGATCGCGTCGCTCCGAAGGACGCTCTTCGGGTCGTAAAGATCCCCTGACCGGGACGCGGATCCCGCCTCCGCTCGCGGCGCGGCTCCGTCCGGCCTTCGGAGCGCACGTCGAGCGCGCCCGTCTCCACTGCGGCCGAGTTGCGCGCGTCCTGACGTCTGCCGCGGGCGTGGGCGCGATCGTCTTCGGCCGACGCGTTTTTCTCGGGACGGAGGCCGAGCGCGAGGTTTCCGCGGAAGGTCCGGCCGCGGCCGAGCTCCTCGCGCACGAGCTCGTGCACGTGCGCCAGTATCGTCGTCTCGGCACGGCGGCGTTCCTCGGGCACTACGTCGGCGAATACCTGCGTGGCCGCCTGGCGGGCGCGTCTCATGCGGAGGCATATCGCGCGATCTCCTTCGAGCGGGAGGCCGAGGAGGAGGCGACCGGTTTTCGGAACGAGCCAGGCTGATTCAGGCCAGGGGGCGTGGAGGACCGCAAGGTCCCCCACCGACAGATACTCAAGGAATCTCATCGGTTCGGGGGACCGCAAGGTCCCCCGCAAAAGATTACTCGGACACATTCCTAGGGGGTTCGGGGGACCGCAAGGTCCCCCGCAAAAAGATTACTCGGACACATTCATAGTCCGGCGCGCGCCAGCAGATCGGCGAATCGTGGATCGGGGCGGAGCGGATCGAAGAACGGATAGACCTTGAGCGGCACCAGGAAGCTCGCGTGATAGGCCTCCGCCTTCTCGAGCCACTCGAACGCGCGATTGGTGTTTCCGACGGCGATGTTCAACTGAACCATCGCCGCCATGGGCACGTACTCGGTCTTCACCCGCTCCTCGTATTCCGCGCGGAGTTTCTCCGCCTCTCCGTGCCTTCCGGCGAGCGCCAGAGCGACTCCCCTGCCGGCGATCATCGTCGGGCTGCCGCCGGTCAACCGCGCCCCCTCCTCGAAGGCGGCGATCGACTGGTCGGCCAGCCCTTTGCCCAGGAGCGCGAGCCCGAGCCAGAGATACGCCTGAGGAAAACGGGCGTCCATGTCGAGCGTCTTCGTGAGCTGCTCGATCGCTTCGTCGTAGCGGCGCGCGCAATAGAACGACCAGCCGTAGTCGCAGTTGATGATGAGCGACAGCGGGTCGATCTCGAGTGCCTGCCGGAACTCGGCGAACGCTTCCTCGGCGCGTCCGAGGGCGGAGAGTAGAAAGCCGTAGAAGTGGTGAGCGAGCGCATAGTCCGGGTTGAGCTGGATCGCGCGGCGGAACTCTTCCTCGGCGCCGGCCCACTCCCAATCGAGGACGCGTGCGTAGGCGAGCGACGTGTGCGCCTCCGCGAGCGAGTCGTCGATCTCGAGCGCCTTGCGCGCGGCTGACTTTGCCTTCGGCATGGCCTCGCGGGGAGGCATGGCCGCGTAACGGTCCATGCCGAGCGCGGCGTAGCAGTCGGACAGACCGGCCCAGGCGAGCGCGTACGCCGGGTCCTTTTCGATCGCCTCTTCGAAGTGCTCGAGCGCCTTTCGGATGCTCGGCACCGTGCTCTTGTTCCAGTGGTACCGGCCCTTCAAGTACAGCGGGTATGCCTCCCGGTCGGCCGCGTAGCGCTTCGAGAGCCGTCTCTTTTGTTCCGGCTCGAGGGTGAGCCGCAGGTTCGTCGTGATCTCCCGGGCGATCTCCTCCTGAACCGAGAGCAGGTCGAGGACCGGACGGTCATAGCGAGCTCCCCAGAGGCGCCAGCCGTTCGAGGCATCGACGAGCTCGACGCTGATCGCGAGCGCCGGGCCGCGCGCCGTCACCCGGCCTGAGAGCACCGTGCCGACGCCGAGCTCCCGCCCCACCTGCTGCGGGTCGGAGTCCCCTCGATAGCGGAACATCGTGCTGCGTGCCATCACGCGGAGCTTGCGCAGTTGCGAGAGCCCGTTGATCAAGCTCTCGGTGATCCCTTCGGTCAGGTATTCCATCTCGGGATCGCCGCCGGGGTTGACGAATGGAAGGACCGCGAGCGATTTCTTCACGCGGGGACTGCGCTTGACCGCGAGCCGGACTCCGCTCGCCGCGATCGTCCGGTCGGAGGCGCCGGCGGAGGTGAGATCCCGGAGCGAGGTCGCGAGCTCCGTCGCGGAGCCGGGCCGGCGCGGGGCGCTCTTCTCGAGACAGCGCGCGACGATCCGGTCGAGCTCTGCGGGGACGTCCGCGCTCGTCCGCGAAGGGGGAGACGGCTCGTCGCGGAGGATCGCCGCCATTCTCTCGAAGGCCGTTGCTCCGGTGAACGCGGGGCGGCCCGTCAGCATCTCGTGGAGCACACACCCGAACGCGAAGAGGTCGCTCACGGCCGTCGTGGCCTCTCCGCGCACCTGCTGGGGGGACATGTAGCCGACCGTTCCGTGGACGGTGCCCGGGCGGGTGGGGTCGGGCGTCG
>DASWIB010000013.1:0-4374 GCA_036397915.1 Thermoanaerobaculia bacterium | reverse complement strand
CGCCCGCGTTTTCGTCGAGAAGAGCTTCCAGGAGTCTTCGACGGCATACGAGGAGGCGCGCCGGGGCGCCTACAACCCGACTTATCTCTACTACACGCTCGGCAAGCTCCAGATCCAGGAGCTGCGCGACGAATACCGCTCGAAGACGGGGGCCTCCCTGAAGCAGTTCCATGACGCTTTCGTCGCGCAGGGTGGTCTGCCGATCCCGCTCGTGCGCCGGATCCTCTTCCGGCCCGCTGCGGCGCAATGAACGAGGGCGAGGGACACCCGTTTTCGGAGGCGTACGGCACCCTCGAGGCGCTCCGGGTGCTCGCGGACGCCTGGAACACTTCGCCGCCGATGAAGCGGCTGGGCGCGCGCCTCGAGTTCGAGCGCCTCGATCGCGTGCGCGCGGTTCTCGATCCGGTCCAGCCGTATCACCGCGGCGGCATGGGGACGGACGCCGTCAACGGCGCGGTGCTCGCGGGACTCTTCGATCTCGCGATCGGGACGGTCGGCTGGCTGACGCGACCGGACACGCGCTCGGCGACCGTCTCGCTCGCGATGACGTTCTTGCGCCCCACCCGGGGAGACCGGGTCGCCGTCGAGGCTCGACTCCTGCGTTCGGGCACCAATCTGACCTTCGCCGCCGCGGAGATCTTCGACGGAAACGGGCAGGTTACGGCGCGCTGCGACGGAACGGTCGCGGTCGCGCTCGGACGGTACGAGGAGTTCTTCCCCGGGATGCGAGGAGGAATGTGACCCGCGAAGCGCGTCATCCCGAGCGCAGCGAGGGATCTCTACCGCTGCTTTGCTCCGGAATGGGGGGTCCGCGGCGGGAGGTCTCTTCGTCCGGCAGGCGCCGCGACTCCGTCGGATGATTGCGCCCGACGTGTCTCTCCTCTAGAATCGTGACGACAGGGTAGTTCGGGGGCACCGGCGTCGCTCCCGGACGTGGCGGAGGGGGAATGGTGGTGGACCTCGCTCCCAACGCAGCCGCGCGACACCCCCTTGTCCGGAGCCGTTCTTTCGAGGGCATCGCATGAGACTCGTCTGGTCGCAGCCCTCACGCCCCGCGCACGACCGCGCCCGCCATCTCCTGCTCCTCGCGGTGCTGTGCATCTTTCTCGGCGGCACGCTCCTCGGCGCCGGCGGTCGGGATCCGCGCGATGCCCCGCGTCCCCTCCGCGCGGCGGTCGCGGCTCTCCTCTCGACCGGCGCAGTCTTCCTGCTCCTCGGGATCGCGCTCGCCGCCTCCCGAAGAACGAAGAAACCCGCCACGCCCCTGTCCCTGGCCGAGCCCCTCGACCCTTCCGGCGCCGCGGCGCGCGCGCCGCGCTTCGGACAGGAGGAACGACGGTGAACGAAGACAACGTGGCCCGATTCGATTCGATACCCCATGGCGGAATGGCTCGCCGGGGCGCGCCCGACAAGCACGGAGGCCTTCCGGAGGAGACCGTCGAGGTGGCGTGTCCGGAGTGCGACGCCGTTCTCTGCCTGGACGCGGCGCTCCTCTCGCTGAGACCCGAGGTCCTCTGCGCCGGCTGCGACGCCACGATCCCGCTCGCCCTGGCGCGGTAACAAGCGGCTCGGGGGCGCAGGGGGGCCGCAAGTTCCCCCGAAGTACTCGGACAGGACTCCTAGGGGGTTCGGGGGACCGCAAGGTCCCCCGCAAAGAGATACTCGTACATATTCCTAGGTGACGATCTTGCGCGCGGCAGTCAGGCCCAGGATCAGGAAAATCAGGAACAGCACCAGGAAGAGAAACGCGAAGAACTTCGCGATCGCCAGGGAGACCCCGGCGATCGAGGTGAACCCGAAGAGCGCCGCGACGAGGCCGATCACGAGGAAGATCAGAGCCAGTTTGAGCATTTCCAGGACTCCTCCTCGAATCGAGAAGTGCGAAAGGCGTGCCCGCGGACGGTCAGCGCGTTCCCGGCGGCTCGAGCGGCCGCAGGTAGACCCAGCGGTGCGGCATGTCGAGGTAGCTGTGGAACCGAAGGAGGAATACGAAGCCGATCCGTCCGTCGTCGCCCCAGTCCGGTGAGGCGCGCCTGGTTTCGGTTCCGGCGGAGAGCGGGGGGAGAGTCAGAAGGCCCCAGCGAAGATCCGTGACCGGGCCGGTGGCCGCGACGCCGAGACGCTGCGCGGCGGCGGGCGCGAGCAGCAGGTCCGAAGCGCCGGTGGCGGATCCCAGCAGCAGCCTCGCTGCAGCCGCCCTCCGCCGAAACGTCGTGACGGGACGGTTGCCGTCGTCATCAACGATGATCCGGTTGAACCCGGCGGCCGAGACCCAGCGCGCCGGGTCGTGGAGGCCGAGTCGTCCCGTTGCCGGATCGAGCTCGACGATCGCCTCCCGGAACAGGGTTCCTCCCACGACGCCGTCCGACCCCGCTGGCGTGGTCTCGAGAACTTCGACGTGAAGTCCCGCGCACGAGAAACCTCCCACTTCGACGGTTGCGCCTCCGGCCATCGCGCGGCCGTAGACGTCACGGGATGGGGAGAGCCGGAGCTCCTTCGCTTTCTCGGCCGAGATCGCGAGAGGCCCGGCGGCCGTCGCATCGAGCGACAGGCGCAGACCGACACCGTTCAACCGGGCCGGAAGCGAGACTCCTCCCTCGTCCGTACGCTCGAAGGAGACGAAAGGCGCGGCCGCGGTAAATCGTCCGCACCCTCCTCCCACGGAGGCATCGGGGAGTCGTCCCGTCGGCAAGCCGATCCATGCGATCTCGGCCCGGACCGGCGGCCGGCCGGCCGACGTCTCACGGAAGACGCGCGCGTTCAAGAAGTCCAGTTCGAAGCGCGGGGAGCGGACGGCGACCAGCCGGCCGTCGTGGCGCGAGAAGGAGAGGACGATGGGATTCGCCCCCAGAGCCGTCAACCGGGTCGAGACCGAGGAGGCATCTGCCGGACCGAGGGCCACATGAGCCCTCCCGCGGTCCTCGAACAGCCAGGCTCTTCTCCAGAAGTACGAGCGGGAAAGGAGCTCCCGGAGGAGCGGCTCGGACGCCACGCGGGTGACGCCGTCCTCGTCGATGTAGTACGCCTTGCCCGCCTGAATCCCCCGTTCCGTCGTGACGCCCGCCGACGACACCCGCTCGCGGTAATGGTCCGGCTCCCAGGCGATCTCGGCGACGCCCTGAGCGCCGCCGGTCCCGCCCTCCGGCCGCAGGCGCATCCGGATGACGTGTGAAACCGGCAGAGGCTTGGCTCCCGTCGAGCTTCGATAGCGGTCGAGGATTCTCTCAGCGATCTCGCGGCTCGCGTTCGGTCCGCACCCGGCGGACGCGAAGAGGAGAATGGCGAGACAGGTCCGTCCGGCTCGCTGAAGCGTGGGCCAGGGCGCGAAACCGAACGCTCTCTCTGCCGCCGCACACGAGCTCGAGACGAGAGAGTACCGCCGGTCGCCGGTGATGCCGACTCCGCTTCCGAGCAGGTGTGCGACCAGGTCCTTGCGCCCGATCTTAATCCACTCCGGCCGCGTTCGGCTCTCTTCTTCGAGCGCTGCGAAAATCGCCCCCGCGCGCGTTTTTTTGCTTGAGCACTGCATCGAGCGGACTAGAATAGCCGCCAAATTTGATCCGCCCGACAGGGGCGATTCTGCAATGAAGAAGGGGTAGTGCATATGGCTGAAAAAACCAGCAAGGCAATGTCGAAATCGGCAATCGCGGACCACATGGCAAAGGTGACTGCCACCACGAAACGGCAGGCGACTCAGTTCCTGGATGACCTGACGTCTCTCGCCTACAAAGAGGCGAAGAACAGTTTCACGATTCCGGGAATCGGGAAGCTGGTCCTGGTGAACCGCAAGGCGCGCATGGGCCGCAACCCCGCGACCGGCGAAGAGATCAAGATTCCCGCGAAGCGCGTCGTGAAGTTCCGCGTGTCGAAGAAAGCGAAGGACGCGATCCTGGGCGGCAAGCGCTAGGGGGTTCGGGGGACCGCAAGGTCCCCCGCTGAGATTACTCGGACAAACTCCTGGACAGAAGCGTCTCTGCCGTTCGCGAGGGCGGTCCTTCGGGACCGCCTTTTTGGTGTGCCGAGCATGTCCGACAGCTTGGGGGTGAGAGTCCCCTACCCGACCTGATGGAGGTGAAGGGTTAGCGAAGCGCAAGGGCGTCGCCGCGAGGCGGGGTCTGAAGGAAGCGCGGAGCAAACGTGCGAGCCGATGGAAAAGAACCGGATAGTGAGGCGTGAGCGTCGGACGAGCGGGCCAATGACCGCGAAGTCCATATCCATCGAGGGCGCGGAACGTAAATCCGGCGGTTGTGCGCGGAAGGCGGTTGGGCTTACCTCGGGAGGCCTGCGTCGTGTCCCCGATGAGGGACTGAGAGAAGCCGTGAGGTTTTTCGATCGCGGCGCAGGAGTCAGCAGAGGGCGTAGTAGGTCTGTGAT
>DASWIB010000012.1:0-3720 GCA_036397915.1 Thermoanaerobaculia bacterium | reverse complement strand
GAAAGGAGTAGCGTTCGAGGTCGACCCCGTTCGGAACCACCAACCGGGGCACCTGCGGAACCAGCCGCGCGAGGAGGTCCGCCTCGCGTTGCGAGACGCAGGAGATGCCCGCCGCGCGTGAGACGAGCGCGGTCTCCACTCGCGAAACGCGCGGCGCCTGGGCTCGGGCAAACGCTCGGGCGAGCCGCGAGGGAGTGCTCTCTCCCATCCGGCGCCAGAGCTCCGAGTCGAGATTGTGGAAGTCGATCCAGAGAGGACCGAAAGCGTCCAGAGCGAGCGGCGCGACGTGGTACGAGTGAGCGACGATCCAGCCCGGCTTTTCGGCAGACGCCAGCTGGCGCAGACGCGTGGCGAGCGGCCGGGAGCGATAGAGAAACGGCGAATAGGCGCGGCCGATCGCCGTCGCGGCGAGCGCCGCAGCGCGGCGGAGTGCCCGCGACGACTGCGGAAAGCGTTCGGTCTCCACGCCCTCGGGAAGCTCCTCCCGCAGGTCGCGCAGATGCGGCGGAAGCAAAACGAACGCGCGTACGCGAAAGTCCCGGGCCAGAGCGCGGAGTAGATGGTAATTGCGGATTGCCGAGCCGTCGCGCGTCGGATGCGGCGGCCGCGGGCAGACGGCGTACAGGAGCGGCTTCATGCGCGCCGCGGCGGTCCCCCGAGAGCGGCGCGGTATCTCGACCGGCGAACGCGGCCGCGTTCTCCGGGCGTCGCGAGCGAGAGGGCGTAACGAGCGGTCGCCCCCGCCCGCATCACGGTGCGCGCGATAGCCGCGGTGGTTTTTCCCTGGTGCCGCGCGACGTACTGCGCGAGGCCCTCGTGCAGCTGGCCGAACATCGCGTCGCCGCCGGAGGCGCCGCCCCGATGGACGACGCGCGCGGCGGGCTCGAAGAGGATCCGCCAGCCTCCTCGCCGGAGCCGTGCCGCGAGATCGCACTCTTCCGCGTAGAGAAAGAAGCGCTCGTCGAACCCTCCGACCGCTTCGAACGCCGACCGGCGCACGAGGAGCGCCGCCCCCTTCACGCACTCGACGGTCTGCAGGCTCGAATGGTCCTCGCGGCTCGCCGAGTGACCGCGAAAGGGACTCCTGCCGGCGGCCAGGAACGCGAGGCCCGAGCTCTCACAGAGAATCCGCCACAGCGTCGGGAGGCGAAGGATCGACGTCTGGAGCGTCCCGTCCGGGTTCTCGAGGCGCGGGCCCACGGCCGCGGCCTGCCGATCTCGCTCGAGCGCGGCAGCGAGCGCGTCGACTGCGCCCGCACGCACAATCGCGTCGGAGTTCAGAAACAGGAGAAAGTCGCGGCTGGTCTCGCGCGCCCCTCGATTGCAGGCCGCGCCATAGCCGCAGTTCTCCACTTCGACGACGAGTCGAGCCGCGGGAGCCTCGCCGGAGAGCCGCTGCCCGATCGCATCGCCGGATGCATTGTCGACGACCACCACCTCGGCTTCGGGCGCGGTCACGGCGACCGCGCGAGCCGCCTCGGCCGTTTCCTGCGGCGTCTTGTAGTGAACGACTACCGCGGAGACCCGGGCGGCGGCGGCGTCCGTCACTCCGTCAGTATAGGTTCGGCAAAAAAGAAAGGCCCCGGCAGTCACCGGGGCCTTCGTTTTGGAATCGAGTTAAGGATGCGGGTGCAGGCCCGCAGGGCCTGTCCCCGCGACTTTACCTGGTCAGTACATTCCGCCCATGCCGCCGCCGCCGGGCATTCCGGCCGGGGCCTTCTCCTTCTCCTTGATCTCGGAGACGAGCGCCTCAGTCGTGAGCATCAGGCCGGCGATGGAAGCCGCGTTCTGCAGGGCGTTTTTTGTGACCTTCGTGGGGTCGATGATTCCCGCCTTCAACATGTCCTCGATCTTCTCGGTGTTGGCGTTGAACCCCCAGTTGCCACCCTTGGTCTTCAACTCGTTGATGACCACCGAGCCCTCGGCGCCGGAGTTCGCCACGATCTGGCGGGTCGGCTCCTCGAGCGCGCGGATCACGATGCGGGCGCCGATCTTCTCGTCGCCCGAGAGCTCCTTGACGGTTTTCTCGACCGCTTCCATCGCCCGGAGAAGCGCCACGCCGCCGCCGGGGACGATCCCCTCCTCGACGGCCGCCTTGGTCGCGTGCATCGCGTCCTCGACGCGGGCCTTCTTCTCCTTCATCTCGGTCTCGGTGGAAGCGCCCACCTTGATGAGCGCCACACCGCCGACGAGCTTCGCGAGCCGCTCCTGGAGCTTCTCGCGGTCGTAGTCCGAGGTGGTTTCATCGATCTGGGCGCGGATCTGCTTGACGCGCCCGGAGATGGCTTCCTGCTTCTTCTTGGAGCGGTCATCCACGACGATCGTCGTGTTGTCCTTGTCGATCGTCAGCTTCTTCGCGTCGCCCAGGTCCTCCCATTTGACGTTCTCGAGCTTGATACCGAGGTCCTCGGAGATCAACTTGCCGCCGGACAGGATGCCGATGTCCTCGAGCATCGCCTTGCGGCGATCGCCGAAGCCCGGCGCCTTGACGGCCGCGCACTGCAGCGTGCCGCGCAGCTTGTTGACGACGAGCGTGGCGAGCGCCTCGCCTTCGACGTCCTCGGCCACGATCAGAAGCGGCTTGCCCTGCTTCGCGATCTGCTCGAGGATGGGGAGGAGGTCCTTCATGTTCGAGATCTTCTTCTCGAAGAGCAGGACCTTCGCGTTCTCGAGCACGCACTCCATGCGCTCGGCGTCGGTGATGAAGTACGGCGAAAGGTATCCGCGGTCGAACTGCATCCCTTCGACGACCTCGAGGGTCGTCTCGAGGCCCTTCGCCTCCTCGACAGTGATCACGCCGTCCTTGCCGACCTTGTCCATCGCCTGCGCGATGATCTGGCCGATCTCCGAGTCGTTGTTGGCGGAGATCGTTCCGACGTGGGCGATGTCCTTGCCCTCGACGGGCTTCGAGAGCTTGTCGAGCGCCTGGACGGCCGCCTTGACGGCCTCGTCGACGCCGCGCTTCAGCTCCATCGGGTTGGCGCCCGCGGTGACGTTCTTGATGCCCTCGCGGTAGATGGCCTGGGCGAGAACGGTTGCCGTCGTGGTCCCATCACCGGCGACGTCCGAGGTCTTCGAAGCGACCTCGCGCACCATCTGGGCGCCCATGTTCTCCAGGGAATCCTGGAGCTCGATCTCCTTGGCGACCGTGACGCCGTCCTTGGTGATCATCGGCGACCCGAACTTCTTCTCGAGCACGACGTTGCGGCCCTTCGGCCCCAGCGTCACCTTGACGGCGTCGGCAAGCTTGTTGACGCCGTGGAGGATGCGCTGCCGCGCCTCCTCCCCGTAGGTAATAGTCTTCGCTGCCATGTGTTCGTTTCTCCTTACTTCTCGACCACGGCGAGCACTTCCTCTTCCCTGAGGATCAGGTGCTCGATCTCGTCGATCTTGATTTCAGTGCCGGCGTACTTGCCGATGAGGATGCGGTCGCCTTTCTTCACGTCGAGCGGAAGCTGCTTGCCATCCTCGTTGATCTTCCCTTTCCCGACGGCGACGACCTCCGCCTCCATCGGCTTTTCCTTGGCGGTGTCGGGGATGATGATGCCCCCGCGGCGCGTCTCTTTGTCCTCGACGCGCTTCACGAGGATTCGATCGTAGAGCGGACGAATCTTCATTCCTTTCCTCCTCTGAACTCGGGTTACTTTTGAATACCCCGGACCGACCCCCGATCCGAGGCAGCGAGATGTTAGCACTCATCACCGTCGAGTGCTAGTAATT
>DASWIB010000011.1:0-20666 GCA_036397915.1 Thermoanaerobaculia bacterium | reverse complement strand
CGCGGCGCCCGATTCCCGCAAGCGCGCCACCGGCACGCGGCGACGTCCACCTGCCCGGGGCACGCCGCGATCGGCTCGGGGCTCGATCCGCGGGAAACCGGCGTCGTGAGCAACAACTGGTACGACCGGGCGAAGGGGCGGCGTGAATACTGTGTCGAGGACCGTGCGGCGAAGTGGGTCGGTGCGCCGCCGGACGCCCCCAAGATCACGAGGTTTCCGGCTTCGCCCGTTCTTCTCTCGGGCAGCTTCCTGGGCGACCGTTTCCAGGAAAAGTTCCCCGGCGCACGCGTCGTGTCCCTTTCCCTCAAGGACCGCGCCGCCGTTCCCATGGGAGGCCGCAAGGCGGATGCGGTCGCCTGGTTCGAGAGAGACTTCGGACGTTTCGTCACCTCGACCTACTACCCGCGCGAGCCCTCGCTGCTCGCGTTCAACGAGAAGCTGCCCGCGTTCTTCGCCAGACACAAGAGGTGGGAGCTCTCCGCACGGATTCCGTCGAAAGAGCTCGATCGGGCGACCTTCGATCCGCCCGAGCTCGCGCGATTCAAGGGGACACTCGCCGGAACGGGAGCGGCGTTTCCGCATGCGCTGCCAAACCGGCGCAGCGTGATCGAATCTCCCTTCGGCGACGAGCTCGTGCTCGCGTTCGTGCGCCACGCGATCCGCGTCTTCCGGCTCGGACGCAACCCCGCCAAAGTGCCCGACCTCCTCTTCATCGGCTTGTCGTCGCTCGACTACTACGCACACCGCGCGGGTCCCGACTCGCGCGAAGTCGCGGATGGGATCGTGCGGCTCGACGGAGAGCTCGAGTCGTTCTTCCGCTGGCTCGACGCGGAAGTCGGGAGAGGCCGGACGCTGATCTTCCTGACGGCCGACCACGGAACGACCGCGATTCCCGAAGTGGCGCACGAGAGGGCGAGGCGGCGCACCGGCCGGGACGATCCCGATCTCGCCGGCCGCGTGGACTTCCGCAACGGCAGCGGCGACGGAGCGACCGTCTCCAAGGGATCGGCCGACCGGCTCGCGCTCGAGAAGCACCTCGCGTCGAAGTTCGGTTACCCGCTCGATCCTTCCCTCCCGAACGCGCTCGAAGGAGCGGTGACGCGGTTCGAGGACCCGCTCGGCATGTATCTGAATCGCCCGGTCCTCGCGCGCCGCGGTCTCCCGCCCGAAAAGGCGAAGGAGGCGGTCCGCGACTGGATTCGCGGGCGCCCGGGGGTCCGCGCCGCCTACACGAACACCGAGGTCGCCGACGGCCTCCCGGCGAGCGAGCCGCTCGGCCTCGCGATCGAGCGCTCCTTCCGCGCCGACCGCTCGCCCGACGTCCTGATATTCCTGAAGCCGGGATGGATCTTCCGAAAGGTGCCCGGCTCGACCCACGGACAGCCGACCGACGACGACGCGCGTGTGCCCCTCCTCGCCTGGGGCTCGGGAGTCCGCGCGGGCTCCTGGGACGTCCGCGTCTCGCCGCTCTCGATCGCGCGAACGGTCGGAGCTCTCTACGGATTCGATTCGGGCAGCCCGGACGCGGAGATCCTCGCGCCGGTGCTCGGGCGGGAGGAGGAAAGCCGGGCTCCCGCGGCGCGGCCATGAGCGGCGCGCCGCCTCGCGAGGTCACGGACCTCCTCGCGCGCGACCACCGCCGCCTCGACGAGCTCTTCGGGCGGTTTCTCGCCGCGCAGGATCGGGAGGCCGCGGGCCGGGCGATCGGCGACTTCGATGCAGCGCTTCGCCGCCACACCGAGCTCGAGGAGGAGCACCTCTATCCCGCCGCGCCGGGAGGGAAGCTCTCGCCCCGTGCCGAGGAGTCCGAGCGCGATCGTCTCTTTCGGGAGCTCCGACTCGAGCACGTCCAGATTCGCGAGCTCTCCGGAATGATGGTGCGGCAGCTCGGCGGCACTGGAGGCGGCGCCGCGGCGCGCGGGCTGGCGGCGAACCTCGCGCGCCGGTGGGATGCCCATACCTCACGCGAGGAGCGCGAGGCGTTTCCTTTTCTCGAGCGTCTCGACCCTCTCCGCGAAGCCGCGCTGCGAAAGTCTCTGAAGGCCGAGAGCTGAGAGCGAATGTGTCCGAGTAATCTCTTCGCGGGGGACCTTGCGGTCGCCCGAGCCCCCTACCCTCCCAACGGCCAGATCACGGGAATCAAGAGCATCGAGATCAAGAAAACGAGCACGGTCAGCGGAAGCCCCACCCGCGCGAAATCGAAGAACCGGTACCGGCCCGGCCCGTAGACGAGGACGCACGACGGCTCGAGCGGGGTCAGAAACGAGCAGGACGCGGCGAACGTCACGCACATCACGAAAGAGCGAGGGTTCAGCTCCAACGCCCTCGCGACCGTCACGGCGACCGGCAGGATAACGAGTGCGGCCGCCTGGTTCGACATCGGCTGCGTCAGCAGCACGGTGAATGCGAAGAATCCGGCGAGCAGCGCCGTGCTTCCGAGCGGACTGACGTACCGCACGATCAGCTCCGAAAGGAAGGCCGCGGTCCCGGTCTTCTCCATGGCCAGGCCCAACGAGATCATGCAGGCGATCATCACCATCAGTCGCCAGTCGACCGACTCGTACGCCTCCTGCGGGGTCATGCACCGCGTCAGAACGAGAGCGACGCCTCCGGTCAGAAAAGCGAGGACGAGCGGAACGACCCCGGCCACGCCGGCGACGATCGACACGACGAAGATCCCGGCGGCCCACGGAGCCTTGCGCCGGCGCGGATGATGCGCCGAAATGTCCTCGAGGAGCAAAAGGTCATTTCCCCTGCGCACGCGCTCGAGCGCCTGGAGACTTCCCTGCACGAGGAGCACGTCGCTCGGCTTCAGGCGGATCCCCGAGAGCTTCTCGATGCGGTCGGGACCGCCGGCGGAATGAATCGCGAGCACGGCGAGTCCCGTTCGCTCGCGGAAGTGCGATCTCTTGAGCGTCGAGTCGACGAACTGGGAGCGGGGAAGCACCATCGCTTCCATCATCCGGACGCGCTCCGACTGAAGGTCGTGATCCGAAAGCGCCGGCTTGACGTCGGCGCGGATCTCGATGCCGCCCGCGTCTTTGACCGAGAGGATGTCTTCCGCCTTCCCTTCGATGAGGAGGATGTCGTTCTCCGCCAGAGTCGCCTGAGGCCCCGGGGCGAGGGTCCGGCGCCCGCCGCGCACGATCCCGACCACGTTCAGGTTCATCGTGGAGCCGAGCTGGCTCTCTGCCAGCGATTTCCCCGCCAGGCGCGAGCCCGGCTGGATCTGCGCTTCCGAGAGGTAGCGCCGCAGGTTGTAGCGGTCCGTCATTTCGTGCTCGCCGCGGTCCGGCACGAGCTTCGGCGCGAGAAAGAAGAGGTACAGAAGGCCGATGAGCGTAATCCCGATGCCGACCGGCGCGAGCTCGAAGAACTGGATCGGTGCGAGCCCGTACCCCGGCAGCTGGGTCGAGATGACGAGATTGGTCGAGGTTCCGATGAGGGTCATGCTGCCGGCGAGGATCGAAGCGAACGCGAGGGGCATCAGCACCCGCGACAGCCTCACGGCGGCCCGACGGGCGACGCCGATCATGACCGGGAGAAAGACCGCCGTCGTTACGGTGTTCGACAGGAATGCGCTCACCACCGCGGCCGAGCCGAGGATGACGCGCGTCAGCACGGCGGGCTTCCGGCCGCCGACCGAGATGAGCCAGAGCCCCACGCGCTCGACGACACCGGTGCGGACGATTCCCGACGTGAGGACGAACAGGGAGATCAGGATCAGGATCGTGTCGTGCCCGAAGCTCGAGAGGGCCTCCTTTGGGGTGAGCACGCGGGGAATCGCGAGGGAGAGCAGGATGACCAGCCCGACGACGTCCACGGAGAGGGCGTCGGACGCGAAGAGGACGAGCGCGACCACCAGGAGTGCGAGAACGTAGGCGATCGCCAGGGTCATGGTTCCCGTGGATTCTCACGCCGGGGCGAGAGCGTGGACGCGGACGGTGCGTTCGCGCGGACCGTCGAGCTCGATCAGGACGATTCCCTGCCATCGGCCGAGCACGGGCTTTCCGTCTTCCAGCGGCACGAGGCACGAGATGCCGATCGCTTCGGAAAGGAAGTGGGCGGGAGAGTTTCCTTCCGAGTGGTCGAAGCGGACGTCAGGGACCCAGCCGGCGAGAGCGCGCTCCACGTCGGTCGTGACGTCGTCGTCCCACGTCTCGCCCACCGTCACCGCGGCGGTCGTGTGCGGAACCGAGACGAGCAGCGCGCCTGTTTTCGCGCCGAGATCTTTCGCCGCGCGCTCGACCTCCTTCGTCACGTCGACTCGCGCGATCTTTTTCCGCGTTCGGACGCGGAACTCCGCACCGGCCATCCCCGGAGTCTATGCGGCCTGCCGAAGGAACCGGATTCGTCCGCCAGGAGTTGGTCCCCGGGCCCGCGTCACCGGCCGGGATAGAGCTCGCGATAAGACTCCGAATAGAGCAGTACCCGACGTACGTAGTCCCGGGTCTCGTGAAAGGGATGGGACTCGAGGATCTCGTCCTCCGCGCGACCGGGGTTCTCCTGGAGAACGCGGCGCATACGCGTGGGGCCGCCATTGTATGCGGCAAGGGCGAAGAGCAGGTTGCCGCTGAAACGGTCGAGGAGCTGCTTCAAGTATGCCGCTCCGAGCCGGGCGTTGACTCCCGGATCGTAGAGAAAGGCGCGGCGGTAGCGCACCCGCAGCACCGAACGGACGAGCGGCTCTGCCGTCCCGGGAAGAAGTTGCATCAGGCCGAGCGCGCCGGCGCGCGATTTCGCGCCCGCGTCGAAAACGCTCTCCTGTCGGACCAGCCCGCGCAGGACCGCGGGATCCAGACCGAACTCGCGCGCGCGCTCGGGAAGAAAGCCGCCCTCCTCGACCGGATAGTGGAGGCGCCGCCAGCCGTCCGGCACGCGACCCTCCTCCGCGGTCCCGATCTGCGGGAACGCGCGCTTCGCGGCCGCTGCGGCGGACGGAAAGCGCCCCAACGCAAAGTCCGCCTCCGCGAGGCGCAGGTCGCGGCCGCGCGAACGGGAGAGCGCCCGCGCCTCCGCGGCCGCCTCTTCGAACATCCGCAGCCGCAGGAGTTCGTCCGTTCGGCGGAACTCCGCCGTCTCCGTGGACGGATCCGTGAGCGGCGGAGCCTCCGGCGCGACCGGGCCGCGCGAGCGGCGGCGGGCGAAGAGCGCGTAGAGGTCCGATGGATCTCCGGCGGCGAGCCCGCCATAGAGTGCCCGCGCCTCGTTCACGCGTTTCTCCTTCTCGAGACATCTCGCGCGCCAGTACGTGAGCCGCCGGTCGCGCCAGACATCGTCGTACGTCGCCGCCAGCGCCTCGAACCGGCGGCGGGCCTCCGCGAAGTCACCGGCGCGCCATCTCTCCCAGGCGAGATTCCAGATCGGTTCGAACGCCCGCACCGTGCCCCGCGTTTCGCGGGTGAGCTCCCGCGCGTGCGCGAGCGCGCCACCGAAGTCTCCGCCCTCGGCGGCAAGTCTCGAGAGCCGCTCGCGCGCGGCAATCCGCGTCGGCGAGGGAGCCGACGCGCGAGCCGCTTCTTCGAGCAGCTTTCGGACCGGTTCGATGACAAGGATCGGCACGAGGGAGTTCGCTTCGAGGCCCTTCGCCTTCGGGTCCTTCGACTTCTCACGCAAGCGCGCGAGAAGAAGGTCGGCGCGCAGGAGCCTCGCGGCGAACCACTCCGGCGTGTCTTCGGGCACCCGCGCCGCGGCCGCCTCGGCGGCGCCCGCTCGACCCAGAGAGGCGAGCGCCCGGGCGAGCGCGAGCTGATTCGCCGCGCGATCCGATTGCGGCCACGCGGTGGGGCGCTCCCCGAGCAATCGATGTCCGCGACGCGCGTCGCCCGCCTCGACGAGCGCCCGGCCGCGCCGCGCGCGATCAACCGGGGGAAGCCGCTTCTCCTCGTGCTTCAGAACGGCGCGCACCGGTTGCGGCGTCGAGCGAGCGATGTCGGTGGAGGGCGCGCGCAAGAGAAGCGCACGGGCCGCGGCGGCGACGACGCCGGGTTTCGCGAGCGTCAGGCCGAGGCGGACGCGATCGACCTCGATGGCCGCGTAGTCGCTCCCGTGAGCCTCCGTGGCGGCGCGATCGAGCGCCGCGAGCGCCTCCCGCCGCCGGCCGAGTTTCTCGAGCAGCCGCGCGAGCTCGCGTCCGACCGCCGTCTTGCGCGCGAACGGCTCGTCCGATTCGAAGGCGCTTCTCCATTCCCCGATTGCGTCCTCTTCTCTTCCAGCGGCCTCGAGGATCCGGCCGAGCCGCTCGCGCCGGTATGGCTCGAGCCCGATCGCGGAAGCTGCCGCGGCGCGCAGCCGCCGCTCTGCGGACGCGAAGTCTTTTCGCCGCTCGTCGTCGGCGGCGAGCAGGAGCATGATTCGCGCGTCCCACGCGCGCTGGTTCGCCTCGCGTCCGATCTCGGCCAGCACCTTCCGCGCCTGCGCACGATCGCCCTGCTCGAGAAGGTCGGCCGCCCGCGCGAACTCGGCATCGAGGTCGGAAGTGACGGGGCGGATCGTGATGTCGGCGAGCGCAGCCGAAGGAAAGAGGACCACGAGGAGGAATGCTCGAGGGATCAGAGGACGGGTCACAGCGACGGAAAACCGGCGGTGTCGGAAAAAGATTCAGCCAGGCTGAGAGCTCGAGCTGAGGTCCGTCGCTTCAGAGCCTGCCCTGAACGAAGTGAAGGGATGACCGCTTCGCGGTCACTTGAGAGCTTCCGGCCTCCCTCCCGCCAGCACTTCCACCAGCTCCTCGTAGTAATAGTCGGCGCGGGACCGCACGTCGGCGGGTACACGCTCTTCGTAGAGCCGCCGCCCGCGCTCGATGTCCTGCCGCAGTCTCGCGTACAGGTCTCCGCGCGCGCGGCCCTCCGTGACGGCGGGCTCGTTGTAGAGCTTGATCTCGGAAGCGAGCAGCCGTGCGAAGCGCCGCGCCTCGTCGCCCCGTTCGTTTGGTGCATTCGGAGCGAGCGGGCCGCCGAGCGGTCGCTCGAGACCGGCTCCGGCCGCTGGTCGTTCCAGGCGAACGGGCCGGGACGCGGCGGCGGGCGGCGGCGCGGGGATTCCCTGGTCCCGCGGAAGCGGAGCGGCCGGCTCGCTCGGAGGAGGAATGGAAGCAAACGACGGGGGAGCCTCCGAGGGAGCGATGCCGGCGGAGCTCTGGACGTCCCGAAGCGCCGGAGACGGCACGAGCTTTCGTTTCGCGAGCCGGTCGATGACGATCCCCGCCAGCCAGGTCAACAGCGCGATCGCGTCGGCGTCGAGGGTGCCCGCCGCTCCCGAAACATCCGCGTATGCCGCTCCGGAGACCTTATCGCGCACGACGAACGGGACGATCACCGCGTCGGCCGCGTCGTCCGCCCCGAGAACGCGCGAGATCTCGTTTCCGGAGGAGAGCCGCTGCGGAAAACCTTCGCAGACGCGCGCGATCGCGCCCGCGCTTTCGAGCGGAATCGAGACCCTCCTTCCCTCTTCCCGCTCCTGGTCGAAACCGGCCGACTTCCAGACCTCCATGCGGCCCCGGCGCTCCACCAGGAGGACCGCGCGGGAGGCGTGTCTCCGGCACTCCTCGAGAAATACGGTGAGCGCCTCCACCTGGCTGCCCGCCGCGTCCAGACGCCTCGCCGACTCGGCCCGAACCGCGCCTCGCGGCGCCGAGTCCTCCTCGGGCGAGGCGCGCCCGCGGAGAAGCTCCTCGGGCACGATCTCTTCGGGGTTTGCGGTCAGGCGGGCAAGAAGCTCATCCCATCGCCGGTCGGTCTCGAAGCGCAGCCGCTCGAGCTCCCCTCGCAGGGAGGAGAAGCGCTCGCGCAGCCGCGCGCGAACGTCCCCGGGCGAAAGGGCGGGTCTTCGTTCGCGGTCCGCCATGGCGGCGGATTATCCGGGCGCCTTCGGAATGGAGTCAAACCGGGATAAGCCGCGTGACGCGTGAGACTTGGGCCTCGCATCCCGCGTCGGTCGAGCGGTTCGACCCGAAATCGGGCCGGATGTCGCGAAAAAAAGAAAGCAGGAAGCGCCGGGCGGCCGGGGGCGTTTTCTCTCGTCGCGCGAGGGCCGCGCGCGACGGGCGCCCCTCCGCAAAACGGTGCTAAGTCATTGGGCACAAAGCATTTCAATTGACATGGCTCACTCGGCCTCGTAAGATCATGGATCGGTTCAAGCCGGCGGAGAAGGGGGTGAATGTTCGTGCCTCTCGTCCACGTCAAAGAAGACGAGTCCTTCGAGAACGCGATGCGGCGCTTCAAGAGGAAGTGCGAGAAGTCGGGAATCCTCTCGGAGCTGAAGAAGCGTCAGCACTACGAGAAGCCGAGCGCGAAGCGCAAGCGCAAGGCGATCCAGGCTCGCAAGAAGATGCTCCGCAAACTCTCGGAGGAGCGTCGCGCCACGATGTAGCGATTCGTCCGGCGGAGGACGGCGCCGATCTCCGTGCCCTCGAGTTCGACGTCGTCCTCCGCCTGATTTCCTCCCTCGCCCGCACGCCTCCTGGTCGGGAGGCCGTCCTCCGAACGACACCTTCCTGGGATGAGCCGTCGGTTCGCCGACGTCTCGAGGAGTTCTCCGAGCTTCGCGAATTCCGCGCGCTCGAAGGACGTCTGCCGGTCGCGGGACTGCAGGATCTCTCGACGCCGCTCTCGATCCTCGAGAGCTCGGGCGGCGCCGCCGCGCCCGAGGACTTTCGTCCCATCGTATCCTCGGCGAAGGCCGCTCAGGCCGTCCGGCGCGCGCTCGCGCGCGTCGAGTCGCGGAACCTGTCCGAGCGCGGAGAGCGGCTTCCCGACCTCCAGCCGCTCGTCGATGCGGCGGCGCGGATCATCGGTTCCGACGGCGCGGTGCGCGACGACGCCTCGACGGAGCTCCTGGGCGTTCGCCGCCGGCTGCGGCGCCGGCGGACCGAAGTCTCGCGGCGGCTCGAGAAGATGCTCGAGACGCGACGCGACGCGCTCGCGGACAGCGTCGTCGTTCTGCGCAACGACCGCTACTGCCTCCCGGTTGCCGCCTCGGCGCGCGGTCGCATCGCCGGGATCGTGCACGACCGCTCCGGCTCCGGCCAGACGGTCTTCGTGGAGCCCCTCGAGGTCGTCGAGGCGAACAACGAGCTCGCGCTCGCGGTCGCCGAGGAGCGGCGCGAAGTCGAGAGGCTCCTGACGGAGCTCGGGCGCGACGTTCTCGACCGCGCCGGCGCCCTCGTCGCGGCCGTCGCGGAGGTGGCGGAGCTCGACGCTCTCGAGGCAGCCGTCGAGTTCGGAGAGGTCTGCGGCGGCCGGGCGCCGGAGATTTCCGACGATGGATCGTGGACTCTCGTCGCGGGGCGACATCCGCTCCTCGACCCGCGGCTCGCCGATCTCCGCCGTCGGTCGCTCGGCGAATCCCGGGAAGCGAAGGAAGCCGTACCGCTCGACCTCGCTCTCCCGGCCGAGAAGCGACTCCTCGTCGTCTCCGGTCCGAACGCCGGCGGAAAAACGGTCGTTCTGAAGACGGCAGGGCTTCTCTCGCTCATGGCGCAGGCCGGCCTGCCGATCCCCGCGGGACGGGGGACGCGGCTTCCCGTGTTCGCGTCCGTTCACACGGAGATCGGCGACGCGCAGGAGATCCTTTCGGACCGCTCGACGTTCTCATCGTCCATGGAGACGCTCGCGAGGATCCTGGAGACCGGCGCGACGGATCAGCTCGCGCTCGTCGACGAGATCGGGAGCGCGACCGACCCGGAGGAGGGCGGCGCGCTCGCGGTTGCGTTTCTCGAGGAGTATCTCGCGCGCGGCGGCCGCGCAATCGTCACCACGCACCTGTCGGCTATCAAGGCCTTCGCGGGCGCGCGCGACGACGCGGTCGGCGCCGCGATGGAGTTCGACGAGGCGACGGGACGCCCGACCTACCGGCTGCACCCGGGTCTGTCGGGGCGCAGCCACGCGCTCTCCGTCGCCGCCCGGCAGGGTCTGCCGGCGAGCGTCCTCGCCCGCGCACGCGAGTTGCTCGGGACTGCCTGGGAGCGCCGGGATCAGGCGGAGTCCGGGGCGGAGGCAGCTCTCGAACGGCTCCGCCGCGCCGAGGAGGACCTCGCGCGGGAACGCGAGAACGCGCAACGGGAATCGGAACGCCTCCTGGCCGAGCGCGATGCCGCGGCGAGAGAACGCGAGCGGATGCTCGAGGCCGGTCTCGCCGGGTTCGAGCGCGCGAAGAAGGAGCTGGCGCGGCGAGTCGACAGCGAGATCGAAGCGATCCGCGAAGAGGCCGCGCGGCGCGCGAGCGAGTCCGCGGCACAGGTGATCTCGAGAGCGGAAGAGGAGGCGGCCGCCGGCGTCGTCGTGCAAGCGCGGGAGGAACGCCTCGCGCGCGCACGGGCGCTCACGGCCGGAGACCGCGCACGGCTCCGCGGCACGCGATCGGAAGGCACGGTCGGGTCGGTCGAGGGCGACAGCGCGTGGCTCGAGGTCGCGGGGAAGCGGCTGCAGGTGCCGCTCTCGGAGCTCGAGAGGATCGAGGGTGCAGCTCGGCCTGCCCTCTCTCCCCGCGGGACGGGCAAGGGGGCGAGGGGGATCACTGAGCCACAGGCCGCCGATCTCGCCGTGTCCACCCCCGAAGTCAACGTGATCGGCCAGCACCTCGAGGAGGCGATCGCGGAGGTCGAAAAGGCCCTGGACGGCGCCCTTCTTGCCGGCGCGGTACGTTTCCGGGTCGTTCACGGCCACGGGACGGGCAGGCTGCGCGATGGGTTGAGAGACCATCTCCGAAGACACCCGGCGGTATCCCGTTTGCGAGCGGCGGATCCTCGTGAGGGCGGCAATGGGGCGACGATCGTCGAGCTGACGTGAGGAGCGTCAGCGACTCACGTCATCCTGAGGCCCGAAGGGCCGAAGGATCTATTGATTGAGGAGCGTCAGCGACTCACGTCATCCTGAGGCCCGAGCGGCCGGGATGACAACCGAGGGCAAGGGGGGGCCCCCCGAGGTGACAGGATAGAAAGAATGAGCGAGCTCGACATCACCGACAACGTCCTGGCCGAGCTGCGCGCCGCGGCGGACATCGTCGAGGTCGCCGGCGAGCACACGCGCCTGAAGAAGGCCGGGCGCTCGTGGAAGGGGTTGTGTCCGTTCCACAACGAGCGCACGCCCTCGTTCACCGTCGACCGGGACAAGGGGCTCTATCACTGCTTCGGGTGCGGCGCGGGTGGAGACGTCATTCACTTCGTGCGACAGATCGACCGGCTGGACTTCCCGGAAGCGATCGAGGCGCTCGCGTCGCGCTTCGGCGTGGCGATTCCGAAGCGGGTCACGCGCGGGCCGCGAGACGAGCACCGTGACAAGCTTTTCGCGGCGGTCGCCGCCGCGCAGCGCTTCTACGCCGCCGAGCTCGCGAAACCCGGAAACCGCGCGGCCGTGTACCTCGAGGAACGCGGCGTTCCCGAGCCGGTCTCCAAGGCCTTCGGCGTCGGCTATGCCCCCGCCGGCTGGGAGACGCTCGCGAAGGGCCTCGGCGGCGCCTGGCCGGAGGCTCTGCTCGTCGAGGCGGGATTACTGCAACCGCGTTCGGAGGGGCGCGGATCCTACGACCGCTTTCGGGACCGGCTCCTGTTTACGATCCGCGACGAGCGGGGGCGTCCCGTTGGTTTCAGTGGCCGCGCGCTCTCCCCCGAGGACGAGCCGAAGTATCTGAACTCTCCCGAATCGCCGATCTTCGTGAAGAAGAGGCTTCTCTACGCGCTCACCGAGGCGCGCGAGGCGATTCGCCGGCGCGAGAGGACCGTTCTCGCCGAGGGTTGCTTCGACCACCTCGCCCTGTACCTCGCTGGAGTCGAGGAGACGGTCGCATCCATGGGCACCGCGCTCACCCCCGAGCAGGCCGCGAAGTTGAAACGCCTCGCGCCGCGGGTCGTCGTCTGCTACGACGGCGACTCCGCCGGACGGAACGCCGCTCGCGCCGCACTCGCGCACCTGCTCGCGCAGGGCCTCGAGGTCTCCGTCGCCCGGCTTCCGACCGACGAAGATCCCGACGACGTCCGGCGGCGCGAGGGTCCCGAGGCTCTCGCCGCGCGAATCGAGGAAGCGCCCGGCTATCTGTCGTGGCTTCTCGAGGAAGTCCGGCCGTCGGAGGCGCACCTTTCCGCGGAGGAAAAAAAGGACAGGATCCGAGCGATTCTGGAAATCCTCTCCTCCATCCCCGATCGGATTCTCCGGTACGAGGAGTACCGCCGCGTGTCGCTCGGCGTGGGCATGCCCGTGGAGGTCCTCTGGGCGAGCGAAGCGGTGAATCGCACGTCCCGGCCTCCGTCGCCGGGCGCCACGACCCGGCCCGTTGTGGCTTCGCGCCCGCCGGCGGAGGGCCCTTCCGGAGGGCCGGCCGGCCGAGAAGCTCCGGGAACGCAAGGGAATGGATCGGTGTTATACGGCGGGGAGATACCCCCGGCGGAGCTCAGGCTTCTCAGGCTGCTCATCCGCGGCGGTGAGCAGATCTCCTTGATTCGGGGTCAGTTACGGGCGGAACACCTCACCCACCCGGGCGTGCGGGAGCTCGTCGAGACGTTTCGGGGGCGCAGTGGAGATTCGGGAACGGTTGATTTTCACAGCTGCCTGGCTCACCTTAGGGAACCAAGCGACATCTCTCTTGTCTCCCGCCTGGCGCTCGATGAGAGCCCTGACCCGACGGAAGAGGAAGTTCTGCGGCTGTTGAGAGAGCTCGAGAAGAAGTATTTGAAACGGGAGCAGAGTGCGCTCGTCGAGGGAATTCGTCGGGCCGAGGAAACCGGACAGCCCGAGGAAGTGTCACGCCTGATGCAGCGAGCGCAGGCGATCGGGAAACGGATCGTCGAGCTGGGGCGCTAGAACCGGTGAAAGGAACGAACTTGGTAATTGAGGAAAAGTACCCGGAAGTCCAGATCCTCTTCAAGGAGGGGAAGGACAAGGGCTACTTGCTCTACGAGGAGATCCAGACGGTGCTCTCCGACGAGGTCGTCGGAAGCCCGCGGGACCTCGAGCAGGTCTACGAGCGCTTTTTCGACCTCGGCATCGAGATCGTCACCGATCCCGACCGCGCGGCGAGAAAGCGCGCCGCGCTCGACGCGGAGACCGCCGAGGAGGCCCGCGAAGCGGTCGAGAAGACGAATGACCCCGTCCGGATGTACCTGCGCGAGATGGGGACCGTCAAGCTCCTCGACCGCGAAGGCGAGGTCCGCATCGCGAAGCGGATCGAGCAGGGCGAGGCCAAGATCTACCAGGCGCTCGCGAACAACCCGGTCGTGCTCGAGGAGATCCTGAAGCTCCTCGAGAACGCGGGCCGCGACTCGCGCATGGTCAACGAGCTCGTCAACCTGTCGGAGGACGCCGAAGACCTCGACGACCGCGCGGCGCAGCGCATCGAGACGGTGCTCGCCACGTTCAAGAAGATCGGCACGCTCGACAAAGACATCAAGCGGATGAAGTTCAAGGCGCGCACGATCAAGAAGGGAACGAAGTCCCTCGCGCGCATCGAGGCTTCGATCGACAAGCGGATCGCGGACATGGCGAAGCTGATCCGTGCCGCGGACTTCACTCCGGCCGTCTTGAACCGCGCGATCGGAATCCTGAAGGACATCGACCGTCAGATGTCGGTGCCCGAGTCGACGATCCGTCAGGACGCGACGACTCTCAAGAAGGAGAAGAACGCCACTCGCATCGACTTCTACAAGCGGCGCATCGCGAAGTACCGCAAGACTCTGCGCGAGCTCGAGCAGAAGTTCGGGGTCTCCCACGAAGACGTCAAGAAGACGCTGCGCATGGTGCGCGAGGGCGAAGAGGAGGCCGATCAGGCGAAACACGAGCTCATCGTGGCGAATCTGCGCCTCGTCGTCTCGATCGCCAAGAAGTACACGAACCGCGGATTGCAGTTCCTCGACCTGATCCAGGAGGGGAACATCGGCCTGATGAAGGCGGTCGAGAAGTTCGAGCACCGGCGCGGCTACAAGTTTTCGACGTACGCGACGTGGTGGATCCGGCAGGCAATCACGCGCGCGATCGCGGACCAGGCGCGGACGATCCGCATTCCGGTCCATATGATCGAGACGATCAACAAGCTGACCCGCACGTCGCGCTCGCTCGTGCAGGAGCTCGGCCGCGAGCCGAACGCGGAGGAGATCGCGAAGCGGATGGACATGCCGGTCTCGAAGGTCCGAAAGATCATGAAGATCGCCCAGGAGCCGATCTCGCTCGAGACGCCGATCGGCGAGGAAGAGGATTCGCACCTGGGGGACTTCATCGAGGACCGGCAGGTTCTCTCGCCGATCGATTCGGTCCTCGTCTCGAACCTGCAGGACCAGACGCGGCGGGTGCTGAAGACGCTCACGCCGCGCGAGGAGCAGGTCCTGAAGATGCGTTTCGGCGTCGGCGATGGCTCCGAGCACACGCTCGAGGAGGTCGGCCGGTCGTTCAACGTGACCCGCGAGCGGATCCGGCAGATCGAGTCGAAGGCGCTCCGGAAGCTGCGGCACCCGTCGCGCGCGAAGAAGCTGAAGCCGTTCCTGGAGACCATCAGGTAGGAATCGCGGAGTCAGGTCTTCACTGATACGGAAGGCGTCCGACAAGAGAGAGTGCCCTTGCCATCATCGCGAAGCGATGTGGCAAGTGGAGACCTGACCCCATATGTGGCAAGCGGAGACCTGACCCCCCGGCTGCTTTGGGATATATTTGACGGCGCATTCGAGCGCCGGGGTCCATAGCTCAGCGGTCCAGAGCCACCGGCTCATAACCGGTCAGACCCCGGTTCGAATCCGGGTGGACCCACTAGAGGTCATTGAGAGGGCAAAGGGGATTGAGGAGTCGGGCGCGAAACCGAAGCGAAACGAAAAAGTCTTTCCTGAGAGGGTGTTCCACCGCCGGAACACCCTTTTTCGTCTCTCCCGGGGTTGAGGCCTTCCCGGCTCGGGGAGGGGTAAACGAATGAACACCCCCCTCGAGCACCTGTACCGGCTCCAGGACCGGATTCGGTTCGTCGAGGCGCGGGAGAGGCAACGCGACACGATTCCTGCGGAGCTCGTGGAAGTCGACCGCGAGTATCAGGAGAAGGTCGATGCCGTCGCGCGGCTGAAGAAGCGCTGCGCCGAGGCGGAGGTCGAGCGCCGGCGGGCGCACGCGGAGCTCGCCGAGCACAGAGAGCGACTGCGGAAGTACCAGGCGCAGCTTCGTAACGTCCAGAACAGCCGCGAGTACGGCGCCGTCTTGAACGAGATCGACGGAGTCGAGAAGCTGGTCCGCGCGGCCGAGGATCGCATGTCTAACCTCGACGAGGAGATCGACCAGACTTCGAAGGAGCTCGTGAGCCGCGAGGAGATCCTGCCGCTCGAGACCGAGCAGCACGAAGAGCGGTTGAAAGACTGGCGGAGCGCGCAGCGCGCGATCAACGACGAGCTCGCCTCCGCGCAGGAGGAGATCGGACGCCTGCAGGCCTCCATGCACCCGCGGGACCGCTCCGAGTTTCAGCGGCTGATGGAGAAGAAGGGGGGTCTCGCGATCGCTCTGGTCGTCGGAGGCTCGTGCTCCGCGTGCCACGTCAAGGTCCGGCCGGCCGCAGTCCAGGCGCTGAAGGCGGGCCGTGAGATCACTTACTGCGATAGCTGCAAGAGGATCCTCTATTACGACATGCAGAGGTCCTGAAAGAGCGGGGTCAGGTCTTCACGAAATGCGACGCCGATGACCAGCCGGGCTGGTCTTGCCACTTTGCCTGCAATGTGGCAAGTGGAGACCTGACCCCATGAGATTCCGCGCCTGGATCGACGGCGCCGCGCGCGGCAACCCGGGTCCGGCGGGCGCAGGAGTCTACGTCGAGCCGGAACGGGAGCGGCCGACCCTCGAGTTCTACGAGCCGCTCGGCCAGACGACCAACAACGTCGCGGAGTACCGTGCCCTGTTGCTTGCGCTCGAACGCGCCGAAGAAGCCGGCGCGGACGATGTCGAGATCCGTTCGGACAGCCGGCTGCTCGTCGAACAGCTCCGCGGGAACTTCAAGGTCCGCGCCGAGCACCTGAAGCCGCTGCTCGCCGAGTCGGTCCTTCGGGCAAAGCGCTTCCGCAGATTCTCGATCTCGCACATCCCGCGCGAGCAGAACATGCGGGCCGATCGCCTCGCGAACAAGGGCGCCGACGCGAGCGAGAAATCCACCCGGTTTTGAACGACCTCCCCTCCGAAGACGAGCTCGCGTCCCGGCGCGAGGGGATCCGTTCGCGGGTCGCCGAGGCGGCGCAGCGTGCCGGGCGCGATTCGGGCGAGGTCGCGCTCCTCGCGGTGACAAAGGGGCATCCGACCGAGCTCGTCCTGCGCGCCGCGCGGGCCGGTTTCACGCTCTTCGGCGAGAACCGGGTCGTGGAAGGCACGCGCAAGATCGAGGCGGTCCGGTCCCGATTTCCGGCGCTCGTCTGGCGGCTGATCGGCCCGCTCCAGACGAACAAGGCGAAGGCGGCGCTACAATTCTTTTCAGCCATCGAAAGCCTCGACCGGGAACGACTTGCCGCGCGGATGGAGGGACTGCTCGCCGCCGAAGGGCGGAGGATGCCGGTGTTGATCGAGTTGAATCTGGGAAACGAGCCGACGAAGTCCGGCGCCTCACCCGAGGCGGCCGAGGAGCTCACTCGCGCCTCCCTCGCCTGTCCGCACCTGGAAGTCCGCGGGCTCATGGCCGTACCGCCCTTCGATCCGGATCCGGGGCGGTCGCGTCCGTACTTCCGGCGGCTCCGCGAGATCCGTGAACGGCTGGCGGACCGTTTCGGGGTCGCGTTTCCGGAGCTCTCGATGGGGATGAGCCACGACTTCGAGGTCGCGGTCGAAGAGGGCTCGACGGAGGTCCGCATCGGCACCGCCCTCTTTGGACCGAGACAAGAACGTCCGAGTAATCTCAGCGGGGGACCTTGCGGTCCCCCGAACCCCCTGGAAGCGTGAACGTCGGCGGGGCTTTTCTGCGCGCGGCGCTCGAGGTCGTATTCGCGATCCTGACGGTCATTCAGTGGCTCGTGATCATCGCGGCGGTTATTTCCTGGGTGAATCCCGACCCGCGCAATCCGATCGTCCAGTTCCTCTACCGCACGACCGAGCCGATCCTGCGGCCGTTCCGAAAGATTCTCCCGCCGCAGCGCACCGGCGGAATCGATCTCTCTCCGATCATCGTCATCCTGCTGATCCTGTTCCTGAAGGTGTTTCTCTCGAATCTCTTCTTCAACACCGCCCGATTTTTCTGATCGACTGACTTCCGGAGGAATGACCATGCCGACGAGACTCACTCCCCTCGAGATCCAGAAGCATCGCTTCTCCCGCAAGTGGAAAGGCCTCGATCCGACGGAGGTCGGGGCTTTTCTGGACATGGCCGCTGAGGAGATGGAGGCGCTCGCGCGAGAGAACGCCGGACTCCTCGGACGCATCCGCGGACTCGAGGAGGAGAACGCCGAGCACCGCGAGAGGGAGCGCATCCTGAAGGACACGCTTCTCTCCGCCCAGCGCGCGTCGGACGACATCCGTGCGGCGGCACAGACGAAGGCCGAGCTCATGGTCCGGGAGGCGGAGGACTCGGCGGAGCGGCTCACGCACAACGCGCTGCAGCGCGCCGCCGAGATCGAGAAGGCGATCCACGATCTGAAGCTCCAGCGCGCGAACTTCCGCCTGGAGGTCCAGAAGATGGTCGAGCTCTTCCAGCAGGTCCTCGACCTCGATCGCAAGCAGGACGAGGAGGATCGGCCGCTGTCGTATCTGAGGAGGAATCCGGGCTAGGTGTCATTCCGAGGCGCGAAGCGACGAAGCTTGTCATCCTGAGGAGCGAAGCGACGAAGGATCTCACCATTTGAGGGAAGAGATCCTTCGCGGAGCCTGTCCTGAGCGGAAGCGAAGGGCTTTGGATGACCGCTTCGCGGTCAGATCCCTCGCCGCCTTCGGCGGCTCGGGATGACAGAGACTTCGAAATCCGCGGCGCCGGGATGACACACAGCCTCGAGATCCGCGGCGCCGTCTCGCTCGCGACGCCCCTTGGTTCGGACGCGCGGCGTGGCCGTGCTCAGGGCGAGATCCTGCGGATCCGGCAGCCGGCCGTCCGCGCCGAAAACGGAGTGCTCACCTTCGTCGGGACGGAGGCTGGCTATCGCCGCGAGTACGCGGACCGCCCCGCAGACGTCACGCTGGACGCGACGGGCAAGACGCTTCTGCCCGGTCTCGTCGACGCCCACACGCATCCCGTCTGGGTCGGCGACCGCGGCGAGGAGATCGGCCGCCGGCTTGCGGGAGAGAGCTATTCCGCAATCGCCGCGTCCGGAGGCGGGATTCTCGCGACCGTCCGGGCAACGCGCGCGGCGACCGACGACGAGCTCTCCTCGGCCGTGCGCCGGCGGCTTTCGGCAATGCTCGCGCACGGCACGACCACGATCGAGGCGAAGTCCGGCTACGGCCTGACCGTCGACGACGAGCTGCGGGCGTTGCGCCTTCTGCAGGAGCTCGGTAAGGAGGGCGATCTCCCGGCGATCGTGCCGACGCTTCTCGCGGCCCACGAAGTTCCGCCGGAGTTTCGTGAACGGCGCGACGAGTGGGTCCGAATCGTCGCCGACGAGATCGTGCCGCGCGCCGCTCGGGAACAGCTCGCCCGGTTCTGCGACGTGTTCTGCGAGACGGAGGTCTTCACCGTCGAAGAGTCGCGAAAGATCCTGGAAGCGGCGCACGCCGCGGGCCTCGGCCTCCGGGTCCACGCGGACGAGCTCGGGCGATCCGGCGGAGCGCTCCTCGCCGCGGAGCTCGGAGCGGCTTCCGCGGACCATCTCCTCTTCGCCGGCGAGGAAGAGATCGCCGCCCTCGCGCGGGCGAGCACCGTCGCGGTGATCCTCCCGGGAACGGCGTGGTGGATGCGGAGGCACCCGGCGCCCGCGCGGGCGATGATCGAGGCAGGCGTCCCCGTCGCGGTCGCCTCGGACGCGAACCCCGGCACCTGCTTCACGGAGTCGCTCGGGTCGGTCGCGGCGCACGCGTGCCTCGATTCGGGTCTCACCGTCGAGGAGACGCTGACGGGGATGACCTTGAACGCGGCGGCCTCGCTCGGCCTGGCACGCCGTATCGGATCGCTCGAAGCGGGAAAAGCCGCCGACGTCGTCGTCCTCGACGCACCGGACGATCGCCACCTCGTCTACCATTGGGGGGTCAACCTCGTTTCGGCCGTGGTGCGAGACGGCCGGCTCGTGAGTCCCGGGCCCCAGGGGGTTCGGGGGGACCGCAAGGTCCCCCGCTAAAATTACTCGGACATACTCCTGGCCTCGAGTCCCGAATAGCCGATGAACTTCGAGAAACTTTCTTTCGAAGACCTCGTCGCGACGCTCGCGTCCGAAGCGCCGACGCCCGGCGGGGGCACGGCTGCCGCGCTCGCGGGGGCGATGGGAGCCTCGCTCGCGGAAATGGTCGCCGCCCTGACTCTCTCGAAGGACAAGTACGCCGCATCGCACGACGCCGTTCGTCCGATCGGCGAGGCCTCGACGCTCGCCCGGGAGCGGTTTCTCCGCCTGGCCCAGGAGGACTCCGATGCTTACGACGCGGTGGTCGCCGCGAGGCGGCTGCCGAAAGGGTCGGACGAAGAGCGCTCGGCGCGCGTCCGCGCCATGGCGGAGTCGAACCGACTTGCCGCCGAGGTTCCGATGCGCACGGCGCGCGAAGCGGCGGCGCTCCTCGGCCATCTGCCCGAGCTCGCCGAGAGGGGGAACCCGAACGCTGCCTCGGACGCGGGCGCGGCGGCCCTTCTGCTGGAGACCGCCGTCCAGGCGGCCCTATTGAACGTGGCGATCAACCTCGGCGGCGCGGACGACCCCGGCTTCGCCGTGCGACTCACCGAAGAATCCGAGCGCGTCGGCCGGGAGGCGAGTCGCGTGCGCGAGAAGGTGCTTGCCGCCGTTCGCTCGCGCTTCTAGGAGTTTGGGGACCGCAAGGCCCCACCCACGGATGCTCGGTCACTCTTCTCGCTCTCGGACGATCTTTGGAACTCACTGAGCCTCCGTAGCTTCCGTACGCGACGCCCCTCGCGATTCTCGACTTGACAGCGGCGTGCTCGTTTGCTATTCTTGATTAATTGAATCGCGCGGCACCGGAAACGGGCTGCGCGATTCGTTTTTTGGCCGGCTCCTCCTCGCGCGCAACCTTCTCTCCGCGTTCCGCTTCCGCGGAAAGTCCCCTTCGATTTCCGGGCGCTTTGTCGCCGAGTGCCTGGTCCGCGACCGCGATTCCATTGGGGTTTCTTCACCCGGCGACTTCCCAGGAGGAGCCGGAAGCCTCCGACTCGAGGTGTGAGGGACGGCAAGGTCCCCCGCCGACGATTTCTCGGACAAACTCTAGAATCCGGTCCGGAATGACCGAGGCCCCTCCGAAGCTCTACCTGGTGGATGCGATGTCGAACATCCACCGGGCGTATCACGCCATTCAGCGTCTCTCGACCTCCGCGGGGCGCCCGACGAACGCGATCTACGGCTTCGTGACCATGCTGCGGAAGATGCTGCGGGAGCACGGCCCCGACTATCTCGCGGTCGCCTGGGACGGACCGCAGAGAACGGTGCGGCACGACGCCTATGCCGAGTACAAGGCCAACCGGCCGGTCATGGCCGATGACCTCGCCTCCCAGCTCCCCGCGATCCGGCAGATCCTGGACGCCTACAAGATTCCCGTGCTGGAGCTCCCCGGTTACGAGGCCGACGACGTCATCGGGACGCTCGCGAAGAAGGC
>DASWIB010000010.1:0-16684 GCA_036397915.1 Thermoanaerobaculia bacterium | reverse complement strand
CGACTGCTCTCGCGGGTGACCGGGAACCTGACGCTGCAGGACGTCTCCCATGACGGCGTAGCCCTGGTCTCCCACGATGTCCTGCGCGCAGGAATCATCGCGCGCGCTCCGGGGGAAGATAAGGAGCGTGATCTCTCCTGGCTGGACTGGTCTCTCCTGCGATCCCTCTCTTCTGACGGAAGGACCATTCTCTTTGCGGAGGCCGGGGAGGGAGGCGGAGAAGGCTATTCGCTCTACGTGCGTGGGACCGATGGTTCTCCCGCCGTCCGTCTCGGGGAGGGAGGCCCGATCGCGCTCTCACCCGACGGAAAGTGGGCGCTCGGAATCGTCCGCGGCACCACGGATGCCGAGCTCGTCGCTTATCCGACGGGTACCGGACAAGCGCGGCGGATCGCGATGGAGGGTCTGAAGGTCCGGGAGGGGGATTGGACACCCGACGGGAAGCGAATCGTGGTCGAAGCGACGGAGCCGGGACGCGCTGTCCGTCTTTACATCCGTGATTTCGCGGGCGGCAAGGCCCGCGCGATCACGCCGGAAGGGTACCGTCTCTTCGTCAACTGCATCTCTCCCGACGGGAAAGTGGTCGCCGTTCGCGGGCCCGACGACCGGCTGTACCTCTATCCGCTCGAGGGAGGCGAGCCGACGCCGCTCCCGGGGTTGACGGGTCTCGACCGGCTGGTCGGCTGGACGAACGACGGACGGCTCTATGTGTTTCGCCGCGAAGCTCCGGCGCGGGTCTACCGATACGACCCCGCGACCGGACAGAAGGAGCTCTGGCAGGAGCTGATGCCCCGCGATTCGGCTGGCGTCTCGGAGATCGTCCGGGCGGTTCCCACGCCCGACGGGAAGGCGTACGCCTTCGTCTACATCCGAACTCTCTCCGACCTCTATCTGGTCGAGGCGCTGAAGTGACGCTCGCGTCCGGGATGCGGCTCGGTCCGTACGAGATCGTGTCGCCGCTCGGCGCGGGCGGGATGGGAGAGGTCTACCGCGCGAAGGACCCCCGGCTCGGGCGCGACGTCGCGGTCAAGGTCCTGCCGGCGTCGTTCTCGAACGACCCGGACCGGCTCCGCCGCTTCGAGCAGGAGGCGCGGGCGGCGGGGCTCTTGAACCACCCGAACATCACGGCGGTCTACGACATCGGCTCACACGACGGAGCGCCCTACGTCGTCGCGGAGCTCCTGGAGGGCGAGACGCTGCGCAGCCGCCTCGCCGTGGGACCGCTGCCGACCCGCAAGGCGCTCGACTATGCGATCCAGATCGCCCGCGGGCTCGCGGCGGCGCACGAGAAGGGCATCGTGCACCGGGACCTCAAGCCCGAGAACCTCTTCGTCACGAAGGACAGCCGGGTCAAGATCCTCGACTTCGGGCTGGCGAAGCTGAAGCAGTCCGAGAGGAGTCAGGAACCGGAGACCAATCTTCCGACCGGCAGCGTTGGCACGGAACCCGGCGTCGTGCTCGGCACGATGGGCTACATGTCGCCCGAGCAGGTTCGTGGCAAGCCCGCGGACTTCCGGAGAGCGATCGTGTCGCGCCGTCGAGCGGAACCTATACTCGTCTGATCATGACGTCCGTCACGGATCGACTCCGGGAAGAGCAACGCGAGCAGGTGCGCCGGATGACCGTGTCGGACAGACTCGCCCTCGCGTTCCGCCTGGGAGAAGACGACGTGACCTTTTTCGCTGCGGCTCGAGGGATCGACCGCCCGGAGGCGGCAGCGATCCTCCAGTGCAATCGCCGGAGGAGCCGTCGTCCATCTCGCTGTCTCGACGAGCCGGTTTGAGGCTCCTCGCGCAGGTCCTCGCTGCGCTCGAGGCCGCGAGCGTTTCCCACGCCCTGATTGGAGCCGGGGCCATGGCGGTGCATGGCGTCAGCCGCGCGACCCTCGACCTCGACCTCCTGACCACCGACACGTCGGTCTTCGACCCGCGCCGCTGGGAAGAGCTTCGCCGCGGGGGGGTGGACGTCGAGGTCCGGCGGGGAGACATCGAGGATCCACTCGCGGGAGTCGTACGCTTGCGCGCGGCCGGAGAGCGTTCTGTGGACATCATCGTCGGGCGGCACCCGTGGCAGCAGGACATCGTCGAGCGCGCCGAGCGGCTCCTCGGCGGCGAAGTCCTCGTGCCGGTTGTCCGGGCGGGGGATCTGATCCTCCTCAAGCTCTTCGCGGGTGGCCTCCAGGACGCCTGGGACGTCGAACAGCTTCTCGCCGCGGGCGATCGTGAGGCTCTCCTGGCGGAGGTCGAGGAAAGGCTCACAGAGCTTCCACCCGAGTGCGAAGCTCTCTGGAGGAAGATTCGGAGTCGATAGCAAATGGCCATCCCGTCGCCCCGCGACGTCGTTGCCGTCGGAAACGAGCTCGCCATCGTCTGGGAGGACGGGCGCGAGGACTACCTCCCGCTCGAAATGCTGCGCCGGAACTGTCCCTGCGCGATGTGCCGCGGGGAGCGGGACCTCCTCGGCAACGTCTACCGGGGACCGCAACGGCCGCTGACCGAACGATCCTTCCAGCTCGTCTCGCACCGCCCGGTCGGCGCCTACGCGCTCCAGATCACGTGGGCCGACGGCCACAACGACGGGATCTACAGCTACGAGACGCTGCGCAGCCTGGGGGAGGAAGCGCGCTGATTCGCTCGGTGTTGTACGATTTCGCGCCCCGGAGAGGTGTCCGAGTGGCTTAAGGAGCACGCTTGGAAAGCGTGTGTGCCCAAAAGGCACCGAGGGTTCGAATCCCTCCCTCTCCGCCATGACTATCGCGGTTTCGCCCGGCGGTCATCCCTCCCTCTCCGCCACTGGGCTTTCCGGCTTCGCCCGGCACTCGTCCCTCCCTTTCTGCCGACGTTAGAATCTCCTTCTCTTGAATCTCTGGCGCGCTCCGGGACGTCTTTCCCCATGAAAACGCCCGACGAGGAGCCGGGCGCCGGTCCCGTCGGACCGGTTCCGGCGGCGAGCAGTCCGGGGACTGCCGCACCCGAACCGACGCGGCCGGCCTCGTCGGGAGACGGCGCCGAGCCGAGCGACCTCGACCTGGTGCGGCGCATCAAGTCGGGCGATGAGGGTGCTTTCGAACAGATGGTCGAGCGCTACCACGCGAGGGTTTATTCGCTCTCCTACGGCGTCCTGCGCAACGCGGAGGACGCGGAGGAGGCGACCCAGGACACGTTTCTGACCCTTCACCGGAAGATCGGGACCTTCGACGAGTCGAAGAAGTTCTTTTCCTGGTTCTATCGCGTGGCCCTGAACCAGGCGTACAGCCGCGCCCGCCGGCGCCGTTCGGCGACGGCGAAGCTCTTCCAGGACTACCTTCCCCGGTTCTCCTCCGATGGGCATCTCGCCTCGCCCGAGGTCGTCGACTGGAGCACTTCGATCGAGGACGGCGCGATCGCGCGGGACCTCGCCGCCCGCGCCGGCGAGTTCATCGCCGAGCTTCCACCGGCCTATCGCGACGTGATCTGGATGTACGACGTCGAGGAGATGAGCACGGCCGACATCGCCGAAATCCTCGAGATCTCGATTCCGGCCTTCAAGTCAAGGCTCCATCGCGCCCGTTTGTACGTCCGCCAGCGGCTGGGAGAAATCTCACGCGCCCCCGCCCGTGAAGAGGTTCCCCGATGACCGACTGGACCTGCAAGAAGGTCATCCTTGACCTCCTGATCGAGTACGAGGATGGGGTGATGACTTCGGAGGAGCGAGCGGACTTCGAGCGACACATCGACATGTGTCCGCCGTGCGTGCACTTCCTGACGACTTACCGGGCGACGGGCAAGGCTCTGAAGCTCTTGAAGCCCGAGGAGATCCCCGCCGATCTCGCCCGGTCCGTCCTCGCCTTCGTGCGCGCGCGGACGCAGCGCGAGAGCGGGAGCTGATGGAGACTCCGGGCTCGCAGCCGGCATTCCCTTCGGCGCGGCTCGCGGTGGCCGGCCTCCTCTGGCTCGCGCTCTTTTCGCTCGTCTACACGATCGGCGACGAAACAGGCGTCTGGCCGAAATTTCCGGCCGGGACATTCCAGGGATTGGACTCGATCGTCGGGTTTGCCGCGGGTGTTGCGGTTCTCGTGGCGCTGCTGTGGAGGTCGGACGCCTGGTCCTGAGTCCTGAGGTCGTTTCCCGTTTCCCGATTCGGATAGAATCCCTTTTCCGGCGGGCGGAGATGGGTTCGGGCCCTGTGCGACGGAAGCCTCCGAACCTCGTCAGATCCGGAAGGAAGCAGCGATCAGGAGGCGCCACCGGGCGCCGCAGGTCAACCTGAATCCATCTTCGGCCGCCGGAGAGCTTTCACGGAAGAATCGGTCCTTCAGCAGGGTCCCAACACGATTCCAACGGTGAGGATGCACCTTTCTCTCCCCCGCAAGTGGCGCCCCCGGACGTTCCAGGACTTGATCGGCCAGGACGCGGTCGCGCGTACCCTCACGAACGCCATCTCGGAAGGGCGTGTGGCGCCCGCCTACCTGCTGACCGGGCCTCGAGGCGTCGGGAAGACGTCGACCGCGCGGCTTCTCGCCCGGTGCTTGAACTGCGATCGCGGTCCGACCGTGGATCCCTGCGGCGAGTGCGCCTCCTGCCGGGAGATCCTCGCCCGCGGCGACTCGCTCGACGTCCACGAAATGGACGGCGCCTCCAACCGCAAGATCGAGAACGCGCGGGAGCTGATCGAAACCGTCCGTTACGCTCCGCAGCGCGATCGCTATCGGATCGCGATCATCGACGAAGTCCATATGTTGACGACCGAGGCGTTCAACGCGCTGCTGAAGACCCTCGAGGAGCCGCCGCCGCACTCCCGTTTCATCCTGGCTTCCACGGAGCTGCACAAGATCCCGGCGACGATCGTCTCGCGCTGCCAGCGCTTCACGTTCCGCGCGCTCTCGGTCGCGGAGATCACCCGCCATCTCGAGCGCGTCGCGCGCGAGGAGGGAATCCAGGCGACGCCGCAAGCTCTCGAGACGCTCGCCGCCGCCGCGGAGGGAAGCCTTCGGGACGCGCTTTCCCTGCTCGACCAGGCCGCGACGCTCTCCCGCGGAAACCTCGACCAGGCGGTGTGCGCCGAGATCCTCGCGCTCGTCGATCGCGAGCTGCTCGAAGCGGTGTATTCGGGCATCGCTTCCGGAGACCGGGGCGCGGCGATCGCCAGCCTGTCGAAGCTCTCCGAGGGAGGAGAGGATCCCCGGCACGTGATGAAGGAGCTCATTGCTCTTCTCCGGCGGCTGCTGCTCCTGTCGGCGGGCGCTTCCCCCGAGGTGCCCGAAGGCGACCGCGACCGGCTCCTCGCGCTCGCCCGCGCGATGCCTTACGAGAACCTGCTGCGAGCGCTGTCGCTCGCGATCGAATCGGACCAGCTCGGCCGCCGTACGGAGGAGCCCGGGCTCGTGCTCCAGATGCTCGTCCTCAAATTGGCCGAGCTCCCGCGGTTGAAGGCGCTCGAGCAGGCGCTCTCGGGTGCGATTTCAATGCGGGTGCCCCTGCCGGAGCCGTCGGCCGTGAAAGAGGGGGAAGGGCCGCGGATCCTTTCGCTCGTTCCGGTGGAAGCCGAGCCGGAGGAGGCGCCGCGCTCCGTCGCGCCGCGGGGCGACGATCAGGCAATGCGCCGGTTCGCGGAAATCCTCGGCTCCCGCCGCCGGGTCACCGCGGCGAAAGTCAGCCTTGCCGAATCCACCGCGGTCGATGGCGATGAGCTCGTCCTCCGTTTCGGCATCGACAAGGCGGCGGCCAAGGAAGCGCTCGATGAGCCGCCGACCCGCAAGCTCCTCTCCGACGTCGCGACCGAGGCCTTCGGCCGACCGATCCGCGTGACTTTGAAGACGGGACCCCCGGCCGACGGCGACCTGGGAAAGGCGGCGCAGGAAGTCCCTCGCGCCACGATCGCCCGCGAGCACGCGACGAGCCGGGCGGAGACGGATCCGGTGGTGCGTTCGGCGATGGAGCTTTTCCGAGCCGAGCTGACGGAAGTGAAAGAGGAAGAGGAGTGAGGGGACAGATTTATTTGACGTCTCCGTGACACATGAATCTGCTCCCCGTAAGGCAGTTAAGTAAATCTGTCGCATGAACATCCAGAAGATGATGCAGCAGGCTCAGGCGATGCAGAGCAAAGTGCAGGCCGAGCTCGACGCGTTACGCCTCGAAGGTTCGGCCGGGGGTGGGCTCGTTCGGATCGAAATGACGGGCGCGAAGGAGGTTGTCGCCGTTCGGATCGATCCCTCCGCTGTCGATCCGTCCGACGTCGATACGCTCCAGGATCTCGTGCTTGCCGCGCTGCGGGACGCGGGGCGCCAGGTGGACGAGGCGGTCCGCAAGAAGACCTCGGCCATGCTGGGCGGGATGCTGCCGGGACGTTAGGCGGTAGCCCGAAGCCGTAGGCCGAAGAAAGCCGGAGAACGATTGCAGAACCGCTGGAGACCCGGTACAGAGGCCCCGCTTCCGGCTCCCGGCTTCCGGCTCACGACATGAAGCTCAAGGGCTTCGATCGCCTCGTCTCCGAATTTCAGCGGCTTCCGGGAATCGGTGGGAAGAGCGCCGCGCGGCTCGCCTATTACCTCCTGCGCTCTCCGCGCGAGGAGGCGGAGCGCCTCGCGGGCGCGATCAAGGAATCACGGGAAGCCGTCCGCCGCTGCTCGACCTGCAACACGCTGACGGAGTCCGATCCCTGCGACATCTGCTCGGATCCGCAGCGCGATCCCGCGCTCCTCTGTGTCGTCGAGGAGCCCGGCAACGTCGCGGCGATCGAGAAAACGCGGGAGTTCCGGGGCCGCTACCACGTCCTCTGGGGAGCCCTCTCGCCTCTGCGGGGGATCGGCCCCGAGGAGATCGACGTCGAGGGTCTCATGCGTCGGGTGACTCCGGAGGTGAAGGAAGTCGTCCTCGCGACGAATCCGAACGTCGAGGGAGAGACGACGGCGCTCTACATCGCCCGCCGCCTGAAGCCCTCGGGGGTCCGCGTCACGCGGATCGCATTCGGTCTGCCGGTCGGAGGCGACATCGAGTACGCCGACGAAGTGACAATGGCCAGGTCATTGGAGAACCGAAGAGAACTCTGACGGGCCAGGTCGTTGGAGAATCGAAGAGAGCTCTGACGCCGAGGTTCGCCGTTACAATTGGTCGATGTCCCCCGCTGACCTCGTCCTCTTCGAGGAGGACTTCCACGCGCTGCAGCAGATCCTTCGCCGGCTCCGGCATGAGTCGGGGGCGAGTGTCGTCCTCCTCGTGGACAAGAACGGTCAGCGAATCGCTTTCGTGGGAGAGGTCGATGCCCTCGATATGACGGCACTCGCATCGCTCACCGCGGGCAATGTCGCGGCGACCGACGGCCTCGCACGGATCCTGGGAGAGCGGGAATTCTCGGTTCTCCTGCACGAAGGGGAGAAGGAGAACATCTACGTCTCGATCGTCTCCGGAAAGGTGATTCTCGTCGTGATCTTCGGAGACCGAACCTCGCTCGGGCTCGTACGGCTCCGGGTTCGTCAGTCGTCGGCCGAGCTCACGCAGGCGTTCCGGGAGATCACGGATCGACTGGAGCGGGAGCCGGTGCTGCAGTCCGGGATCGAGCCCCTGCTCGCCGAGATCACCGACGAGGACATCGATCGGCTTTTCTCCGAGTGACTTCACTGGGGTCAGGTCTCCACTTGCCACATACGGGGTCAGGTCTCCACTTGCCACATCGCTTCGCGATGATGGCAAGGGCACTTTCTCTTGTCGAACGCCTTCCGTATCAGTGAAGACCTGACCCCGCATGGCTTTCGTTGACTTCGCCTCCCACGAGATCCACTGCAAGATCGTCTATTACGGTCCGGGCCTGGGCGGCAAGACGGCGAACCTGCGGTTCCTGGCGGAGCGGACGCGTCCGGAGCTGCGCGGCCGGCTGATCTCGCTCTCGACCGACACGGACCGGACGCTCTTCTTCGACTTTCTTCCGGTCGACCTCGCGCCGCTGCGCGGCTTCAGGGCGCGGCTGAACCTCTACACCGTGCCGGGACAGGTCTTTTATGATGCCGCCCGCCGGGCGGTCCTCCGGGGCTCGGACGGGATCGTCTTCGTCGCGGACTCCCAGGAAGCGCGGCTGCACGCGAACGTCGAATCCGTCCGCAATCTCGACGCTCACCTGAAGAGCTACGGCCGCGATATCGCCGAGATCCCCTACGTTCTGCAGTTGAACAAGCGGGACCTCCCCACCGCGCTCACGACGGAAGAGCTCAGGACGCGGCTGAACATCAAAGGGGAGCCGACACTGGAGGCGGCGGCCCTGTCGGGGTACGGCGTGCTCGAGACCCTGAAAGCGGCCGCGCGACAGGTCCTCATGGACCTTCGGATGAGACCGGTTCCCCGCTTCGTCCCGCCCTCGCGAGCGGCCCTCTGAGACGTCCCGGCAGGTCGCGCCGGTTATGGCGCGACCGGCGCCCTTTCCCGTCGGAAGCGGGGGTGGGCGAGGTGGGGGGACGCCTCGCCGACAGGGAATTTCCGGCCGCCTATCTTCCCGCGGTCCACCTCGACGCGGCTCTCGGGGCGGTGGCCGAAAGCACCTGCGCGGTCAGAAGCAACAGCCCGACGTCGCGGATGAGAACCCATCGCATGTCGGACAGCATTTCATCGTGAGTCTTCCCCGCGGATCGCACGCTGAAGCAGCCGCAGTCCACCGCGTGACCTCGAGCGAGATTCACTCCGAGTGCGACGACGAACACGAGGAGCAGGGCACCGACCACCAACGCCGCCTCCCGCTTCCACACGCCGAGTATGAGCGTCGCTCCGGCGACGAGCTCGACCCACGGCATCACGAGCGCCATCCCATTGATCAATCCTCCGGGCACGAGCCGGTAGTTGTAGATCATGTGAGCGAAGGCGGGAGGGTCGGAGATCTTCGGGAGGGCCGACGCGACGAACACCGCGCCGAGCGCGATCTGCACGCGGACCGTCAGCCAGGGATGGCTCCACCACTCCGACAGCCGTCGTCTCAGGGCTTTGCTCCCTTCGAGACCGGAAGCCCGCGTTTCTGCCAGTCGGGAAAGCCTTCCCTGTATATGAGGGCGTTGTCGAACCCGACCATGTAGAGCTTTTCGGCGAGCATGTGGGAGTCCTCGCAGTTGCCGCCGCTGCAGTAAATGACGACCGGCTGCTTCTGGTCGATGCCCTCTTCGTACAGTCCTTTGACCCGGTTCCCGATGTCCGCTTCCCAGACCGGGAAGCTCCGCGCTCCCGTAATGTGTCCCTCCGCGTAGACCGAGGATCGCCGGGCGTCGAGGAAGAGCGCTTTGCGGCGGTAGAGCCGCTGGACGTCCTCCGGCGTGATATCGACCGCCGGCTTGTCGGGGTGAGGCGGAAAAGACCGGGTGAGGTCGGTCTCCAGATCGCCGACCGCCGCAGCCGATCCGGCGCCCGGCGTCGAAGCGGGGACGGCAATCGAGCCGCCGGCCACCGAAGCGGCCGGTCCGCTCTCCGTCAGCGCCGGACTCGCCGGGTTTGCCGCCGGCGGGGAGGCCGCCGGTGTGGGCGCTTTGACCTGATCTTCCGATCCGGCGGCGGCGACGTCGAGCGCGCGCGGATAGCTTCCCACCCACGCCAGCTTTCTCTGCGCGGAGGCGGCGACGTTCGAAAGCGCTGCGCCGCCCGCCGCGACGAGGAGCAGGACGACGACCCGCGCGACGTTCGAGGCTCGGACCATCTTCGGCCCGATTATCGCGCTTTGTCCCGGGTCAGGACTCGGGTTCCCGCGATCGGTAGGCCGGCTCGAAGCAGTTACGACCCTCCGTACACTCGTCGGGCAGTACGGGGAAGCCGCCCGGGCCGGCACGGCGGAGCGTCTCGGAGCAGCCGTACGGCTCGGTCGAGGCAAAACCACCGATCGCCGGGTGAGCCACGGACCAGACGCTCGTCCGCAGGTGCCGGCCTCACTCCACGGGCGATTCCCCCTCGCGCCGCCTCGCCCGATCGTAGGACTCGGGATCGTCGAGGTTCTCGAGCACGCCGGGATCGTCGACTGTGACTTCCCGCACTGCGTCGCGGCGCGTGCGCCACAGCTGGCGCAAACCTTCCTCCGGCGGGATCCGCGCGATCTCCGACACGAGGTCCGCTCCGACGAGCGCGGGGTGTCCGCGGCCCCCGGAAAACACCGGAATGACCGCGGCGTCTCGCGAAGCGCGCGCGGCCAGGGCGAGGAGAGTCGCCGGCCGAACGGCCGGGTGGTCGGCCGGCCAGACGAAGAAGGCATCCACCGACTCCGCGAGCGTCTCGACCCCCAGCCGGATCGAGACGAGCATCTCTTCTTCCGGATGAGGATTGATCACGACCTGCGCGCGGGCCCGGCGGGCAAGGCGCTCCGCCTCGGGAAAATCGGAGCGCAGCACCACGACAGGTCGTTCGACGCCGGCCCGCCGGAGCTTCGTCAGGACCGTCTGGAGCATCGTCGATCGACCGAAGGGAAGAAGGACCTTCTCCCGCCCCATTCGCCGCGAACGTCCTGCGGCGAGAACGACGGCGCCGAGTCTCACTTCTTCTTCCCGGAGCTCTCGCGCGGCCGCGCTCCCACGTCCCCCGCCGGCGAGAGCGAGGACCGGCCCGCGAGCGCGCGAGCCCAGCGCCGGGCGCCCTCGAGCTTCTCGACGGCTCCCTCCCTTGCCTCCCGCCGGAAACCCTCCGGTGGACGAGCCGAGCGCAGGCGTGCGACCTCCTCGGCGAGGACGTTTTCGTAGCTGCGAAGCACGGCGCGCCGCTCGGGCGCCGGAAGGAGATCGAGGAAGGCGATCCGGGCGAGACCGTCGTCTTTTGCCCGGGGGGCGAGCGGGGGTTCCAGAAGCCAGCGGCGAAGCTCCCGCCGTCCGGCGGCGGTCACGCGGTAGAGGTTTCGGTGGGGACCGCGGCGCGGTCCGAGCACCCGAAGAACGACGAATCCCTCCCGGCGGAGGCGAGCGAGAGCAGGGTAGATCTGGGAGATCTCCGATCTCCAGACGGGCTCCATCTCCTCCCGGATCGCGCGAGCGAGGTCGTAGCCGGTCCGCGGCTGGCTCGCGAGAAGGCCGAGGAGGACGTGGGGCAGCGACAACGGAAAACTATATCAATACTGATATAGCTAGTGCTCGCGAGCGAGGCCGAACTGTCCAGAAAGGAGAAAAGTCAAGGCAAAAAAAGGGGGGCCCGCAGGCCCCCACCGAAGTCTCGTGGGTTCTCGTAAATCCTTGATTTACTTCTTCTTCTTCCCGCCCTTCTTCGTAGTCTTCTTGGCGGCCTTTCTCTTCGTAGCCATGACGTCACCTCCCTCCCGACAGCTGATTGACAGCCTTGGGGCGAGGTGCTAATTTTGCCGCCCCCTCGGAGGGGCGTGTCGCCTTCAGTCTGTCGCTGCCGAACGATTGACGGGTCATACGTCCCGATCGCCGGATGGGCCGCAACCCGTCCGGCGATTCAATTCTAGGAACTTCTGTTCCGGATACAACAACTATTTCTGCTTCAGCGGTTCGCGTTGCCGGCATTCTCCCGCCGCTTCGCATGCGATGTCAAGCGCGCGGCTAGAATCGACGGGTGACTTCGATCACCCTGGCGCACAGCCCGGACTCCGACGACGCCTTCATGTTCTACGGGCTCGCTCACGGCGCGGTCGACACCGAGGGCCTCGTCTTCTCCCAGGAGCTTTCCGATATCGAGTCGCTCAACCGCCGGGCGATGGCGGGAGAGCTCGACGTCACCGCGGTCTCCTTCCATGCCTACGCCTACCTCGCCGAGCGGTACCTGCTGCTCTCCCACGGAGCGTCGTTCGGCGACGGGTACGGGCCCGTCGTGGTAGCGCGGGAGCCGCTCTCCCGCGAGCAGGTGGCGTCGGGAAGAGTCGTCGTCGCTTCCCCGGGTCGCTGGACGACCGCGGCGCTGGCTCTCGCGCTCTGGGCTCCCGGCTCGCGCACCGAAGAGATCGCGTTCGACCGGATCCAGCCCGCGGTCGCCTCGGGCGACTTCGATGCGGGCCTGCTGATTCACGAGGGACAGCTCACCTTCGAAGACGACGGCCTCGCCCGGGTGGTCGATCTCGGGCGATGGTGGAAGGAGGAGACCGGGCTGCCCCTGCCGCTCGGGGGCAACATCGTGCGCCGCGACCTCGGCCCCGAGAGGATCGGCCGCATCTCGCGGGCGCTCCGGCGTTCGATCGAGTACGGCCTCGCGCACCGCGACGACGCGCTCTCGTACGCGCTCGATTACGCGCGCGGCCTCGACCGCCCGCGCGCGGACCGGTTCGTCCGGATGTACGTCAACGATTGGACTCGGGACTACGGGGAGGAGGGGCGGCGCGCGGTTCAGACCCTGCTCGACCGGGCTGCCCGGGCGGGGCGGATTCCCGCGACCCGCGCCGAGTATGCACCCGAGTAGCCCGGACTATTCGCGGGCTGGCCGCTTCGAAATACCGGCTCTCTTCCTCCACCTCGCGGCGATCGCCTTTGCGATCGGTCCGGCCGTGTTCTTCGGAGCGATCGTCGCTCCCGCGGCGTTTCGCATCCTGCCGACGCGAGACCTCGCGGCGAGCCTCACGGGCCCGGTCCTCTCCGGCGCGTGCGTCCTGGCGGAAGTCGCGTTCGGGGTTCTCTTCGCGACCTCCTGGTGGCTGACGCGCGGCGCCGCCCTCCGCTCGACCCTCCTCCGCAGCCTGTTGACGCGGCTTCCCGTCGCGGGGTTCTTCGCCGCTCTCGTCATCAGCGAGCTTCTGATCCCCCCGATGGATCGGATCCGGCAGGAGGCTCCCGGTTTGATCGACAACCTGCCGGCAGCCGATCCTTCGCGGATCCTGCTCGATCGATATCACCGCCTCGCGACCGGGTTCTTCGGGGCGGTTCTCGTGGTGGCGCTCGCGATCCTTTTCCTGACTGCGCGGCTGCTTTCGGTCACCCGCTCGACGCCGCCGGCCGCTGCCCGACCACCTGTGCCGAAGCTGCTCGATCTGTCGTAGCTTCTGTCATCCCGAGCGAAGCGAGGGATCTGACCGCGCAGCGGTCATCCTGAGCGAAGCGAAGGATCTCCTATTGGAAGCAGAGAGTTCCTTCGTCGCTTCGCTCCTCAGGACCGCTACGCTCCTCAGGACCGCTTCGCTCCTCGGAATGACAACTAGGCGCGCCTTCGCAGCAACGCCTGGCCGACCAGGAGAATCCCGGCGAGCACGAGCGCCCATGGCCACAGGTCCTGAACCTGGCGGAGTACGTCGAGCACCGGCGTGCGCTGCGCGAGCGCGCCGAAGACTGCAACCGCGACCAGCATCACGCCGGGAAGGATCGGCGAAGGCCGCCGGTCCCGCCCGGCGGCGCGGTCGAGGATCGCCACGAGGAGGAATCCCGCGCCGAGCCCCAGGACGATCGTCGCCCAGTGGGGGAACAGCCACTCGAGCGGCGTCCGGAGGAGGAAGCCGGCCCCCAGCCCGAGAAGAATCCCTCCCGGAAGGAGCGGGCCGCGGAAGCCGCGCGCTGCGGAGAGTGCGAAGAAGATGGTTCCGATGAGAAGGAGGATCACGCCCGGGCCGGAAAAGTGGAACATCTGGGAGAGCAGGAAAAATGCTCCGAGCAGGAGCAGCACGATTCCCAGGGTCAGGTTGCGCCGGTCGTTCATGCGCGCCTCCGCTTCGGCTCGAGGGCCGGGTGCGCCGGCCGCTCGCCTTCGCCCCGGAGGATCGGCCGGTCCCCTTCCCAGCGGTAGAAGCCTTCTCCCGATTTCTTGCCCGTCCGCCCCGCGGCGACCATCCTCTTCAAGATCTCCGGCGGCGTGAAGCGGTCGCCGGAGAGCTCGGAGGCGAGCGTCTCGGCGATCGCGAGGCGCACGTCGAGCCCGACGAGGTCACTCGTCTTCAACGGCCCCATGGCGTGGCCGTAGCCGAGCTCCATCGCTCGATCGATGTCCTCCGGCTGCGCCACGCCTTCCTCGACCATACGCATCGCCTCGAGGCCCAGAGCGACCCCCAGACGCGACGTCGCGAAGCCGGGAGTGTCGTTCACGCGCACCGCCACTTTTCCCAGGGTGCGTACGAACTCGAGCGCCCGCTGCACGGTCTCCTCGGATGTGTCGTCTCCACGCACCACCTCGGCGAGGGGCATCGCCGCCACGGGGTTGAAGAAGTGGATCCCCACGACCCGGTCCCGTCTTCCCGTCGCACGGCCGATCCGTGTGATCGAGAGCGAAGACGTGTTCGACGCGAGGATCGTGCGCTCGCTGCAGAGGTCGTCGAGCTCGCTCAGGACGAGCCTTTTCAGATCGAGGGCTTCCGGCACGGCTTCCACGGCGAAGTCGACGTTTGCCGCTTCCCGGAGGTGGACGGCGACCCGCAGCAGCCGGTGGGCGTCTTCGATCGTCTCCCTCGCGATCTTCCCGCGCTCGAGGGCGCGTCGCCAGGACGACTCGATCGATCCTCGGACCTGACGTTGCGCCTCGGGATCGGCGTCGAAGACGAGCGTCTCGTGGCCCGAGAGCGCGCAGAGGCCCGCGATCCCGCGGCCCATGACGCCCGCGCCCACCACGAGGACTCGCATTGAGGGGGATCGTATAAAACCGAAAACGTAAAACGAAGCGATCAGCTTCGTTTTTAGGGTCCGTTCGACTCTCGACGTCCCGGGGTTCGCGGACCGCAAGGTCCCCCGCCAAGAGATTGCCGGACACCACTCCTGAATCTCGACGCCAGGCCTTCAACGTCCTAACGCGGCAGCAGCGCCGCGGCGTTGTCGAAGAGGATGCGCCGCTTCGCGCCGTCGGAGAGCGGCAGCGCGAGGAAATCGTCGACGTTCTTTCGCATCGAAGCGATGCCGGGACTCGGGAAATCCGTTCCCCACAGGCAGCGGTCGGAGATCTCCTCGAGGCGCGGCAGGTATTCGAGGAGCTTGCGCGGCGGAATCCCCGAGAGGTCCAGGGAGACGTTCGGATGCCGCCGCGCCAGAAAGACCGCCGTGTCCGTGAACAGCGGGCGGCCGGCGTGCGCGAGGACGATCGAGAGTCGCGGGAAATCCACCGCGACGTCGTCGACCGCCATCGGATCGGCGAAGCGGTTGCGCGCTCCGGGGAAGACCGACGTCCCCGTGTGGATCATGACGGGCCGGCCGCGCTCCTCGGCGGTGCGGTAGATCGCGGCGAGAGCGTCGTTTCCCGAAACGTAGTCGTTGGCGGCGACGAGCTGGTGCGGCGGGTGGACCTTGAGCATCCGGATGCCGAGCTCCTCGAACAGCCGTGCGGTGTCGGCGCGGGCGTCCCGCGTCCGGGCGGGATGGACGGAGCCCACGGCGACCAGACGGTCCTCGTGGCCGGCGACGTAGCGTGAGACCCATCGGTTGACCGACTCGTCGAAACCGATCACCTCGGGCGCGACGTAGTTGATGAGCGCCGCACGGTCGATCCCCTGCTCGTCCATCAGGCGGAGCAGCTCCGCGGGATCTCTCATCACGCGTTCGAGCCGATCGCCGTCGGTGCGGCCGTGCGTCATCGTCGCGCGGCTCGACGGCCGGAACTGTTCCCAAGGCTGGACGTGCACGTGGCAGTCGAAGACGCGGAAGCTCACGTTCGTTTTCCCGAGGGGCTCGGGGGCGCGGGGGACCGCAAGGTTCCCCGCCGACAGATCGCGGAGACTATATCGGACACTTCTGTCTCAGAAGACGTGCGAAATCCCGATCCGCGCTCGAAGGCGGGCGCGGTCCGGTCCGTCGGAGACGACCGAGCCGAGCGAGCCGAACACGATCGTTTGGATCCCGATTCGCTGGCGCGCGCCGATCTCGAAGTCGACGATGTCGTCGCCGAGAAGGACCAGGCTCGAGCGCACGATGACGGCGGCGAGGAGCAGAGTGTCCGTGCGGCCGCGGCCGCTCGCGAGAAAGTCAACGGCGAGTCCTCCCTGGAGCCGGTCGGTGCGTTCGGTCGGCACCGTGTCGCCGAGCCGGGTCCATTGGAAGTTCGCGTGGAGACGCAGCACATCGAACGAGCGCGTGGCGACCGCGCCGAGCTCGATGTCGGTGCCTCGCGAGTCGAGGCCGGTGGGGAACACGATACCGACGCGGGCGGCGAGGGCCGGCCGGCGCGCGCCTTCCTCCACGAGGCCGTAGAGCGCGTGCAGCGTGAGGTCCCCCGACGAGATCCCGCGCAAGGCGTTCCTGCCCGGGCGTGTCACGTAGCGCTGCACCGCGCCGATCTCGAGGTTTCTCAGCGCGCCGTAGGTGGCCGTGAACCCCGGCCCCTGATCGTTCAAACCGCCTCGGCGGAGGTTGTAAGTCCAGTCGACGCCGACCGAGAGCGCCCGGAACGGGATCGGGGCGGCATCTTCGACGGCAATCGGTCTGTCCGGCTCGAGGTTCGAGAGGAACTGGGCAGGCGCCGGAGAAGTGATCGAGAGCATGGCGGCGAAAATAAGACCCCTCACCCCCGCCCTCTCCCGGAGTGAGAGGGAGATCCCCTTCACCGCGGCCCTCCACCGGGGGAGAAGGAGATGCCGTTCACCCGTCCCTCCGGCCGCTCGCCGGGTCAGCTCCCACCGATCCCCCCGGCGGGGAGCCCGTAGCGGCGTGCCACGTCGCGCAGGCGCGCGTCGCGCTGTCTTCGACTCTCCGCCGTCGCACCCCCGGGCACGAGGGCCCCGTATACCTCGGCCCGGAACTGCGCGAGGCGATCGAGATGCGCGGCGACCGCGGGAAAGCTCTCGGCGACGGTGGGCGCGGACACGCGGTACGTCGCCTCCTCCGGCGTCTTTTCCCGCGGGAGCATCGAGT
>DASWIB010000009.1:0-24263 GCA_036397915.1 Thermoanaerobaculia bacterium | reverse complement strand
GGAGGACACACCGCGTCAGGACAAAGGACTCGACCTCCCGGAGATCCAGGTCACGCTGGGCTCGACTTCCGTGCGCTACGGCGAGGTCGGGTTTCTTCCGATCCTTTCCACCACCAAGCGCGAAGCAATCGGCGACACGGTGACGTATCTACTCAAGGAGCACGTGATCAAAGGGGGCGGCGAGTACAACGACACATCGATCGACCAGATCTTCAAGGGCAACTGGCGGGGCGTCTTCATTTTCACCAACAAGGCGGACTTTCTCGCCGGCAACTGGTCAGAGTACCGGCAGTTCGGCGGAGTCGGGGGTCTGTCCGCAGACGAAGCGGGCCGGGCCGCGTTCCACCAGAAAGAGCTCGCTTTCTTCCTTCAGGACCAGTGGTTCGTCAATCCCGGGCTGACGATCACCGCGGGTGTCCGCTGGGAAAGCTTGAACAATCCCGACGATCCGATCCTGAACCCCTTCGATCAGAACCCGGACGGGTCCTTTCGCCTGACTGGTGAGATTCCCGATTCGGACAACCAGTGGTCTCCGCGTCTGGGCGTTGCTTGGTCGCCGGACCATCAGAAGACCGTGGTCCGACTCTCCGTCGGCCGTTACTGGAGCCGCACGCCCGCCCTGCTCTGGGCTCAGCCGTATACATCAAACGGTGTTCGGGGAATCCAGGCAATCTGGCGACCGGGTGATCCCGGCGCGCCGGACCGCGGCGCGGCTTTCAATCCGGTCGGGGTGGAACGCGCGAATCTTTCGTCGGGCCGGTCTCCTTGTCCAGGACCCCTCTGCGGCGTTTTCTACGTGGATCCGAATTTCGAGAACCCCTATACCGACCGGGTTACGCTTGGCGCGGAACGGGAGATTGCCGCGCGGACCTTTGGAAGTCTGACCTTCACATACGCGGAAGGAAACCAGCTTCAGCGCCTCAAGGACATCAACCGCGTTTACGACGGTACGACCGCCGCTAACGGCCTCCCTCGGTACAGCTCGACCGTTTTTCAGTACCCCTACTACGGTCGGATCACGACCAGCGTTTCGGACGCCGAGTCCGAATACGTCGGGGTCACCCTGAACTTACAGCGCCGTTTTGCGGACAACCTGAGTTTCTACGCGGGAGGGACCTGGTCACAAGACCGCGACCACGATTCCAACGAGCGAAACTTCGCTGGCATCCAGGCCGAGGACTTCAACAACCTCGAGGGAAACTGGGGTTACTCCGATCGCGATCAGAGGTGGAGGGCTTCCGCAAGTGCCGTGTGGGATACGCCCTGGTGGGGGATTGGGCTTTCCGGCTCGTTCCGCTACAACACCGGCCAGGCCTACAACGCAACGGCGAACTCCGACATCAACAACGACGGCGTGCGAGAGACGGATCGGCCGACAGTCGATGGCCGCCACTTCGAGCGGAATCAGTTCCGTCAGCCCGACTTCTATTCACTCGAGGCGCGCATCTCCAAGGGTTTCCGCATCGGACCCGGCGAACTGAAGGCGTTCATCGAATGCTTCAACTGCACGGACGCCGAGAACCGCTTCGTCCAAAATACTCAGTGGGGAACAGGTCAGACCCCGAACACCGGCTTCGGTGCTGAGACGGGCGTGAGCCCAAACCCGCGCACCTTCCAGCTGGCCGTGCGCTACGATTTCTAGTCTTCAAGCCAGCCTAAAACGAGGGCGGGCGCAACACCCCGCCCTTCTTGTTTCAGCGCTCGGCTTACGGCATACGGCTAACTGGCAAGTACCTCTTCGGGAACTTCGCGACGACCGTGTAGTTCGGATCCACCATGTTCGCGACCCGGATGACCGCCACCTGCGAGACGAGCTGGTACGCCTCGGCCTTGTCGAACCCGTAGTCGGAGACGAGCCAGCCGATCAGCTCGACAAAGGCAATCCGTAGAGCGTCGGAGAGCGGCCGCGCGCTGCCGGCGACCATCAGATACTCGGCATCCTCCAGGCGCGGCCAGGCGATCGCCTTTCCTTTTCGGAGGCCGAATCGGAAGGCGACCTCCATCGACGTCTCGAGACCCGAGCCGCAGACTTCTCCGTCGCCCTGCAGAGCGTGCCCGTCTCCGAAATAAAAGAGCGCGCCGTCGTGGAAGACGGGAAGGTACAGCGTCGTGCCCTCTCGCAGGTCCGACGCATCCATGTTTCCGCCGAAGTTGCCGGGCCAGAGCCCGCCGAACGCCTCGTCTCCCGCCGGCGCAACCGCCAGCCTTCCGAGCATCGGCCTCAAAGGAACCGTCACTCTTCCGAGCCGGCTCTTCGGCAGGTCGAGGGTCCCGGTCATCGCGGCGCGGTCGAGCCGCCAAACGAACCGGCCGCGAGGGAACGTCTCGTTCAGCATCGCGGTTCCGGCGTCCGGAACGAGCGCCCCGAAGTTGCGCCCCTGTGTCGAGACGGCGGTGTCGCGATTCGGCCGGACCTTCAGGATCTCGACGACGAGCGTATCGCCTGCCCGCGCGCCCTCGATCGCGATCGGGCCGACTTCCCCCGGCCACTTGCCCCCGTCCTTCTCGTACCACTCACCCCAGAGGCTCTCGCTCTCGAGAACATCTCCCGGCTTGACCGTCAGGATCGGCGGCCGGACCGCGAAGGTCGGGTGTCCGACCGTCGGTTTCAACCGATGAGTCTCGGCTGCAACCGCGGTGGCCAGGCAGAGAAGTAGTGCAACGAACCACGTACGCCTCATTGCGATCTCCCTTGCTCTGTGGTTTGTACTATCGACTTATCAGGAGTGTGTCCGAGTAACATTTGGCGGGGGACGTCGCGGTCCCCCGAGCCCCCTAGCGCGATGGCGGCCGGAAGAGCGAAGGACTGTCTCCCAGCGTGAAACCGAGGCTTCTGAATCTCGAGCCCGGACGGATCAGGGAAGCGCGATGCGGTCAAGCACTTCCTTCATTCGCGCCTCTCTTCGGCTGCCTTCCGGGCGAGGTCCCAGAGTCGGCGGTAGTGGGTCCGCACACTCGGATCGAGCCTGTCGCCGAAGTCCACCGACAAGCGCAACTCCGCGATCAGGCGCTGGACGTCGGCGAAGTCGATCAGCTCGCGGTGCGGGGCGGACAACCCCGACGCGAGCTTCAGCTCGACAAGCCTTTCGAGGGAGATCACTCGATAGCCGCCTCGCTTGACCGCGGCGAGCGCCGGGTCTGGAAAAGAGACCGGCTTTGGCCGGCCGTCCCCCGGGTACTCCCCTGAGGTCAGCACCTCGATTCGGACGCCGGTCTCCACGTCCCGGAAGGTCTTCTTGGCTCCTGCAAACGCGGGGGCATAGCCTCGTCCGACGAGCTGTTCTCGAAACCGTTGGAGCCCTTCCGGGGTCAGCAGGATGTCCAGATCCACGGTTTGCCTCGTATAGCCAAGCAGATTCATGGCCATCCCGCCGAGGATCGCGTAGGGGATCGCCTCTTCGTCGAGACGGCTCGAGAGACGCCGAAGGGTCGTATGGACAGCCCCTCGTCCCGAAAAAAAGTCCTCCGACTCCCTGAGGATCTCGTCGGGCGAGAGTCTCCCGGTTCGCGAAGGGTATTGCCGATTCCCCATTAGCCGCCTTGATGTTAGCAGCGGCTTCGGAGATCGCTCAGGGGACGGTCGCCGCTTCGACGATCGTGAGACGGCGAGCCGTCGCGTCGAGCTCCGCCTCCACGCCCATGGGGATGATCGCCTTCTCCTTGGTGTGTCCGAACAGGAGGCCGGCGAGCACGGGCTTTCGGAGCGACCCGAGCAGCTCGTCGAGGACTTCCGAGAGGGACAGGGTCAGCTCGAAGCTCGAGCGGGACGGCGCGCAGTCCGAGCACGTCCCGAAGACGACGCCGGCCGCCTGTTCGAGCTTCCCGGCGAGCTTCAACTGCACGAGCATCCGGTCGATCCGATAAGGCGCCTCACCGGTGTCCTCGATCAACAGGATCCGGTCTTTCGTCTCGATCTCGAAGGGAGTCCCCATCGTCGCGGACACCAGTGTCAGATTTCCACCCACGATCCGTCCGCGCGCGACGCCCGCCGAGACGGTCCGCAGCGGGAACTCGACGTTCAAGGGATCCGGTTCCTCCGGATTCGTGACCTCGCCGATCGGCTCCGCGACGAAAAGCGCCCTCTTCAGAAGGTCGAGCGTGCGCGGGGGCAGGGAGCCGATCATGTTCGGACCGTGGAACGTGACGAGGCCCGCCTTCTTTCCGATCGCGAGATGGAGACCCGTGATGTCGGAGTAGCCGAGGAGAATCTTGGGGTTCTTGCGAAGAAGCTCGTAATCGATCCGGTCGAGCAGCCTCGGCGTCCCGTACCCTCCTTGCAGCGCGAAGACCGCCGCGACGCTTCGGTCGGCGAACATCGCGTGAAGGTCTTCGAGACGTTCTTCGTCGGTGCCGGACAGGAAGCCCCGGCGTCCCCGGACGTACTTGCCGAACTTCGGCTTCAGGCCCAGGGCCTCGACGCGGGCCGCGGCGTCGTCCAGCCGCCAGAGGTCGAACGTGTAAGACGCGGGGGCGATCAAGCCCACCGTGTCGCCGGGCTTCAAGACGCGGGGCTTGATCGGAGCGGGAGGAGCCGTCGTTGGACGCGATCGGGATCGGGGCATCGCGACCGTGCTCCCGCAGGAGAGCGCCCCTGCGGAAGTGGCGACGAGGTGCAGAAACGTACGGCGGCTGCTCGCCAAGCTTCCGTCATTAAATCAGAACGGACCGGAAGCCCCGGCGATTAGGATTTGTCCCATGCGCAAGCTCATCCTTACCGCGTGTCTTTTCGCCGCCGCCGCCATCATCGCCGCCCCTGGTTCTTCGAGCTCCCCCTCTGCCGCGAAAGCTTCGATTCGCTCCGGGCCGATGCTCGGTTACGCCGACTTGACCGAAGCGTCGGTCTGGATCCAGACCACGGCGGATGCCGAGGCACGCCTGCGCTACTGGCCGGAGGGGAAACGGGGCGACACCCGCACGACCGGAGCGCTCGTAGCGGACGAGAAGAGCGATCACACCGCGCTTTTCGTGATTCCTGGCCTCGAGCCGGGAACGCGCTACGGCTACGAAATCCTCATCGACGATTCCTCCGCCACCTTCGCCTCCGGCGGCACGGCCGGAGTCTTCACCACCCAGACCTTCTGGCAATGGCGAACGCACCCGCCCGACTTCACCGTCGCGTTCGGGTCTTGCTACTACGCGAACGAGCCGAAGATGGATCGGCCGGGCAAGCCGTACGGCTCGGACCCGAAGATCTTCCGAACCATCGCGGCGATGAAGCCCGACGTGATGCTCTGGCTCGGCGACAACGTCTATTACCGCGAGCCGGACTTCGGAAGTGTCGGTGCGATGAAGCGGCGCAACGCGCTCGCCCGTCAGGAGCCCGCGCTCCAACCGCTCCTTTCAGCGGCTCGCCACTACGCCATCTGGGACGACCACGACTTCGGCCCGAACGACTCCATCTGGGTCAACCGCTTCGCGACGGAGAGCCTCGAGATCTTCAAGCGGTACTGGGCCAACCCGTCCTACGGCACACGCGACATTCCGGGAGCTTTCGGTCAGTTCTCGTGGGCGGACGTCGACTTCTTCCTGATCGACGACCGCTTCTACCGTACGCCCGAGCGGCTCCCGGAGAGTCCCGACAAGACGATGCTCGGTCGAGAGCAGCTGCGCTGGCTCCAGCACTCGCTCTACTACAGCCGTGCGCCGTTCAAGGTGGTCGTGAACGGCAGCCAGGTTCTGAACTCCAACTCGGTCAACGAGAGCTTCGCTCACTACCCGGACCAGAAGGAGCTCGTCGATTTCATCGTCCGCCACCGCGTCCGGGGGGTCGTCTTTCTTTCCGGCGACCGCCACGAGACCGAGCTCCTGCGGGTGACGCCGAACGGCTTCTATACCTTGTACGACTTCACGTCGTCACCGCTCACCGCGGGGCTCACGAACCCCATGCCGCCCGCGGAGCAGAACAATCCGCTGCGCGTTCCCGGAACGCTCGTCAACGACATGCACAGCTTCGGGTTACTGAAGTTCGGAGGGAAGTGCAACGAGCGCACGGTCGAAATGCAGGTTTATGACCGGGAGGGAAAGCGGCGGTGGACGCACACGGTGCGCGGGAGTGAGCTCGTGCCGCCGATCCGCGAGGGCGCACCGCAGGCGTATCGCGGCCACCCCGCCTGCGCGAGCCTGAAGGGGTCAGGCACATAGTCTGGTGTTGTTGCGTCGGCAAAACGCTAAATTGTGTGCCTGACCCTTAAAACACCAACCCGACGGAAATCGGAACGAACTCGAACCGATCACCCTCCGTGTCGACGCTGTGGTATCGCGCCTCGACGAACAGATCGATCTTCCGCAGACTGATCGAGACCCCGGCGCCGGCGTTCCACCCGGTCTCGTTTTCCGTGCCGGAGAACGCGGAGGGGAAGGATTCGTTGGAGAAGTCGAGTCGGTAGTAGCCGACTCCGCCGACGACGTAGGGCTTCACGAGCAACGCGCGGAAACCGACGACGACGTTGGCGGTGCCGGCGAGGATCTCGACGTCGCCGCTCCCGCCAGAGTCACCGGAGGCGTCGAGCCTGTGGTAGGAGCCGTCCGCACGAATACCGACGGGCAGCACCGGGAAGTTCAGAACCAGCAGCGCGCCTCCGTGCCAACCAGTGTCGAAGACATCCTTCGCGGCGCCCTGCGGGACTGTCGCGCCACCGGCAAGGCCCCAATGGAAGCCACCGGTCCCCTGCGCGCTCGCCGCCGGCGCGGCGAGAAGAGAAAACAGCGCGGCGAGGACCAGGACCGGGGTGCGTTTCATGTCGTCACCCGGGTGCAATTCCGATTCCCGATTATCGATTCCCGATTCCCGTCTCCTCCGTTGCCGCCGCCGCCAACGCCTTCTTGCGCGCCGCCTCGAACTCGTCTCCCTTGTTCCACTCCGGCATCCGGTCTGCGTTCGCGACCCGGACGCCGAGCCAGAAATCGAGCCGGGCGTCTTCCACAGCCCCCGAGAGGTTCCAGTCGTTCGTGAGCTCGTCGGAAGGCTGGTGATAGTCCTTCTCCTCCCACTCCTCGATCCTTTGCTTGCCCCAGCCGGCGGGCTTGCCGATGACTTCGGTGCCGCTGTCGAAGTAGGCGGCAGGGACTCCCTCCTTCGCCAGGTTGAACTGATCGGAGCGGTAGAAGAAACCTCGGTCCGGAAACTGGTCCGGCTTCACGACCCGACCCTGCATCTTCGCCAGGGACACGACGATCGGATCGAGACTCGACTTGCCGAATCCGATCATCGTCAGGTCCTTCGTGCGGCCGAAGATGTTCACTCCGTCGATGTTGATGTTCGCGGCGATGCGCCCCGGCGGGACCGGCGGGTGCTTGGCGAGGTACTCCGACCCGAGCAGCCCCTGTTCCTCGGCGGTCACCGAGGCGAAGAAAATCGTCCGGCGCGGCTCCTTCGGCAGCTCACCGAAGGCCCTCGCGATCGCGAGCATCGCGCCCACCCCGGAAGCGTTGTCGAGCGCGCCGTTGTAGATCGCGTCCTCGCCCGGCTTCGCGTCCATCTTCATCCCGAGGTGATCGTGATGGGCCGTATAAATGACGGCTTCGCGCGAGAGCTTCGGGTCGCTGCCCGGGACTTTCCCGATGACGTTTGCGCTGTCCTTCCTCTGCACCGCGTTCTCGATCCGAATCGAGGACTCGACCCCGAGCGGAACCGGCCGGAAATCCCGCTTCCGCGCGGCCTCCCGGAGGCGGTCGAGGTCCTGCCCGCCGAGCGACGCGACCTTCTTCGAAGCGTCCTCGGTGAACCAGCCCTTGATCTCGACGCGCGGCTCGCCGGCGTACGGCAGCTCGAAACGTTCGCCCGACCAGGAGGTCTGGACGACTTGCCACGGATAGCCCGCCGACGGCTGTGTGTGGATGATGAACGCCCCGACCGCTCCCTTCTGCGCGGCGATCATGTACTTGTAGTCCCAGCGCCCGTACCAGAGCCGCGTCTTGCCGGCGAAGAGCTTCGGGTCGTCCTCCGGATCGTTGTTCATCATCAGGAGGATCTTGCCTTTGACGTCGACGTCCTTGTAGTCGTCCCACTGGTACTCGGGCGCGACGATGCCGTATCCGACAAAGACGATCTCGGCCTTCTCGACCCGCGATTCGGGCTTCTGGGTACCCGAGAACGCGACGTAGTCGTCCGTCTTCTTGAACTCGAGGTTGCGGTCTCCTTTCGCGAGGCTGAGCTTTTCCGGCACCTTGCTGACGATCCCGACGAGCGGCACCTTCTGAAGCCATCCACCTTCCGGCGCGCCGGGCTCGAGCCCGATGGCCTCCATCTGCGCCTGGACATACTGCTGAGCGAGGAGGTCACCCCGGGATGCGGGAGCACGGCCTTCGAGAAGGTCCGAGCCGAGGAATCGGACGTGGCCGCGGAGCACGTCCTCGGTAATCGCCTGCGCGGCGGCTTTCTCCGCAGGGGTGATCGACGTCGTGGGAGAGGCCGGTGTGGCGGCTCGAGCGAGGGCGGGCAGGAGGAGCAGAGCGAATAGTTTCTTCATCGAACGGTCCTTTCGGTCGAAACGATCGCCAGACGAAAACGCCTGGGCGGGCGGGGCGAGCTTCCTCACGAGCCCGCGGACGGTATCACCCGCTCTTCGAAGCGGTCAACGGCGCCGTGACGAAGTTCGGCTACTGGCCGGAGTTCGCGACAGGACAACCGAAAGTGTCAGGACCGCGGCGGCCGAAGAGGAGCCTACGCGACCTCCACCCGGTCGCGCCCCAACTGCTTGGCGCGATAGAGCGCCTGGTCGGCCGCGTTCAACACCGCACGCCCTGACGAGCCGTGAGTCGGGAATACGGCCACCCCGGCTGAGATCGTCACAGTTCCGAACACTTGCAGCGGTTGCGGGATTCTCAGATGGCGGACGGCGGCGGCCAGCCGCTCCGCGCGCTCTTGCGCCAGCTCGAACGTCATCTCGGGCAGGATCAGGACGAGCTCCTCACCCCCGTAGCGGCACGCGATGTCCTCGGCGCGGATGTTCGCCCGCAGGAGAGTCGCCACCTCTTTCAGCATCAGGTCTCCGGCCTCGTGTCCGAACGTGTCGTTGAACCGTTTGAAGTGATCGATGTCGATCATGATGACCGCGACCGGCAGGCTGCGACGATGGGCGCGGCGCAGCTCCCGCTCGAGAGACTCCTCGAGGTAGCGGCGATTGAACAGCCCCGTCAGCGGATCGCGAATCGAGAGGCCGCGCAACGTCTCTCGCAGTTTCAGGTTCGTCAGCGCAAGCCCGAACTGGTCGGCGACAGAGAGGACGAGACGCTGCTTGTCCTCGATCGATTCTCCATTACCGGTGCCGGGCGATCCGAGTGGAAGGTGCAGCACTCCGAGCATCTCTCCCTGCGCCGCCATGGGGGCGCACACGTAGTCGCCGGCCTCTCCCACGTGAGAGCACCGGGGGCCTCCGCCGCCGGCCGTGATGACCTGCAGACGTCCTCGCCGGAGCGCCCAGCACTCGTCCGGCGCGAACGGTGAGTACTGCGCGGAGCTGCCCCAGGTCACGGTGGGCTCGAGCACGTCGCGCGATGGAGCAAAGACGAAAGCCACCCCGGAGTCGCCCGGAAACAGCTCACGCGCGCTCTGGACGAGAACTTCGCACGCCTCTTCCGGCGTCATGCAGGCCTGTAGCAGATCCCCCAAGGAGGCGAGCACCCGCATCTCGCGGGTCCGGTTCTCGAGGTCCGACGCCATCTTGTTGAACGCCATGCCGAGCTCACCGAGCTCGTCTTGAGTACGGATCTTCGCGCGGACGTCCAGATCGCCCGCTCCGAGACTGGTCGCGAGCTGGCGCAGCTCCACGATCGGCCGAATGATCTGGCGGCCGATCAGCACGGGGGCGCCAAGACAGATCGCGAGCCCGAGCACGCCGACGACGCCCAGGGCCGAAAACACCCATCTCATCCGCGTCGAAAGCGCCGCCAGCGCCACCTCGACCTCTGCCGCGTCGGTGGTCACGACCTGTTCGATGACCGGAGCGATCTCCCGCTCCGCGACCGGCTCGAGCTTCCGAGTCAGGAGCTCGGCGGCGTCCGACGCCCGGCCCTTCTCCACCGATGAGATCAGCTGTCCACCGGCCTCCGCGATCCGGGCGTATCCGCCCTCGATCGCGGACAGTAGAGTCAACTCCCTGGCATGGGACCGGTCGCGGTCGCTGTGGGCATGGACCTGCCTCCTCCAGTCCGCGAGGGCATCCTGCACCCTTCTCTGCGCAGTGTCGATCGCCGGGTCCCGTCGACCGACCGCCGCGGTCAGAGAGTAGAGGAACAGTTCGCGGGACAGAGCACGGGCGAACTGGTCGGCCACGAAAGCTCTCGAGGCGTCGGAGATCGTGGCGTCGAGATCCCTCGAAAACCTCCCCGACGTCGCCAGATCCGCGACGGCCAGGCGTCCGGCGAGGTACGCCAGGCCCTTCAGAAACTCCGTTCGTTCGGCCTCGATGACCCGATCCAGCTGTTCATCGATCCGGGTGAGGAGAGGAACCAGCTCCTGTTGGATCGAACTGAGCACGTCCGGCGTCCCGGCGGCCGCCGGAGCGGAAATCTCGTCGCTCAGTTCATTCAGACGGCCGTAGTCTCGCTCGATCGCCTCGGAGAGCCGCAGTTGCGCAGGGGTAAGCCCGACGTCCTGACGCTTCAAAGCCTGCCAGTGCGCCAGCACGCTCCGGGCTCTCGCCCGCAGGTCGTCGAGATCCCGGCGATCGGCGTCTTCGCGCCGCATCGCAAAGTCGATGCTCTCCGTGGCCAGCCGGTCCAGCAATCGGGTCAGTCTTGCGGCAACCGTGTGGCGGCGCAGGTGCAGCTCGAGCTTTCTCAGGTCTCCCGTGGTCTGAAGGCCGGGAAGCAGGATCGCGAAGAGGCAGATCAGCTGAATGACGATCAGCGGCAGGATCAGCAGCGCGAATCGCGCCCTCAGCGAGATTCTCATGTTGTGCGTCGACCCCGGCCCGGGCGGGCAAAAGGGCCCCGGAGTGTCGGGTTGTCGCTCTTTGCTCCATTGTCGGACACTTCACCGACGATCGCAAGGCGGTTCGGGAACAACTTCCCGGGGAAAGATGGGGCCGCGCTTGGGGAGGTCGGGGGACCGAAGAATCCCCCGGCAACGAGGACTCGGACGGTCTCCTACCCCGCGAGGAACAGGGTCAGGGCGAACCCGGCGTCGGGGTCCATCCACTGGGCATGGCTGCGGAACCCGGCCGCCGACACGAGCTCGACGATCCCGCGCGGCTCGTACTTGTACGAGCTCTCGGTCCAGATGGACTCGCCCTTCCCGAACCGTACCGAGACGTCGGCCCGCGGGATCCGCACGGTCTGCTCCCGCATCGAGATTAGATGCATCTCGACCCGGCGCTCGTCGGGGTTCCAGATCGCGCTGTGCTCGAACGAGCTCAGGTCGAAGTTCGCCCCGAGCTCGCGGTTCATCCGCACGAGCAGATTCTTGTTGAACGCCGCCGTGATCCCGAGCGGGTCGTTGTAGGCGAGGAGCAGCTCCTTCACCGGCTTCACGAGGTCCGCCCCGAGCAGGAGCGCATCGCCGGGACGCTGCGCCCGGCGGATCTCGCACAGGAACTCGTGAGAAGCCGGCGGGTCGAAGTTACCGATGTTGGAGCCCAGGAAGAGGACGAGCAGCCCTCCGAGCGGCGGCCGCTCCCGCGCCGCGCGCCGAAGACCTTCTTCGTAGGTCGCGCGGTGCCCGACGACCGAGACGTGCTCGAGCGCGCCGAGAGTCCGCTCCGATAGCTCGAGAGCCGTCGGCGAGATGTCGATCAGGTGGATCGCCACGTGACGCCTTCGGCTCCGCAGCGCCTCCGCAAGGAGCGCGACCTTCTCGCCGCTTCCGCAGCCGAGCTCCAGCAGCGTGACCGGGTCCTCGACGGGACCGACCATCTCGTCCGCCCATCGTGTCAGGAGCCGGGACTCCGCGCGGGCGATCCGGTACCACGGGAGGCGGCAGATCGACTCGAAGAGAGAAGACCCGAGCGCGTCGTAAAGGTACTTGGACTGGATCTGCTTTGGTGTCAGCGCGAAGTCGCGCGCCACTTCGTGCGCGAAGTCGCGGGTCGCTTCGGGAGGCGGAGTCGCGACGAGCGTGTTCAGGAGCGAGCTCTCAGCCGTCTCCGGCGAGCGTCAGCCCTTCACACAGCGGAACGTCGCGTACACGTACGGATAGTCGCCACGGAACCAGTTGCGGAAGCTGCGGCGCAGGAGCGTCTTCGCGGTCGCGAGCGATCCGCCCTTCATCACCCAGTGCCGTCCATCGAAGAAATCCGTCGAATACACCGGATAAGAAGCCATCGGCTCGAACCCCGAGAACGGTCCGAACACGGTCGAGGTCCACTCCCAGCCGTTGCCGAGCAGGTCGTGCAGGCCCCAGGCGCTCGCGCCGGCGCGAAACGACCCGACCGGCACGGGATCCCAGCGCGCGAAGTCGAAGTTGCCGCGCGAGTGGTCGGGCGGCTCCTCGCCCCACGGGTACGAGCGCTCGTCGCCCGACGGAGTCCCGTAGGCCGCGCGGTGGAACTCCGCCTCCGTCGGCAGCCGCGAGTCGCGCCAGCGCGCATAGGCGGATGCCTCCGCGTGGCTGACGAAGACGGGCCACGCCGGCGGAAGCGGAAACTCGTGGAACTGTCCGCGCCAGACCCAATCCCCGTCGCGGCGCTCCCAGAAGAGCGGATGCCGGACGTCGTTCTCGACGCGCCACTGCCAACCCTCCTCCGACCAGAGGTCCTCTCGTTCGTACCCGGCAGAGCCGACGAACTCGAGAAAGTCTTGGTTGGTGACGTCGTGAACGTCGATCTCGAACTCGGGGACCTCGACGACGTGCCCCTCGAACTCGTTGTCCCAGCCAAACGGGACCTCTTCCCGCTTCGCGCCGAGCGTCGCGCGCCCGGCCGGGATCCGGACCACCTCGCGCGCCGGAGGATTGCCGCCGAGGACCGGCTTCGGGGAGCCGCGCGGCGTCCGCTTCTTCTCGTACGGGAGCCGGTGCCACATGTAGCGCAGCGTCTCCTGATGCATCGGCTCGTGCTCGAGGATCGTGAGCGCGGCGAGCCCCCGCCGGAGGACGGGGTTGTCCTCTCGCGTGACGTCCCTGGTCTCGAGCGCCTCGATGATCGCGCGGTCGGCGGCGCGGCCGTACGCCTGGATTTCGTCGCGCGACGGCCAGCCCGCGGACGCTCCGGGCACGGCGGAGACGTCCTCGGGATCGATCCCGCGCTCGAACAGGACTTCGAACGGAGGATTGATCCCCGGGTCCCGGAGACCCCTCTTCAGAAGGGTGTTCACCGAGAAGGCGGGCAGGTGCCCCTCGTAGAACACGATCGGGTTGCGGAGAGGAATCGGACGGTCGTGATGGGCCTCGGGCGCGACGATCTCGAAGAGCTCCGCGCTTCGGCGGCGGTTCGCGCGGTACCAGTCCACCGCCGCCCGGCGATCCAGAAACCGGTCCGTTGCGATCGCGATCTCGGTCATCTTCGCCATGCTAATTGAACCTACATCACCGGGGAAATGCTAGATTCCCGCCAATGCGCGCCTCGACGCCCTTCGGCCTTCTCCTCGCGGCCACCGCGTCGGTGGCCGGCTGCTCACGGGAGGAGACGACCATGGCCTCCGGACCTTCCGGCCGGACCGGCGCGCCTTCCGCCGCTGTCTCGGGGCTCGGGTTCGCGCCCGACATTCCCGACCGGCTTCAGAAACTCGCTCGCACGCCGATCGACTATGACCGGACGCTCCTCGAGGGAAAGGAGACGCAGGTCGTCGGGAAGCTGATCGAAGCCTCGCGGTTCATGAACGACATCTTCCTGTTTCAGGTCGCCGAGAAGAATCCGGCGCTGCGCGGCCGCGTCGTCGAGGCGATGGAGCAGGGAGATTCGACCGCGCGCTGGGCGCTCGCGCTCTTCGACGTCCACAAGGGCCCCTGGGATCGCCTGAAGCAGAACGAGCCGTTCATCGGAAAGGACCCGAAACCACTCGGAGCGGGCTTCTATCCGGCCGACATGACCAGGGAGGAGTTCGAGCGCTGGGTGGCCGCCCACCCGCAGGACAAGGAGACGTTCGAGGGACTCTTCACAGTGATCCGCCGCCAGAACGAGTCCCTGGTCGCGATCCCCTACTCGAAAGCGTACCGGGAGGCGCTCGAGCCCTCCGCCCAGAAGCTGCGCGAAGCGGCGGCGCTCACGGGCAACGCCAGCCTGCGCGATTACCTGAACAAGCGCGCCGACGCCTTCCTGTCCGACGATTACTACGCCTCCGACGTCGCCTGGATGGATCTCGACTCCGAGGTCGAGGTCGTGATCGGGCCGTACGAAGTCTACGAGGACGGCCTCTTCAACTACAAAGCGGCGTTCGAGTCCTTCGTCACCGCCCGAGATCGAGCCGAGAGCGAGAAGCTCGCCGTATACGCGAAGCACCTGCCCGACATGGAGCGCAATCTCCCCATTCCCGATCGGCACAAGAACCTGAAGCGCAAGTTCGAGTCGCCGATCCGGGTCGTCCAGGAAATCTACGCCGCCGGCGACGCGCGCAGCGGGGTGCAGACGTCCGCGTTCAACCTGCCGAACGACGAGCGTGTCCGCGAAGCGAAGGGCTCCAAGAAGGTGCTGCTGAAGAATGTCATGGACGCGAAGTTCCGGCAGAGCGGACTTCCGATCGCGGAGCGAACTCTCGCGCCGGAGGAGCTTGCGAACGTCTCCTTTGCGGCCTACTTCAACCACACGCTGTTCCACGAGCTCGCGCACGGCCTCGGACCCGGCATCATCACCGGCCCGGGAGGCAAGCGGGTCGACTCCCGGCTGCTGCTCAAAGAGACCTACTCGACGATCGAGGAGTGCAAGGCCGACGTCGCGGGACTCTGGAACGTCCTTCTGGCCCTCGACCGGAAATGGCTCGCCGGTTTCGGCGAGGCGCAGCTCTTCTCGACGTACAACGGCCTCATGTTTCGCGGAATGCGCTTCGGGATCGACGAGGCCCACGGCCAGGGAACCGCCATCCAGTGGAACTGGTTTCGCGAGAAGGGGGCGATCACCCCGGCTTCCAACGACCGTTTCCGGACGGACGCCGCCAGGTTCCGCGAGGCGATTCGCTCGCTCGCCAACGAGCTGCTGATGATCGAGGCGACCGGCGACTACGAGCGGAGCAAAGGGCTTCTCGAGAAGTACGGACGCTCCACTCCCGAGATCGAGTCGGCGATCGCACGGCTGTCGGACATCCCCGTCGACATCGCGCCGGTCTTCGTCGCGGCGGGGGAAAGGTGAGCATTCTGCGCTTACGGCTCGCGGCGGACGGCTCCAGCGGGACGGCGGCCTGCATTTTGCTCAAGGGATCCTGACAAGGAGGTCAGAGTGACGGAATCCGAAGATACGACTCAGACTCCCTCTTCTTCCGGTGGCAGCACTCCCACCCTGCGCAAAAAAACGACTGCGCGCCGTCGAACCTCCGGGACGCGGCGCAAGTCGGCCGCCTCGGGCAAGAAGTCCGCGTCGCGCCGGACGGCTTCCCGGCGCACCGCGTCGCGGCGGCGCGGCTCCTCGAGGCAGACCGGGCTCGAAGCTCTCTTGAACGACCTGGCGAAGAGGGCCAACCGCGCGGGCTCGACCATCGCCAGTCTGTCGGAGGAAAGCGCGGACGCCGCACGGCGGACGTTGGGCAAGGTCGGCGCCACTTCGCGGCAGACGATCGCACGGGTCAAGAGGGAGTGGGACCAGATGGACAATACCCGCCGCATACAGTTCGTCGGCGCCCTCCTGGGCGCGCTCGCCGCAGCGGCGGCGGTCCGGAAGGTCACCCGCAAGTAGCTGCCGACCGGGCGCGGCGGTCGGCCGCCGCTCGAGCGCGAGGCGCGAACGGCGGCGTTTGCGGCCCGCCGGGGCTCGGCACAGCAACATGTCCACAAGTACTTCCGGACCCTCGATCCTTTCCCATCCGGGCCTCGACGAGCCGATCCGTTCGGAGCTCTATTCGCCGGAGCGGCTCGAGGAGTTCGGCGAACGGCTCGGCGAGGATCACCGTCTCGCCCGCGGCTTTCGCAAAGGCCGTCCGCTGCTCCTCCGACTCGAGGAGAACGGACGAGTCCTCCTCGAGTCGTACCGCGCGGTCGCCGAGGCGATCCGGCAGGAACGGACGATCTCGCCCGCTGCGGAATGGCTCGTCGACAACTTCCACATCGTCGAGGACCAGCTCCGCGAGATCCGGGAGGACCTCCCGCCGCGCTATTACCGCGAGCTGCCGAAGCTCGACTCGGGGCCGCTCGAAGGCTATCCGCGCGTCTACGCCCTGACTCTTCAGTTCGTCGCGCACACCGACAGCCGGTTCGACACGGAGACGCTGCGCCGTTTCGTGGTCGCCTACCAGCGCTCCGCTCCGCTCACGATGGGCGAGCTCTGGGCGGTCGCAATCACGCTCCGCGTCGTTCTGGTCGAGAATCTGCGCCGGCTGGTGGAGCGGATCGTCCAGCGCCGGCTGGCGCGCGAGGAGGCGGACGCGCTCGCGGACTCTCTCCTGGGAATCGGCCCTGCGGGAGCCAGAGGCTGGGAAGCGACGCTTCGCGACCTCGAGCGGCGACGCTTATCGGTTCCGTTCACCGTTCATCTCCTTCAGCGCCTCCGCGAGCGCGATCCGGAGCAGACCCCCGGGCTCGCCTGGCTGACGGAGCGCATCGAGACGCAGAACCTCACGCCCGAAGAGATCGTCCGGGTCGAGCAGCAAGAGCAGGTCGCCACCCACGTGACCGTGCGCAACGTGATCACGAGCATGCGGCTCATCTCCTCGGTCGACTGGGCGGAGTTCTTCGAGTCGGTCAGCCTGGTCGAGCAGGTGCTGCGGAAGGGGACGCGGGTTGCCGAAATGGATTTCGCGACTCGCGACCGCTACCGGCACGCCGTCGAGGACCTTTCGCGCCGATCCCGGCTCTCGGAGGTCGAGGTCGCCGAGCGCGCGACCGAGCGCGCCCGCCAGTGGCGGCAGTCGGGGCAGGACGACGAGACGGCCGACGCGCGCCGGGCGGATCCCGGGTACTACCTGATCTCGCGCGGCCGGAGGGAGTTCGAGAAGGCTGTCGACTACCGGGTTCCCTTCGGCCACTATCTGCGCCGCGCGTTTTTCGCCGCGGCAACCCCCGGCTACGTCGGAACGATTCTCCTGGTCACGGCCGCTCTGCTCGCCGTGCCGCTCAGCCTCTCGGCGGCGGGTGGAGTCCGGGGATGGGAGCTTCTCCTCCTGGCTCTCCTGGCCTTCGTTCCCGCATCGGACGTCGCAGTCGCGATCGTCAACCGGGACGTCACGGAGCTCATTGGTCCCCGCCGCCTTCCCAAGCTCGAGCTCAAAGCCGGAATTCCTGGGGAGCTCCACACACTCGTCGTCGTGCCGGCGCTCCTGACCAGCGAGTCGGAGGTCCGTGAGCTCGCCGAGCGAATCGAGGTGCACTACCTCGCCAACCCCGAAGACGAACTGAAGCTCGCCCTTCTCTCGGACTGGAACGACGCCCCGGAAGAGAGTGCTCCCGAGGACGAGGCCCTGTTCGTGGCCGCGGCCGATGCGATCGAGTCGCTCAACCGCCGCCATGGAAGGCTCTCGGACGGAAGCCGGCGATTTCTCTTCCTGCACCGGCGCCGCGTATGGAACCCGAAGGAGGGAAAGTGGATCGGCTGGGAGCGCAAACGCGGCAAGCTGCGTGAGCTCGATCTCCTCCTGCGCGGCGCGGGCGCGACCACTTTCGTCCCGATCGACGAGCGCGACCGCCTGGCGCTCCGACGCGTGCGCTACGTGCTGACGCTCGACGCGGACACACGGCTCCCGCGCGGCGCCGCTCGCAAGCTGGCGGGAACGATCGCGCACCCGTTGAACCGGCCGCTCGACGACGCCAAGGCCGGCCGCGTGGTCGATGGTTACGGGATCCTCCAACCGCGCGTCACGCCGACGCTTCCGCTGTCCGGAAGCGGCACCGCCTACCAGCGTATCCACTCCGGCCCGGCCGGGATCGACCCCTACGCCGCGGCGGTCTCCGACGTTTACCAGGACCTCTTCGGCGAAGGGATCTACACCGGCAAAGGCATCTACGACGTCGATGTCTTCGAGAAGGCGCTCGCGGGCCGGATCCCCGACGACGCGCTCCTCTCGCACGACCTCTTCGAGGGTCTCTTCGCGCGCGCTGGACTCGTGACGGACGTCGAGCTCTTCGAGAGTTTCCCGGCGCACTACGAGTTCGCCGCCGCGCGGCAGCACCGGTGGGCGCGTGGCGACTGGCAGCTCCTGCCCTGGCTCGCCCCGCGCGTGCCCGACGCCTCGGGACGCCGAGTGCGCAACCCGATCCCCCCGATCGGCCGGTGGAAGATCCTCGACAACCTCCGACGCTCGCTTTCCGCGCCCACCGCGTTCCTGACGCTCGTCGCGGCCTGGGTGCTGCCGGAAGCCGCGGCGGTCTGGACCGCGGCGGTCCTCGCCGGACTTGTGATCCCCGGTCTCTTCGCGATTCTTTCCTCGATCGTGCCGTCGCGACGCGGGATCTCGAAGAGAAGCTTCCTGCGCGGTGTTGGACACGACGTCGGCGTGGAGCTCGCCCGAGCCGTGTTTTCCGTGGTCGCGCTCGCACACCAGGCGTGGTTGATGGGCGATGCGATCTTCCGGACGCTCTTCCGGCTCCTGATCTCCCGGCGGCGTCTCCTCGAATGGATGACCGCGGCGCAGGCGCAGAGCGGCCTCGACCTCGAGCTCGCCGGGTTCTACCGGCGCATGTCCGGAGCGCTCGCGCTCGGGGGCGCTGCCGGGCTCGCCGCGGCGATCGCCGGACACGGAACACTTTTTCTCGCTCTTCCGTTCGTCGCCGTCTGGCTCGGGTCGCCGTGGGTGGCGTGGCGGGCCAGCGTGCCGCCGCGCGAGGCGGAGACCGAAGCGCTCTCGGAAAAGGACCGCCGCATTCTTCGTCTGACTGCGCGCCGAACGTGGCGGTTCTTCGAAAGATTCGTCACGCCGGAAGACAACTTCCTGCCTCCCGACAACTTCCAGGAGGATCCGAAGCCGGTCGTCGCCCACCGCACCTCGCCCACGAACATCGGGCTGTACCTGCTGTCGACGGTTGCGGCGCGCGACTTTGCCTGGATCGGCACGATCGAGATGGTCGAGCGTCTCGAGGCCACCTTCGCAACGATCGAGAAGCTCGAGAAGTATCGGGGACATCTCTACAACTGGTACGAGACCCACCGGCTCGATCCACTGGAGCCGCGCTACGTTTCGACGGTCGACAGCGGAAACCTCGCGGGACATCTGATCGCGCTCGCGCGCGCCTGTCTCGAGCGGGTCGATGCCCCGGCGCTCGACCCGCGCGTTCTCGAATGCGTTGCGGACGCGCTCGCGCTCGCGAGGGAAGCGTTCGCCGCGATCCCTCCGGGCACGCGAGGCGTCGCGGTCACGCGGCGCGAGCTCGACGAGGCGCTGCGCGACGTAGAGAAGCTCATTTCCTCCGCGCCGGAGACGGCGGCCGAATGGGGCTCGCGCCTCGCGGCCCTGCGGGAACGGGCGGAGGTCCTCGCCGACGTGACCGACGCTCTCGCCCGGGAGCACGCGGACGAGGCGTACCAGGAGCTGCACCACTGGTCGAGGGCCGTGCTCGCCGCGATCGCGACCCACGAGCGGGACTTCGGCGCGATGGTGTCCGGGTGGTCGCTTCTCCCCGTTGCTTCGGAAGGACAGAGCGACGGGCCCGACGTCGCCACGGTGCCCGCGCTGCGGTCCGTCCCCGACCTCTGCGAAGCCGCGCTCGCGGATGTCGAGCGGGCAGACGGTCCGTCTCCCGCCGTGCCTCCGCAAACCGCCGCGATGCGCGCCGCTCTCGAACGCTGCCTCGAGGCATCCGCGTCCCTCGCTCGGCGCCTCACGACGCTCGCGCGGACGGCGTCGGCCCTCGTCCACGAGATGGACTTCCGTTTTCTCTATGACGAGGAACGCAAGCTCTTCTCGATCGGCTACCGGGTGTCCGACGGCCGGCACGATCCGGGCTACTACGACTTGCTCGCTTCGGAGGCGCGGCTCGCGAGCTTCATCGCGATCGCCCGCGGCGACGTTCCTCCGTCGCACTGGTTCCATCTGTCGAGACCGCTCACGCCGGTCGAGACCGGCTCCGCCCTCGTTTCCTGGTCGGGTTCGATGTTCGAGTACCTGATGCCCGACCTCGTGATGAACGTTCCAACCGGCAGCCTGCTCGAGCAGACCGACCGGCTCGTCGTCGCGCGGCAGATCGATTACGGCCACGAGCGCCGGGCGCCGTGGGGCGTCTCGGAGTCGGCGTTCTACGCGCGCGACCTCGACTTGACCTACCAGTACTCCAACTTCGGCGTCGGGGGGCTCGGGCTGAAGCGCGGCCTGACCGAGGACTACGTCGTCGCGCCATACGCGACCGCGCTTGCCTCGACGGTCGATCCCGTCGCTGCCGCGCGCAACTTCGAGCATCTGGCGAAGGAAGGCGGTCTCGGCCCATGCGGGTTCTACGAGTCACTCGACTACACGAGGAGCCGCCTTCCCGCGGGTCGATCCCACGCCGTCGTCCGCGCGTACATGGCGCACCACCAGGGTATGACGATCGTCGCGCTCGCGAACACGCTCCTGAACGAGGTGATGCGGGATCGTTTCCACGCGGAGCCGATGGTCCAGGCGACCGAGCTTCTCCTACAGGAGCGCACGCCGCGCGGGGTCGCGGTCTCGCGGCCGCGTGCGGAGGAGGTGATGAGCCACCTGCTCGTCCGCGATTTCGGGCTGCCGGTTCTGCGCCGCTTCAGCTCGCCGCACGATCTCATCCCGCGCACGCACGTGCTGTCGAACGGCCGCTACTCGGTGATGTTGACCGCGGCGGGCTCCGGCTACAGCCGCTGGCTCGGCCGGGACGTGACGCGCTGGCGCGAGGACGCGACGCGGGATCCGTTCGGCACGTACGTCTTTCTTCGCGACGTGCAGAGCGGTCAGATCTGGTCGGCCGGCTACCAGCCGAGCGGCATCGAGCCGGAGACGTACGAGGTCGTCTACTCGGAAGATCGCGCCGAGATCCGCCGCCGCGACGGAGCGATCGCGACGACGCTCGAGGTCGTCGTCTCCGCCGAGGACGACGCGGAAGTTCGGCAGGTGTCGGTGACCAATCTCGGAACCCGGCCGCGGCAGATCGAAATCACTTCCTACGCCGAGGTCGTGCTCGCGCCCGCCGCGGCCGACGAGGCGCACCCGGCGTTCTCGAATCTCTTCATCGAGACGGAGTTCGTGCCGAGACTGGAGGCCCTGCTCGCGACCCGGCGGCCTCGGGCGTCCGACGAGAAGCGCCCCTGGCTGGCGCATCTCTCGACGGTCGAGGGCACGGCCGTCGGAGTCGTCCAATTCGAGACCGATCGCGCGCGCTTTCTGGGGCGCGGCAGGCAGGTTCGCCACGCCGGCTCGATCCACGACGGCCGCCCGTTGTCGAACACGGTCGGGCCGGTCCTCGACCCGATCGTGTCGCTGAGGCGGCGGATCCGCCTCGACCCGGGGATGACCGGGCGCGTCACGTTCGCCACGGTTGCCGCCGAGGACCGCGAGGCGGTTCTCAATCTCGCCGACAAGTACCGGGATCCCGCCGCGTACGAGCGCACGACCACGGTCGCGTGGACGCAGGCGCAGGTGCAGCTCCGGCATCTCAACATCGATGCGGACGAGGCGCACCTCTTTCAACGCCTGGCGACGCGGATCCTCTACTCCGATCCTTCATTGCGGGCGTCTCCCGAGGTCCTTGCCCGCAACCGGCTCGGCAAGTCCGCGCTCTGGCGGCACGGGATCTCGGGCGACCTCCCGATCGTTCTCGTTCGGATCGACTTCGCGGAGGACCGGGAGATCGTGCGCCAGCTCATCCGCGCGCACGAGTACTGGCACATGAAGGGACTCGCGGTCGATCTGGTCGTCATCAACGAGCAGGGGCCATCCTACGGGCAGGACCTGCAGAGCGCGCTCGAAGCGCTCGTCCGGACGAGCCAGGCCTCCTCGCGTCACGAGGCGCACGTGGCTCACGGCGGCATCTTCGTCCTCCGCGGCGATCTTCTTTCCGATGCCGACCGCGACCTTCTGCGCGCCGCCGCGCGGGCGGTGCTCCTCTCGCGGCACGGGACTCTCGCCGAGCAGGTCGTGCGGTATCTGCGCGTCGAGCCGGCCCGGGAGCCGCGCCGCCCGGTGAAGCCGGTTCCGCCCCCGGTCGACATTCCGCCGCCCCGCCCGCAGCTCGAGTTCTTCAACGGGCTCGGAGGGTTCGCGGACGACGGTCGGGAGTACGTGACGATCCTCGGCGCCGGGCAATGGACGCCCGCTCCCTGGATCAACGTCGTTGCAAACCGCGGATTCGGATTCCAGGTCTCCGAGTCGGGCTCCGGCTTCACGTGGGCGGGCAACAGTCGCGAGAACCAGCTGACTCCGTGGTCGAACGACCCGGTCGCGGATTCCGCCGGCGAGGCGCTCCTCGTGCGCGACGAATCGACCGGCGAGGTCTGGAGTCCCACGGCATTGCCCGTGCGGCAGGACTGGCCTTACGTCGCGCGTCACGGCCCGGGCTACAGCCGCTTCGAGCACGAGAGCCACGGCATCGCGCTCGAGCTCCTCCTGTACGTCCCCAGGGAGGACCCGATCAAGATCTCACGCCTCCGAATCGAGAACCGCTCCGGCGCGCCGCGCCGCCTCTCGGTCACCGCGTACGTTGAGTGGGTGCTCGGATCTTCGCGCGGCCGCTCCGCTCCGTTCGTCGTGACGGCGCACGACGCGGAGACCGGAGCGATCTTCGCGCGCAACCCGTGGAACGAAGAGTTCGCGGGACGCATCGCCTTCGCGGACCTCGGCGGGAAGCAGACCGGGTGGACGGCCGACCGCACCGAGTTCCTCGGAAGGAACGGCGCTCTCGAGCGTCCGGCGGCGCTCGCGCGGAGCGCGACGCTCGGCCAGCGCGCCGGCGCCGGGCTCGACCCTTGCGCCGCGCTCCAGACTCCCGTCGAGCTGCCGACCGATGGCCGCGCGGAAGTGCTGTTCCTGCTCGGCCAGGGGGAATCCGAGGACCACGCCCGCGAGCTCGTCCGGCAATATCGCTCGGCCGATCTCGGCGGCGTCCTGCGCGAAGTCCTGGACGATTGGGAGGACATCGCCGGCGCGCTGCAGGTGAAGACGCCGGACCGCACGCTCGACATCCTCCTGAACCGCTGGCTCCTCTACCAGGCGCTCTCGTGCCGCGTCCGCGCGCGCTCCGCCTTCTACCAGGCCGGCGGCGCGTTCGGGTTCCGCGATCAGCTCCAGGACGTCATGGCGCTCACGGTCGCGGCGCGCGAGACTACCCGCGAGCACCTGCTCGCCGCTGCCGCGCGCCAGTTCGTTCCGGGCGACGTGCAGCACTGGTGGCATCCGCCTTCCGGCCGCGGCGTCCGCACGCGGATGTCCGACGACCTGCTGTGGCTCCCGTACGCCACGCTTCACTATGTGGAGGTCACCGGCGACGAGTCGGTCCTCGACGCGAAGGCACCGTTTCTGGAAGGACCCGAGCTCGAACCCGGCGAGGTCGAAAACTTCTTCGAGCCGACGATCTCGAAAGAAACGGGCACGCTCTTCGAGCACTGCGCTCGCGCGCTCGACCGGAGTCTCGCGGCCGGCAAGCACGGATTGCCGCTCATGGGCTCGGGAGACTGGAACGACGGGATGAACCGCGTCGGCTTCCGTGGACAGGGCGAAAGCGTCTGGCTCGCGTGGTTCCTTCACACGAACCTCTGGGAGTTCGCGAAGATCGCCGAGAAGCGCGGCGAGACGGCGCGCGCGCAGCGTTGGCGCGAGCGCGTCCAGGCGCTGAAGATCGCCGTCGAGAAGGAGGCGTGGGACGGAGACTGGTACCGCCGCGCGTTCTTCGACGACGGGACGCCGCTCGGCTCGTCGCAGAACGAGGAGTGCCGCATCGACTCGATTGCGCAGTCATGGGGCGTCATCTCCGGCGCGGCGGACAGAGGTCGGGCGACGATCGCCATGGCCGCCGTCGAGGAGTACCTCGTACGCCGCGGCGATGGGCTCGTTCTCCTCTTCACACCGCCCTTCGACCGGACCCCTCTCGATCCGGGGTACATCAAGGGATATCTGCCCGGAGTCCGCGAGAACGGGGGGCAGTACACGCACGGCGCACTCTGGTCGCTCATCGCGTTCGCCGCGCTCGGCCAGGGCGACAAGGCGGGCGAGCTCTTCTCGATCCTGAATCCGATCAACCACGCGGGAACGCGGGCGGGTGTTTACCGCTACAAAGTGGAGCCGTACGTCGCCGCCGCAGATGTCTATGCGGA
>DASWIB010000008.1:0-4450 GCA_036397915.1 Thermoanaerobaculia bacterium | reverse complement strand
CCAGCCGGCGGCGTGCGCAAGCGGCGTGCCGCCGGAAACACTTCCGAATTCTATGGAATCGGAGCGGGTTGCGCTGGAATGGCGCGGAAGCGTCGTCCGACGGCGAAACCGGGGAGCCGAGAGGTTAATTTCCGGTGTCCGGTCGGGAGGCGTCAGGGGAGTGGGGCGCCTATGTCCCGGAAACCTGGGTCCGGACTTCACTTACCTCTCCGATCGGGATGGCTTCGAGCACCGCAGCCGTCAGCTCGTATTTCCCCATCGGCATCACATGGAGTCCTCGAGCAATCTCCCTGATCGCGACGGCGAGCTCGCGGGCGATCGCCAGCCCCTCCGCCTTCTCGTGGTCAGAACCCCTTTCCGCAGCGCGGCGCATCCTCTCCTGGATCGGCGGCGGCACCACGATCCCCGGCACCTCGTTGGCAAAGAACATCGTCTGCTTGAGCGACCGGAGCGGGATCAAGCCGATCAGCACCGGAATGGCGCGCGGTTCGACGCACGCGAAAAACCGCTCGAGCGACTCGACGTCGTAGACCGGCTGCGTTTGGGCGAAACTCGCGCCGGCCTCGATCTTCGCCCGGAGCTTCGATAGCTCGATCTCGAGATCCGGCGCGGCCGGGTTCGCCGCGCAGCCTATCGCGAACTGGGTTGCCGCGCCGATCGAGTTTCCGGCCAGGTCCGCGCCCGAGTTCAGAGCGCGAGCCATGCGGAGCAGACCGAGGACGTCCACCTCGGAGACCTGCTTGCCCTGCGGATAGTCGCCGATCTTGAGTGGATCTCCGCCAAGGCAGAGGAGCGCCTTCAAGCCGAGCCCCGCGGCCCCGAGGAGGTCGGACTGCAGCCCGAGGACGTTGCGATCCCGCGTGGTGATCTGCACCACGGCGTCGAGCCCGACCTCACGCTGGATCAACGCCGCGACGGCGATCGAGGACATGCGCAAACGGGCCATCGGGTTGTCGGTAACGTTCGCCGCGTCGACGCCGTGCGCCTTCAGAAGCCGCGCCCCCTCGATCGCCGCGGAGAGGTCCACGCCCCGGGGTGGCTCGATCTCCGCGGTCACGACGAACGCGGTCGCATTCGCCAGCCGACGCTTCAGGCGCGAAGTCTCGATCGGCGATTCGCCGGACCGCGGAGCCGGACTCTCGATCACGACCGAGGAGCGGGCGGCGGAAGCCGTCCGCCTCTTCCCGGAGACGGACTTCGCCATCGCTCGGATGTGCTCGGGCGTCGTTCCGCAGCAGCCGCCGATGATCGCGGCACCGGACTCCACGAACGCCTCGGCATACTCGCGCAGATAGTCGGGCGAGGAGAGGTAGACGTTGCGGCCGTGAACGATCGTCGGGTATCCGGCGTTCGGCATCACGGAGATCGGGACGGAGATCGAGCCGGGAAGACGCGTGAAGACGTCGTGGGACTCCTGCGGTCCGAGGGTACAGTTCATGCCGACGGCGTCGGCTCCCGCCAACACGAGCGTGGGGAGCGCGTGCGCTGCGCTCTCGCCGAAAGCCGTGCGGCCGTCGGCGAGAAACGTCATTTCGGCGACGATCGGCACGTCCGCGGACAGATCCCGCACGGCGCGAACCGCCGCCGCCGCCTCGAGGAGGCTTCCGAACGTCTCGAGGAGGATCAGATCGACTCCGGCTTCGAGGAGCACCCGCGCCTGCTCCTGGAAGATCTCGCGGACCTGGCTCATCGTCAGCGCGCCGTACGGCTTCACGAGCGCGCCGAGAGGTCCGATCGAACCGGCGACGAAGACCATCTCGCCGACCGCCGCCTCGCGCGCGAGCCGGACCCCTTCCTGATTGATCTTCTCGAGCGAATCGGCCCACTCGTGAGCCGCCAGCTTGACGCGGTTTCCGTCCCACGTGTTCGTCGTCAGGATTCGCGCGCCTGCGTCGCAATAGTCCTCGTGGACCTCCCGCACCGCCTCCGGATCCGAGACGTTTACGGGCGACTTGGCCTGATCGGGAGACGCGCCGCGCGAGACGAGCAGCGTGCCCATCGCGCCGTCGGCGAGCAGCACCTCTTCGGCGATGGCCTTGCGGAAGTCTTTCTTCATGACGCGAAAACGCCTCCCGAAATCGAGAGGCGTCGTGGACCGCGGTCGCGTCGCGGCGCCTCTCGCATCTTCTTCTTCTCCCGGCAGCAGGAAACGTTGCGGGTCCCCGGCCCCGAGCGGAGAATCCGGAATTGGCACCTGGCGAACCGCGCCGCGACGCGCGGGTCCGGTTGCCGTGGGTTAGCGCTACCTCCGCGACCGTCGCGCAGAAAGCATCGGGCCGGTCCCTCACCCACTCTCGATGTGGCCGGCGAAGCACGGGCTCCGGCGGGCGGGGCCCCGTCTCACCGACAGCGGTCAAAGAGCCGACCGAACAGTAGTCTTGCCCGGCGCGGGTGTCAAATACGCCGACACTTCCGAGCGCGATCTCTCAGCGGTAGGCTCGGCCGGTCCTCGATCGAGCGGGCGTTCTCCCGGCCTTCCGAAAGGAGCCGGATGAACACACTGCTGGTTCTCCTGTTGTCGCTCGTCCCGCCCTCCCCGCTGCCCTGGGGCGAGATCGCTCTCTCGATCGAGAGGGACCACTCGACCTCGAGCGACCACGTGACGCTTTGCCGCGTCCGCGTCGTCAACTACGGCGGGCGATCGTGGTCCGGCCGTTCGATCGCGTTCGAGGCACGCGCGTTCCGGGACGGCGCTGTGGCGGCGACCGAACGCGGCCGCTTCGGGCTCACTCTCCTCCCGTACGGGAGCCTGGAAACGATCATCGGGTTTACCGGGCGCTTCGAACGATTCGAGGTCGTGCCCGCCGGCCGCGCGCCGGCCGGACGTCGATCCCGCAGCGGCGGCCCGCCGCACCGTCGAAAGCCCCGGCGTGACAAAAGCTAGAATGCCCACGAATGAGGGTTCTCGTCGTCGGCGGCGGCGGCCGCGAGCACGCGCTGTGTTGGTCGTTCGCGAAGAGCTCCGAGGTCGAGCAGATCTACTGCGTGCCTGGAAACCCGGGCATCGCCGAGGTCGCGGACTGCCTGCCGGTGTCGTCCGGCGAGATCGTCGAGATCGCGGAGATCGCGGAAAAGCTCCGGATCGATCTGACGGTGGTCGGGCCCGAAGTCCCCCTCTCCCTCGGAATCGCCGACGAGTTCACCAAGCGCGATCTGCCGATCTTCGGCCCGAGCCGTCTCGCAGCGCAGATCGAGACGTCGAAGGTCTTTGCGAAGGAGTTCTTCGCGCGTCACGGGATTCCAACGGCCTTGTCGGTGGCCTGCGGCTCCGCGGACGAGGCGCGAGTCGCGATCAACCGGTTCGGGTATCCGGTCGTCTTGAAGGCCGACGGCCTCGCGGGCGGAAAGGGCGTCCTGACGGTTGACTCGCCGGCCGAGGCCGAGAAGGCGCTCGGCCTTTTCTTCGTGGATCGTGTATTCGGCGCCGCCGGTGACCGGATCCTCGTCGAGGAATTCCTTCGCGGGCACGAGGCGTCGTTCTTCGCGATCTGTGACGGCGAGGCGGCGCTTCCACTCCCGACGGCGCGCGACTATAAGAAGGTCTACGACGGCGATCGGGGACCGAACACCGGGGGAATGGGCGGTCACTCACCGGCTGGCGTGCTCGACGCCGAAGGTTCGTCCCAGGTGCTCCGCGAGATCATCTGGCCGACGCTGCGCGGGCTCGCGGACGAGGGACGTCCCTTTCGCGGGGTGCTCTACGCGGGGCTGATGGTGACCGAGCTCGGGCCGAGAGTCCTCGAGTTCAACGCTCGCTTCGGCGATCCGGAGACGGAAGCGATCCTGCCGCGGATCATCTCCGACATGGCTATCGTCCTCCGGGCGGCGCTCTCCCGGGGAGAGCTCGATCGGTGCTCGCCCCTGGAAGTGAAGGCGGAAGTCTGCGCGGCGGTGGTTCTGTGCTCGGCGGGATATCCCGGCGTCAGCGTGGGCGGAAAGGTGATCACCGGTCTGACCGACGCCGCCCGCGTACCCGGCGTTGAGCTATTCCATGCCCGCACCGAGCAGGATGGCGACCGGCTGCTCGCCGGAGGGGGCAGGGTTATGGTGGTCACCGCGACCGCGCCTTCCCTCTCGGAGGCGCTCGCGCGCGCTTATGAGGCCTCCAACCGGATCAAGTTCGAAGGGAAACACTTCCGCCGCGATATCGGCGCCGCGGGGCTCCGCGCGAACCGAGTCTAGGAATGCGTCCGAGTAATCTTCTTGCGGGGGACCTTGCGGTCCCCGAACCCTTTCATCCCCATGGGCGAGACAACGTCTCATGGACTAATCCGAGTCTGACTTTCCTGGTGTCATTCCGAGGCCGGAGGCCGAGGAATCTCCCGGCGGGGAGGAGATTCGTCGCGGCCGGACCCGCTGTCCTGAGCAGATGCAACGGGGTCATCCGCACCCGTCGGTGTCGGCACACTTCATCTCGAAGAAGGCGCCGTCCTGGGTGCCGCCATCGAGG
>DASWIB010000007.1:0-2114 GCA_036397915.1 Thermoanaerobaculia bacterium | reverse complement strand
CGCGATCAGCGCGAACGACGCCGCATGCGACTCGGGGAACCCGTACAGCGCAAAGGCCGTGATGGATTTCACGATCTCCTCCTGCGCCTTCGCGTCGATTCCGCGCTCGGTCATTCCCCGGCGCAGCTTCTCCTCGATCGCCGCCATCCGCTCCTGCGAGCGCTTGAAGCCCATCGCTCGGCGCAGCTCCTCCGCCTCGCCGCCGGTGAAGCCGGCCGCGACCATCGCGATCCGCAGGAGCTGCTCCTGGAAGAGCGGGACGCCGAGCGTGCGCTTCAGGATCGGCTCGAGGCACGGGTGCGGGTACTCGACCGGCGCGAGGCCGCGCCTTCGATCGAAGAACGGGTGCACCATGCCGCCGACGATCGGCCCCGGCCGGATTATCGCGACCTGCACGACGATGTCGTAGAAAGTCTTGGGCGCGTGACGGGGAAGTGACGCCATCTGCGCGCGGCTCTCGACCTGGAAGAGGCCCACCGTGTCTGCCTTGTTCAGCATCTCGTAGACCGCGGGATCATCGTGAGGCAGGTGCGCGAGGTCGACTTCGACCTTCTCGTGCGTGCGGATCATCGGCAGCGCTTCTTCCAACGCCGCGAGCATCCCGAGGCCGAGCAGGTCGACCTTCACCATCCCCAGGTCGGCGCAGTCGTCTTTGTCCCACTGGACGACGACCCGGCCGGGCATCGACGCCGGCTCGAGTGGTACGACCTCGTCGAGCCGTCCCGCGGCGATCACCATTCCGCCCGAGTGCTGCCCGAGATGGCGAGGTCGGTTCTGCATCTCGAGCCAGAGCCGCATGAAGTGCCGCGAGCGGGGCTCGCGTGGATCGAGGCCGGCGGCGGCGACTTCCTTTTCGAGCTCGGCAATCGGCTCGCGGATCTCGCCGAAATTCCAGCTCCCGAGCTGTTTGGAGAGCCGATCCACCTGCTCGGGCGAGTAGCCGAGCGCCTTTCCCACCTCGCGCGCCGCCATCCGATCCCGGTACGTGATGACGTTCGCGGTCATGCCCGCTCCGCGCGCGCCGTACTTCTCGTAGACGTGCCGGATCACCTTCTCGCGCTGGTCGCCGGAGGGGAGATCGAGGTCGATGTCGGGCCACTCGCCGCGCTCTTCCGAGAGAAAGCGCTCGAAGAGGAGCTCCATCTTGACCGGATCGACCGCAGTGATCGAAAGCGCATAGCAGACCGCGCTGTTGGCGGCGGAGCCCCGCCCCTGCACGAGGATCCTTTCTTTCAGGCAGAACTGGACGATGTCCCATACGATCAGGAAATAGCCGGAGAGATCGAGCTTCTCGATCAGATCGAGCTCCTTCGCGATCTGCGCCTGCGCGCGCGCCGTGAGAGGCCGGAACCGGGATCGCGCGCCGTTCCACGCGATCTTTCGGAGATAAGAGGAGGGCGTCTCCGCCGGCGGAAGCGGATAGCCGGGGAACCGATAGCCGAGGTCGGCGAGCGTGAAGTCGAGCCGCTGCGAGAGCTCCCATCCGCCGTCGAGGGCACGCGGAAGATCGGCGAAGAGCTCCGACATCCCGGCAGCGTCCTTGAAGTGCCGCTGGCGCTGCGCGGCGAGGAGCGCGCCGGCGCGGTCGAGATCGGTCTTGTGTCGGATGGCGGTCATCACGTCGTGCAGGTCCTTGTCGCGGGCGCGGGCGTAGCGGACGCCGTTCGTCGCGACGAGCGGGAGGGAGAGGCGCGACGCGAGATCGACGAGCGCGCGGTTCCCGTGTTCCTCCTCGCGCAGGCGATGCCGCTGGAGCTCGACGTGGAGCCGGCCGGGGAAGATCCCGGAGAGCCGCTCGAGAAGCCCGCGCGCCGCGCCGGGGCCATCGCGCCTGAGTGCGCGTCCGACCGGGCTTTCCTCGCCGCCGGTCAGGCAGCGAAGCCCCTCCGCGTGCGCGGCGATCTGCCCCCACGTCACACGGCCCTCCCCTTTCGCGCGCCCGAACGCGCCGCTCGTGATCAGCCGGCAGAGGTTCTTGTAGCCCGCGCGGTTCTCGACGAGGAGGGTGAGGCGGTTTCCCCTGTCATTAAGGCGGTGTCCCCTGTCATTCCGAGCGGAGCCCCCCCTGTCATTCCGAGCGGAGCCCCCCCTGTCATTCCGAGCCCCTCGCATTC
>DASWIB010000006.1:0-3958 GCA_036397915.1 Thermoanaerobaculia bacterium | reverse complement strand
CCGCTCCGCCGACAGGAAGAGGAAAACGACGACCCCGAACACTGCGAGGAACCAGCGGCTCACGAACTCGACGCGCAACCCGTAGACGAACAGCGTCAGGACCGCGGTGCCGCCGAAGGCGACTTTCCCGACCGACCAGATTTCCTCGCCCAGGGGAAGCGTGCGGTGGCTGCGATGGAAGCCGACCGCGTAGAGCATCGGCGCGAAGATCGGCAGGATCAGGAATAGCAGAACGATGTACTGGCTGAACGCTGGGCCGACCGGGAAGAGCGAGGGAAGGAACGGAGAGAGAAGGTCGTGCCGGAGGAGGTAGGCGACCGGCAGCGCCACGACGGTCAGAGCCAGCTCTCCCAGGAGTACTCCGAGGGCGATCGCGCGCGCCTTCTGCTTCAGCATGGGATGTAACCCCGGCGGCGGAGCCGCGGAGCGCGGGCGATGTTATGAGATGCCGGCCGTGCCTTCAAGCACGGCGTGGCCCTGCAAAACGGCTTCGTATCGGTCGGCCACGTCATCCCAGCGATAATGTTCTTTCGTTCGGGCCCTCGCCCGATCCTTCCATACGGACCAGGAATCGGGATCATCCAGAAGACCGGTCAGAAGCTGCGAGAGCGTTTCGGGCCGCCCGACCTCGAAGGGAAGGCCGGCGCCACCGGCGACCTCCTCGTTTTCCGGCGTCGCGTTGTAGCAGACGACGCGCCCGTAGCCGAGCGCCTCGACGAGCGCCGGGTGCGTACCGCCGACCTCGGTCGCCTGCACGTAGACGGCCGCGGAGGAAAGGAGCTGCCGGTATCCCTCGCCGTAGATCGCTCCGGGAAACCTCACGCGCCGGTCCGCCTCCGCGCGGACCTTCGCGACGTAGTCGGAGGCGTACGGCGCGTCACCGACGACGACGAGCGGCGTCTCTCCGGGGACGTCCCGATACGCTCGCACGACCGCGTCCGCGTTGTTCTCCGGCTCGAGACGCGAAACGTAGAGGACGTAACGCTCGCGGTCGAGGCCGAGGCGGTCGAGTGTCTCGCTCCCGGACGGCTCGGGCAGGTCACCGCCGTATGGAATGAAATAGGATTCGAAGCCATACCGGTCGCGGTAGTACTTGCGGATCACGCGCGCGTCGGACACGACGGCGTCGGGCACGATCGTCGAGAGCCTCTCCGAGAGCTCATAGGCGAGCCGTCCGATCGCGTTCCACTTGCGGCGATTTCGCTCGAGGCCGTCGACGTTCAGGACGACGCGCGTCGAGCCGGCCAGTCGCGGCAGGAAGGACGCCGCCGCGTTGATCGCGTTGCAGACGAGGACCGCGTCGAACCGCTCGATCGCGGCGTCGAACCCGGAGAGAAAACCGTGCGCGACCGTGTCGAGGTACTTCGTCGGGATCGTCGGGAGGACGCGCACCTTCGCGCCGCGCCACTCGCGCACGCCGGGTTCCGCGTAGCGCGTGCGCGTGTAGACGGTGACGTCGTGCCCGCGCGCGGCGAGGCGCGCCGAGAGCTCCTCCGCGAGGGTTTCGAAACCGCCATAGCGCGCGGGAATCCCGCGGGTTCCGAGGATGCCGAGCCTCACGACGAGGAAGGTATCAGGGGCTCAGAAAAGGGGCGAAGGGATTCAGGCGTCGGGCGCGACAGGTCGCGAAGCAACCAGTTTCTGGATCTCGCGCCTCTTCGCCCGCAGCCTCTTTCGATTCCTCCACAACCAGGAGAACGCCGGCAGCGACGATCTCTCGACCGTGAGGCAGGCGCCCACCACCACCAGGTCGCGAGCGAGGGTCGGCAGAAGGGTCCGAAGGAGCTCGCCGGACGACTGGTTGTTGATGCGCAGAAGGAACCGGTTTTTGACCGAGTGGAAGTTCGCGGCGGAGGACTGTCGGCGGCGGCGCTCGGGGAGGTTCCTCCTCCGGTGCCAGGCCCGCGCGCCCGGCACGTAGAGGCACTTCCAACCGAGCTTCGCGAGCCGCCACGCGAGGTCCGCGTCCTCGCGATAGACGAAGAAATCGGAGTCGAAGTATCCGGTGGAGATCTTCGCGGACGCGAGCGCTTCGCGCCGATAGAACCCGGCCGCGGCGGTCGTCCCCGCGACCTCCTCCTCGTCGACGTATCGTCCGTCCGCCTCTTCTTCCGAGCCTCGGTCGAAGTGCCTCCCGGACGGAGTGAACACGATGCCGGTCGAATCGAGGCGCGGGGTCGGCAGGAGGTCGGCTCCCTCGGCGCGATAGATCCTTCCCGCAGCGGAGCCGACGTCCGGCCGCGCGTCGAGCCGTCGCGTGAGCGTCGCGGCGAAATCGGGAGCGAGGCGGCAGTCCGGGTTGAGCGAGAGCAAGTAGCGGCCCGACGTCGCCTCGATCCCGGCGTTCATCGCCGCGGCGAAGCCGGCGTTCTCGGGCAGCGCGATCAGCCGGACGTTCGACGCCTGCCGCCTCACGATCTCGCGGCTCCGGTCGGACGATGCATTGTCGACGACGAGCGTCTCGACGGCGACGTCCCTCTGGGCCAGGGCGGACGCCAGGGACAACGGAAGGTCGCCTTCGGAGTCGTGCGCCACGACGACGATGGAAACGTCGGGGCTCATCGACGCCCCCCGTCGAGTCCACCGCCCTTACCCCGACCCTCTCCCGGAAAAAGAGCGAGGGAAAGCGCGACGGCGAGCGTTCGCAGGTACGCACCGGCGGCGTCTTTCCGCGGCCTCGGAGGCCGCCGCCGAAAAGGCAGGACGGCGAGGCGGAGGAGCATCCCGGCGGCGAGAAGAGCCCGGAAGGTGAGGCGCGCCGCGGGCGGGTACCAGCGGCGGCGGTAGCGAATCGCATTGCGATAAAAGATCGGAAGGAATCGGGTGTATCCAAGGTCCTCCGAGGCGGCGCCGCCGCGGTGGCGGAACCGCGCGGCCGGCCAGTACAGGATCGATCCCTGCTCGATGAGGCGAGCGCTCAGATCGACGTCCTCGAACCAGGCGGGCACGAAGCTCTCGTCGAAGCCGCCGGCGGCACGAAAGACCGAGCTGCGGACGGCGAGCGCGGCCGCGGCCGCCTGTTCGACTTCGAGCGGTTCCTCCGGATCGCGATCCGCGTACCGGAACCTCCGCCGCCCGCGATTATTCGGCGCCAGGTGGTCGAAGAGGAGGAGCTCCCGTGCATCGTCGGAGAGCCGCGGGAGTCGCCGGAGCTGAAAACTGAACTGGTCTTCCTGTCCGGGCCGCGCCAGCCGCCGGGATCCACTCGGGACTTCGGACCCCGGACTCCGGATTTCTTCGGCATCGATGAGTCGCGGCGCAATCGCAACGGCCCCGGGGTTCGCGTCGAAGGCGCTCGCAATCCGGGTGAATGGCTCCGCTTCCGCGCGCGTGTCGGGATTCAAGAGAAGAAGTACGTCGCCCCCGGCGATTCCCGCCGCCTGGTTCACCGCGGGTCCGAACCCACGGTTGCTGTCGTTGACGAGCAGTGTCGCGTCCGGCCAGCGCGCGAGAAGCGTGTTCCGGTCCAGCGTGCCTCCGTCGTTTTCCACGACGACGAGCGACACACGCGGCCCGCCCGGAGGGATCCGCCGCCGCGCCTCACCGAGTGACTCGACCGCGGCGAGCGTTTCGGCGGCATCCCGCCACGAGACGATGATCGCCGTGATCTCGCGGATCGCCTCGCGCCGGGCTGGCGGCACCTCGGCTACGGGCCGGACGCCGCGGCTGCCGGCGGCCGCGCGCTCCTGGGGTCGACGGCCGGCCAGGCGGCGAGGAGGCCGTTTCCCCCGCGGGCGACGAGGGCGAGGAGCGGGATCCGCGGCCAGACGAGGAGCGGAAGGAGGGCCCCGCGGATCCCCAGCCTTCGCGCGTGCGAGAGGTCCGCGTGCAGGAGCCTCGGGAGGTTTCGCGCGATCCAGCGCGGCTCGAAGTTGCCGAAGAGGGTGCGCCAGCGATTGCGCGCGGTCCACAGTGCGCGGCGGAGCGGCATCCGGCGGCCGGTTCGCGAACCTTCGTG
>DASWIB010000005.1:0-4477 GCA_036397915.1 Thermoanaerobaculia bacterium | reverse complement strand
CCTCTCGGACACGTTCCGAGGCCAGGATTTCCGCGACTGGAAGTACACGATCCAGGTGGCGCCGGAAGACTGCACCGGCTGCTCGCTGTGCGTCGTCTTCTGCCCGGCCCACGACAAGAAGGACAAGAGCCGCAAGTCACTCCGGATGGCGTCCCAGGCGCCGCGGTTGGAGGTCGAGCGGGAGAACTACGCCTTCTTCCTCGGGCTCCCCGAGGTGGATCGCTCGCGTCTCCGCGTCGTCGACGTGAAGGGCTCGCAGTTTTTCCAGCCGCTCTTCGAATACTCCGGAGCCTGCTCCGGCTGCGGCGAGACTCCGTACATCAAGCTGATGACGCAGCTTTTCGGCGACCGTTTGCTCGTCGCGAACGCCACGGGCTGCAGCTCGATCTACGGCGGAAATCTTCCGACGACGCCGTACACCACGAATCCGGAGGGACGCGGCCCGGCATGGTCGAACTCGCTCTTCGAAGACAACGCGGAGTTCGGTCTGGGCTTCCGGCTCGCGGTCGACGGTCAGGCAGAGCGAGCCCGCGGGCTCCTGCGGCGGGTCGCGCCCGAGCTCCCCTCCGGGCTCGCCGACGAGATCCTCGAGGCATCGCAGCGGAACGACGTCGAAATCGCCGCGCAGCGCGAGAGAGTCACCCGCCTCCGCGCGGAGCTCGCCCGGCTGACGAGCGACGACGCGCGCCGCCTCGAATCGGCAGCCGACGCGCTCGTCCGCAAGAGCGTCTGGATCGTCGGCGGGGACGGCTGGGCCTACGACATCGGGTTCGGAGGCCTCGACCACGTCCTCGCGAGCGGGCGCGACGTGAACGTGCTCGTGCTCGACAGCGAGGTGTATTCGAATACGGGCGGTCAGCAGTCGAAGGCGACGCCGCTCGGCGCGATCGCCAAGTTCGCTGCCGCGGGCAAGGAGAGCGGCAAGAAGGACCTCGGGTTGATGGCGATGACGTACGGCAACGTCTACGTCGCCCGCATCGCCTTCGGCTCCAAGGACCACCAGACCGTTAAGGCGCTGCTCGAGGCGGAGGCCTATCCGGGACCGTCCCTCGTGATCGCGTACAGCCACTGCATCGCGCACGGCTACGACATGGCGGACGGCACCAACCAGCAGAAGCTCGCCGTCGATTCCGGAGCGTGGCCGCTCTACCGCTTCGATCCGCGCCGGATCGCGGCCGGCGAGCCGCCGCTCCAGCTCGATTCGCCGCCGCCGAAGATCGGTATCGAGGAGTACATGCGGAACGAGAACCGGTTCCGCATGCTCGAGAGATTGGGTGAGGAGCGCTACCGGCGGCTCGTCGGGGCCGCCCAGCGGGAGGTCGAGCGCCGGTCCGGCCTGTATCAGCGGCTCGCGGCGCTCTCGCCGGCGACGTGGGGAAGCGGTTCGAAGGACGCCGGTGCGCCGGGAGCGGCCGCGCCGGAACCGAAGAAACCGGAAGCTGCTCTGGCGGAGGTGACCCGATGATCCGCGTCGAAGATTTCACGGAGTTGCCGGTCGGGCGGATGGTTCCGCTCGAGGGGACGATCGAGCGTTGCCCGCGCTGCGGACGCAACGGGATCGAGGAGCACCCCGTCGCGAGCCTTCCCTACTTCCTGCACGTGCAGGCCTCGCAAGTCCTGCCCGACGGGATGCGGGACGAAGCGCTCGACTGCTGCTCGCTTCCGCTTCCCGCGGCGAACTGATCGGGCGCCCTTCCGCCGCGAGGCGAGCAGAGTATCCGAGTAATTGTCGGCGGACCTTTCGGTTCCCGACACCCCCTTAGCGCCTCGCTTACGCTCGCTCCGAGTCGAGCCTATCGAGCAGGGGGCGTAGTCTCCAGGCTCACGCGGCGAAGTCCGCCAGCCGCACTGGCTGGCGCCGGCCGCTCCAGAGGCCGGGCCAATCCTCGAGGACTCCGGGAAGCGCCGTTCCGCACGTCCGGCAGCGACCCTCCCCCGTCAGGTTCCATTCCGTCAGCTCGTAACCGTCGCGTCCGATCAGAAGGTCTCTGCAGCCGTGACAGAAGGTGCTCTCCCCGTCGGGGTCGTGCACGTTGCCCGTGTAGGCGTAGCGCACGCCGTTCGCCATGGCGATCCGGCGGGCGTTTCGGAGAGTCGCAGGCGGCGTTGGCGGAACATCCCGCATCTTCCAGTCGGGATGGAACGCCGAGAAGTGCATCGGTGTATCCGGCCCGAGGTTCTCGACCACCCAGCGCGTCATCTGGTCGATCTCCTCGTCCGAGTCGTTGTGGCCGGGAATGACGAGGTTCGTGACCTCGAGCCAGACGTTCGTTTTCTTCTTCAGATAGACGAGCGTGTCGAGGACCGGCTCGAGATGAGCGCCGGTCACCTCCCAGTAGAACTTTTCGGTGAAGGCCTTCAGGTCCACGTTGGCGGCGTCGATGTGGCGATAGAGCTCTTCCCGCGGCTCCGGGCACATGTATCCCGCCGTCACCGCGACGGCGCGCACGCCGACCTCGTGGCAGGCCCGCGCCACGTCGATCGCGTACTCGAAGAAGATCGTCGGGTCGTTGTAGGTGAAGGCGACGCTCCGACAGCCGAGATCCCGGGCGGCCCGCGCGATCTGATCGGGCGAAGCCGCGTCGGAGAGCTTCTCGATCTCGCGCGACTTGCTGATGTCCCAGTTCTGGCAGAACTTGCACGAGAGGTTGCACCCGGCGGTTCCGAACGACAGCACGGGGGTGCCCGGAAGAAAGTGGTGGAGGGGTTTCTTTTCGATCGGGTCGATGCAGAATCCACTCGAGCGGCCGTACGTCGTCAGAACGATCTCGCCGCCCTGCCGGGCCCGCACGAAGCAGAGACCCTGCTGCCCCTCGCGCAGCGTGCAGAACCGGGGGCAGACGTCACACTGGATCCGGCCGTCCTCCACTCGATGCCAGTGTCGCGTCGGGACGACGGGCCCCGCGGGCCAACGCGGCGTCTCAGCAGTGACCATGCGCCATTCCGTTTCGGTGGGCCTCGGCGAGCGCGCGACTCTCCTTTTCCCGGCACGGCGAATCGGACGCGCTCGTAACGCCCGGCGCCGGGTCCGTCGCGGGGCCGGGAGCCGACCGCTCGCGATAGAGGCGGGAGCACTCTTCTTCCCGGCCGCGCACGATTCGCTTCCCGGCGAGTGTTCCGCCGCGGACCGTGACGACGGTCGCCTGGTGCTCCCCGTCGGAGCCATCGTGGTAGATCACGACCCAATCCCGTGTGCGGCCGAGCTGGTGCGCGCGCGCGGTGTTCGAGAAGAGGGCCGTGTAATGGCGGCCTCCCCGCTCCGTGTGGAGAATCGGCAGCCAGGTTTCCCGCCGGGGGTTGAAGCGGCGGGGCGCGATCCGCCGAAGCTCGCCCGCCGCCGCCTTCCGGCGGTACTCGGCGTCGACGTCCAGGAGCTCGGCGACCGGCGCTTCGCCCGCCGCCGGTCGAAAGAACCGTGCCCGCTCGAGTCGGGACGCCAGCGTATCGAGAATCCCGGCGACGCGCTTCGCGCCGAACCCCTCGACGGAGGCGAGTCGGCCCGAGTGCGCGGCCGCTTCGAGCTGCTCCAGGGTGTCGATACCGAGTTCCCGGTGGATGCGCTCACCGAGCTTTCGGCCGATTCCGGGGACCGAAGCGAGCAGGCGCTGCGGGTCGATCTCGCCGCGAAGGCGCTGGAGAAGGGGAAGGTATCCCGTGATCACAAGGCTCCGGATGGCCCGCGCCGTCACCGGTCCCACGTCCGGCAGGCGATCGAGGCCTTCAATGCCCTCCGTCCGGAGGATCTCGTCCACGGGCCGCTCGAGCAGCCGAACCCGGCGGGCGGCCAGGCGCCATGCCCCGACCCGATAGACGTTGGCGCCCTGTACCTCGAGAAGTCGCGCGACTTCTTCGAGCCGGCGCGCGACGAGGTCGTTCGCCAACCGGACGTCCGGCCGCCATACTGGCACGGCGGTCTCGCCGCTCTGGGGCATCGTAGCTGCCAATGTGCCGCAACTCGCGTGATTCCGCATGATCCGCTTGAATCAAGCCCCGACCGATCCGGCCACCCCGCAGCCTGCTGATTCGTTTGCATCAGTGGAGTCCTGGCGGTGACCGCCTACGCTCCAGTCGTGAGAGGCCGAGAATCCGCGTCGGCCGCGCACGATCTCCACGAGATCGCGCCGGAACCGCGTCTCCCCGAGGCGGGGACCGACGTCGTCCTGGTCGGCAACTCGAACGTCGGCAAGAGCGCGCTCTTCAACGCGCTGACCGGCACCTACGTCACGGTCTCGAACTATCCCGGCACGACCGTCGAGGTCTCGACGGGCTCGGCAATCCTGGAAGGACACCGCACTCCCGTGACCGACACGCCGGGCGTGGCCTCTTTCTTACCTTCCTCGGAGGACGAGCGCGTCACCCGCGACATCCTCCTGTCGAAGAGCCACCGGGCAGTCGTGCTCGTCGGGGACGCGAAGAACCTGGAGAGGACTCTGCTGCTCGGCGTGCAGCTCGCCGAGATGGATCTCCCCTTCGTGCT
>DASWIB010000004.1:0-10495 GCA_036397915.1 Thermoanaerobaculia bacterium | reverse complement strand
TCCGCCGCGGCGACGAGGATCTCGCCTTCGCTTCGGGCGATCCCCTCGACCTCTTCGCGGGAACCGGCGTGATACGCGTGGCCGGCGTGGGTGAAGACGCCGGAGAGCGCGATCCCGGGCAGCTCGGCGAGCCGCCGCGCCGTCTCCGCCGCTCTCTCCGGCGCGACGCCCACCCGGTGGTAGCCGCAGTCGACCTTCAGCAGAACGCCGACCCGCCGTCCGGCGGCATGGAAAGCGGAGCCGACGGACGCGGCCCCTTCGGGGCTGTCCGCGCCGACGGCGAGCCGCAGGCGGTCCGACAGGGCGAGGAGCCTCCGGCCCTTTCCGGCGCCCACGACGGGATAGGCGAGAAAGATGTCCTCGAAACCGGCCGCGGCGAAGACCTCCGCTTCGCCCACCTTCGCGAGCGAGATCCCGGTCGCGCCGGCCGCGAGCTGCAGGCGTCCGAGCTCCGGGATCTTGTGGGTTTTCGCGTGCGGGCGCAGGCGCACGCCGGCCGCGCGGGCGCGCTCCGCCATGCGGCGGATGTTCGCCTCGAGCACGTCGAGGTCGACGACGACGGATGGAGTATCGAGATCTTCGAGCGAGAGCACGTTCCAAGCCTAGTGGAATAGAATTCCCGGCCCGGCAAACCCGTGGGAGCCTGGCTCTAAACTCGGGCAACGCGGTGGCCGCGGCCACGGTCGGCTACGGCGTCGGCAACTGGCACCTCTACAACGGGCGGCGCGAAGAGGCCATCTCACGGTTTCGCGACGCCCTTGCGGGCGGATCCTGGGCGAGCTTCGGCTATGTCGCCGCGGAAGCGGAGCTCGCGCGAATGGGTGCCGCACCGCGCTGACCGCTCACGAGGCGACCAGGAACGAGGTTCCGATCACGGAACTCCCCCGGGTCACGCAAGAGCAGAACGGCGACCATCGATGTGCTGCGCGGGCGAGCTGCCCCGCCGCATCAGCGGATGGCCTGGGAGGAGCTCCCCCGTGCCTGCGGTAGCAGGCATCGGAAAACGCCGCCGGCGAGGTCGGTCGTGTGCGTCGCCCCGTCGAACGCCGCAGCGTGCTGTCGGGGCGCCATGACGACGGCAAACGCGGCGCCGGTGTGGTTGCCGGGCCGTCCCGTGCCGAAACGCGCTGCGATCCTTCCGAGCCGGTCGGAATGAGCCTCCATGACCGGTCTCCCATCCGTCCAGCGTACGCTGATGTCGGGCAGGTAGAAGCTGCGCGGCCCGGGGAAACGGTCCGGGATGTGTTCGATTCCGGCAACGAGGGGAGCATCGGAGCCGGCCGCGCGCAGCTCGAGCAACCTCTCCCGCACCCACTCGACGTAGCGGGCATGCAGCTCGCTGTCGCGGGTGAGGATCCCCTCCTTCTCGCGGCCGGCGATGTTCAAGCGGATCAGACCATTCTGGCCGCACACCAGGGCGAAGCCCGGCGTGGCGCCCCAGTCGAGACCCTTCCGCTGCGCCCGGTCGACCACCCAGTCCTGGAATCGGTCCGGGGTAGATCGGGTGATCGCCAGCTGCACCGCGGGCGGGAGACTCTCGCGCAGCCGCCGCAACACGCTGGCGCGCCGGCCTTTCGCCGGGCGGCCGAGGCTTTGCCAGAAGGTCCCATTGACACGATCCATGATGCGCTGCAGCAGGTGCGATTGCGACGTATTCGGGCCCATACTGTGGGCACTGAACAGGACCACCGCCGTGTTGTCGAGGTCTACGTTCGCCAGGATTTCCCCAATCGACTGGTCGATCTCCTCGTACACCTCCCGCAGCGCCTCACCCGCGCCGTCGACCGACTCATCCGGCCAGAGGTTGTGGCTGGCACGGTGACTCTCGCCGAAGACGGTGATGGCGAAGCGCCAGTCGGATTGCTTCAGCAACCAGAGCCAGAGGCGGGTTCGCAGGGACACGACGCGCACCACCCTGCGGCGCAGCGCCTCGAGCCGCGCCGGCGAGCGCGCGATGGGAGTATCGCGCCCCTGCGGATAGGAGCCGAAGCGGCCTGCGATTTTGCGCGCCAGTGCGGGCGGGCTGGTATTGAGAGGCCCGGTGTTCTCCTGCGTGTTCCAGTTGCGAACCTCGATGCCGTTGGGCATGTCGCCTGGCAGGACCATGGGAACGTCGGCGGAGGTCACCGGCACGCCCCTGCGGGCCAGCGCGTACCAGAACGGTTCGGCGTAGATCCAATCTTCCGACAGCCGCCGCATGCGCATCCCGGCGGGATCCCACTGCATCGGGTGATACAGCCCGTGCTGACCCGGCAGCGAGCCGGTGTAGAAGGTCGGCCAGGCCGACGCGTCGAGATAGGTCGCCGACGATGCCAGATCGAAATGAATGCCCTTCTCGAAGATGCGCCGCATGTTCGGCAGGCGGTGCAGGGCGCCTCTAATGTGATCGAGGTTGGGCGAGTCGAGACCGATCATCAGGACTTTGTTTCCGACTTCCGCTGGCACTGGATGACCTCTGTGGCGCCGGCTCAGCCGAGCGCGAAAGTGTTCTGCTCGCTGGCGTGTGCGAGCGGCAAGCAAACGTCGCTGCTTTGCGACACGCCTTTCTTTCCGCTGACGCTATGCCGCAGACAGCGCGGCTGTCAAACGGCAACATGCAGACCCGACCGAGGGAAGCGATCTCTGGCGCCGCGAGGCCGTTGTCGTTGTGAAAGCCGGCGAGATCGCCCGCCGCGGTCGTTGGCAATAGACTGAACACGACAAAGCGGAAGGAAGGTGAGCTTCCTCATGTGGCGCGGCCTACATCGATCTGTTTTCACCCTCGGGCTTGCCATGGTGCTACCCGCATCGGCCACGGAGCGCGCCGTATCGCCCTTTTCCGGCCCGAGCCCGTGGCCGGAGATCCGCAAGGAACGGATCCGCACGCTCCTGCCTGCGGCGATACGGCGCGCGGGCGTCGACGCATGGCTCGTCGTGTGCCGCGAGAACGACAATGATCCGCTCGCCGCGCACGTCGGCGGCGAGAACGCCGGCGCGCCGGCGGCGTTCCTGTTCACCCTCTCGGACGGCGGCGTGAAGGCGGTGGCGCTCTCTCCCGCGGGCGAGGCGACGGCTCTGAAAGACATGGCCCTTCACGACGAAGTCGTCGTTCTCGAGCGCGGGGGATCGTTCTGGGAAGAGATCGCGAAGCGGGTTCGCGCGACCGACCCGAAGAAGATCGCCGTCAACTCCTCGCCGATGACGGTCGCCGACGGACTCTCCCACACGCAGCGCGTCGCGCTCGAGAAGGCGCTCGGCCCCGAGCTTGCCGGCAGGCTCGTTCCCTCCGAAGAGCTCGTGGTCGAGTGGCTCTCGGTCAAGCTGCCGCGGGAGGTCGACATCCTCCGCAAGGCCGCCGCACTCACCGCGGCGCTCGAGATCGAGGCGTACCGCACGGTCGTGCCGGGGAAGACGCGCGACTCCGACGTCGCCCGGTTTCTCAAGCGCCGGATGCGCGAGCTCGGCGTCGAGGACTCCTGGGCGCCCGATCAGAACCCGAACGTCAACTCGGGGCCGGACCGCGGCCACTCGCATGCGACCGATCGGGTCATTCAGCCGGGCGACTTCATCCAGACCGACTTCGGGATCAAGGTATGGGGCACCTGGTGCAGCGACGTCCAGCGGTTCGCCTACGTGCTCGCTCCGGGAGAGAAAGCGCCGCCGGCCGGCGCGCTCGAGAAGTGGGAGAACGCGAAGAAGGGGAGCCGCGCGGCACTCGCCGCCATGAAGCCGGGCGTTCGAGGCTACGACGTCGACAAAGCGCAGCGCGACTGGATGAAGCTGGTGGGCTCGGAGTGGGTGATGTGGGGGACCGGTCATCCCGTCGGTTACTGGGCACACGATGTCGGGCCCGCGCTGTCGGGCGCACAGCGCGAGATGCCGCCCGCGGGAGCTTCGCTTCGCGTCCTCCGGCCGGGGCAGACGTTCGCGTTCGATGGCTTCTTCAGCTGGGTCCTGCCGGGGACCACGGGTGCGGAGAAGACGACGAAGACGATCTCCGTCGAGGAGATGGCGGTCGTGACCGAGCGCGGCGCCGAGTACCTGATCCCGCCGCAGGAGGACCTCGTGCTGATCCCGTCAGCCGGGAGATAGCCTCCTTCCGGACGCTCGCTTCGCCGGTATTCCCGCTCCGCACAGGTACACGGGGAACTCCCGAATCCCATCGAGGCCGATCAACTTCTCGATGTCGCTGTCCTGGATGGCGGCCGTCGTGAAGGGGCCGAGCCCGCGCGACGTCGCGAGCAGGCAGAAGGTCTGCGCGAGATGGCCGGCGTCGAGCCAGAGGACGCGGTACGCGCTCTCAGACTCGTACTTCCAGAGCGTCCGCTCGAAGACCGCCGTCATCACGCAGAGGAAAGCCGCGCGGCCGACCCACCACTGACCGGAGGCCGCCTTCACCGCCGCGGCGCGCAGATCACCGGAGCGCAGGCGGCGCAGGTCGTCCGAGGCAACGTCATAGTGATACAGCCCGGCGGAGAGGCCCGAAACGTTCCAGGCGATCACGTAGCACTCGATCGGATGGAGTGAGCCCGCCGAAGGGCTCGTTTTCAGCGGCAGACGCCCGAAGGCGCCCGCGTCGAGCCAGCCCGTGCGGCCCCACGTTCCGCGCACGACCGCACCCAGATCCCTGAAAGGAACCGGGGCGCGAGCGAATTCGCGCACGGTCCGGCGGGCGGCGAGGACCCGTTCGAGGGCCGTAGTGTTCTCGCGAGTGGATTCGGCAGGCAGTCGCCGCCCCTTCGCGCCACGGTAGCGCTTGAATCGCGGCGGCGGACGCTCGGTCGCGAGACGGGCCTGCAGAAAGTGATCGACCGCGGCGGGACTCGTGACGAAAGGGATGTCCCGGGAGGCCACGTGATACCGGGCCGAGGCGAGGTTCTCCTTCCACGCTTTGATCCGGGAGAGCCGCCGCCGGCCCTCGCGTTCCGGTATCAGCAGACCGAGTCGGCAGAGCTTGTCGACGCCCTCCAACACCGACTTCCTGTCGTAGTCCGGCAGCGAGCTCGCGACGGCGGAAGGCGTCCGAGGACCTTCGAAGGAATCGAGGAGCAGAATCGTCTCGGGCGAGACGACGAGGGTTTGTCCGTTTCGGAGGTCCTCCGCCAGAAGCTCTCCTCCGCTCCAGCAGATCAGAAGGTCCGGGTTTCGGAGGAGCCGGTCCAACCGGGGCGACTACTTCTTCTTCGTCTTCGCGGTCTTCCGGGGCCGTCCCGTCCTCGGATCACAGGCGGGAGGTGAGTGGGGAGCCCCTGCCGGTTTGGCCTTTCGCTTTGCCGTGACCTTCATCTTCTTCTTCGGGGCCACGCTTCCTCCTTCGTTGTGTTCATCGTATACCCGAGGCGAGATAGAGATCCGAAGAGCTTCGAATGATGGAGTAGGCCTGGATTTCTGCTCCCGCGTCGAGCGCCGCCGCAATGAGGCGGTCCTGGCCCGGGGTGCCGGCGACCGGAATCGTCTCTTCTCGGACGAGCGCCCCCGTCGAGGAGTCCAACGTCAGAAGCCGCCGGTCTCGAGTGACGGCGAAGATCCGATCTCCCCTGCCGTTCCAGCGGGCATAGATGAACTCTCCCCCGTTCGGAAGCTCATACAGCCTGCGGCCGGGACCCTTGTCCATGAGATGGAGGACGAGCCTCTCCCTCCGCCCCCCTTCCACGCACACGAAGGAGGTCGCTGACGGAGAAGCCGTCGGCGCGCCGCAGCCTTGCGCTCCCAACGAGCGAGCTCCGCTTCCATCGGTTTCCATCCTCCAGACTTCACTCACTCCTTTCTCCGAGCGCACGAAGAGGAGCGTGCTGGGGCCGACAAAAGAGGGCGCGGAGACATCCGCACCGGGAGTGGAGAGCCGGCGCGTCCCGCCTGCCTCGACCGGAATGAGAACGAGCTGCGGGGGGCCTGAGAGCGGCCGCGTCAACCCGATGACCCACCTTCCGTCGGGCGAGAACTTTCCCGGGTAGCCGTCTCCGAGCCGCGTTGCGTCGCCTCCGTCGAGCGGGCGAACCCAGACTCCCATCGTCTTCTCCGTCGGGCCGCCATCGTAGAAGAGCGCCAGCTTTCCGTCGGGCGAGATGTCGGTGACGAGGGTCCATCCGAGCCATGAAAAGTCGTGCGGATCCTGCGTCGCACTCCGCACCGTCAGGTCGATTCGTTCCTCTTTCGATATGAGAAGCGAGCGGTCTCCGGCCGCCGAAACGCTCTGGAGCGAGAAGAAATCCGGTAGGACATGGCGCGGGCGGAGCTTCCCCGAAGGGCTAATCGTCCAGAGAGTACTGCTGCCTTGCGCTGTCGCGCCCGACGCCGAGAACCAGATCTCGCCCGTTTTCGCACTCCAGTCGAGCCCCTCACATCTCTCGAACCTTGGCGTTAAAGGCTTCGAGCCGGAGCCGTCGATCGCGGCGACGTGCACTTCACCGGCGCTGTCGAGCCGGAAAGGGTAGTAGATGAACGCGACCCGCTTCTCGTCTGGAGAGATTCGAGCAAACCAGATCGTTCCCGAAGTCCGGAAGAGCGTGCGCTGCAACGCTCCGTCGGCGCTGCGCAGCTCGAGGACGCGGTCCGCTCCCAGGTTGCGAACGACCACCAGGAAACGTCCTCTCCGGGCGGCGTCCGCCCACCCGGCGTTGTCCAGGATCCGGCGCGGCCTGCCGCCCAGCGCGGGCCACCACGCCAGCGTCCCGCTCTCGTTGACCGAGAGCCGCGAGGTCCCCACGAGCACCAGGACCTGCGACCCATCCTCCGAATACGCCAGCGGAAACTGGACCTCGGACTCGAGCGGCCGGTCGATCCCGGATGACTCCGGAAGAGCCAGATAAGGGCGGGGCGGACCGCCTTCCCAGGAAGCCGTGTACAGGATCGACCCATTCGGCGCAAAGAGCGCGCGGGAGACGACGCCGCGCCGAAACGTCAGGCGGCGGAACTCCGGTTGGAGCATCGTGCCGAACCGATGCGACAGGAAAACCGCACCGCCGGCTCCCAAAGCCATCGCGAGGACGGCCACCCCGACAATCCAGGGAGCGCGGCTGCGGGGGACGGCTGGAGGCGCGGCCGTGAGCCCTCGCAGACTGATCGCCGCCGAGTTGTCCTTCAACGTCTGGAGATCGCGAGCGAGATCGCGCGTCGAGACATAGCGGCCTCGCGCGTCCTTCGAAAGGCAGCGTTCGACCATCCAGCGCAGAGGCACGGGGACGGCCGGATTGATCTCGTCGACGGGAGCCGGATCATCGCGGAGGATCGCGGAGAACGTCTCTGCCGCCGACGACCCACGAAAGGGCTGACGGCCCGTCAGCATCTCGTAGAAGATGCATCCGATCGAGAACTGGTCGGACGCCGCCGTCGGCACCTCGCCACGCGCCTGTTCGGGGGACATGTAGCCGAGCGTTCCGACCGCCACGCCCGGCGAGGTCAGCCGCCCCGCCGAAGTAGGAACTTGAGTGTCGTCGTCAGCCACCGCTCGAAGCGCGGCGAGCCCGAAGTCGAGGATCTTCACGCGTCCCTCTGGGGTGATGAAAATGTTGGCCGGCTTCAGGTCGCGGTGCACGATCCCCGATTCGTGGGCGCGGGCGATTCCGTCGGTGAGCTGCGTTGCCACGTCGAGAAACCGCCGCAGCGGCATCGGTTCTCCCGTGAGCGAGGAGGTGAGAGGCTCGCCGTCGACGAGCTCCATCGTGAGGTAGCGGAGAGGCCTCGCGCGTCCCGGCACTCTGGCGTCGCCCGTCTCGTAGACGACCACGATGTTCGGGTGGTTGAGCGAGGACGCGGCGCGGGCCTCCTGCTCGAACCGCGTGATGAGATCGGCGTCTTCCGCGTCCTCTTCGCGGAGGACTTTCAATGCGACTTCGCGATTCAGGCGGGTGTCGCGGGCGCGGTACACCTCTCCCATCCCTCCGCTCCCGAGCGGAGCCAGAATCTTGTAGGGACCGAAGGTGGCGCCCGGGGACAGGATCACCGAAACCTCATGCTCGCGGGTGGGGGACCGCGAGGTCCCCCGCTAACAAAACTCGGACACTCTCCTGGGTCTCTTCTGCCGGGGCTTTCCGCACCGCGGCTGCTGCAAGGGATTGCGCGCGGGATTATAAGCGCCGGCATCGCAGGGCCGCTCGTAACCGCCGAGCACGAAATCGCGTATGAGGCTCAGGGGAGGCCAGCATGAAACGGCTTCGTTTTCTCCGAAGTGTCCGTTCGATCGGAAATCTGTATCTCCTCGTTCTCGCCGCCGGCTGCGCCTCGACGCCCGCGGCCGTGCCGATCGAGGGTGCCCCGGCGGAGCTCACAGCTCTCGCGGGCCACTGGGAGGGCGAGTACAGCAGTCAGGCGACGGGTAGGCTCGGGTCGATCGTCTTCGATCTCGTCGCCGGCGAGGACCACGCACACGGCGACGTGCTCATGATTCCGCGCGGTTCGAACCGCCCTTACGGCCGCGCTCCGCGTCCTACCGGAAAGGGGCCCGGCCCGACCGGCGCCCCGCAGCTCCTGACGATCCGGTTCGTGCACGCCGAAGGCGGTAAGGTGAACGGAACGCTCGCGCCTTACTGGGATCCGGACTGCAACTGCGAGGTCACCACGACTTTCGTGGGACAGGTCCGCGGCGACACGGTCGAGGGAACGTTCAGCAGCGAACGCAACGCCGGCCGAATCTTCGGGACTTGGAAAGCAACGAGGAAGTCCAGTCCCAATCCGTAGGCGGTGCACGAGGAATCTCCGGGTCGCGGCGCGAGGAGTCTCCGCGAAGTAACCGAGCGGAGGAGCCTTGCGCCGCGGGAGCGCAAGCGCCGCGAGGGATCAGGCGTTCGGTCGAGGCTGGCTTGCCGAGCCGAGCGCCGGTGGCGAAGCCAGATCCCGAGAAAGCGAGCGCGACGGGGATAGCATTGAGCCGTGGAAGCGGCCGCCGTCGCGAGATATCTCGAGAACTGGAAAGGCGAGCAGGACGGCGCGACGCTCTACGACGCGGTCGCCGCATCCGAATCGAACCCGAAGCTCGCGGAAGTTTACCGGCGGCTCGCGGCTGCCGAGCGCCGGCACGCCCAGCTCTGGGCCGAGAAGCTCCGGCAAGCCGGGATCGAGGCCCCCCGCTTCCGTCCTTCGACCCGAACGCGTCTGCTCGCGTGGCTCGCGCGCCGTGGAGGCGCCCGCTTCGTCCTCCCGAGCGTCTTCGCGCTCGAGCAGGTGGATCGAGACAAGTACGACAAGCAGCCCGACGCCCGCGCGGCGGGGATGGCCAGGGACGAGCACTCCCACGCCCGCCTTCTCGGCCACATTCAGCGATCGGGCGGCGGGATGCCCGGCGCCGACGTGGCGCGCCTCGAGGGACGGCACCGCACGGCGGGCGGGAACGCGCTTCGCGCGGCTGTCCTGGGAGCCAACGATGGACTGGTCTCGAATCTCGCGCTCGTCATGGGAGTGGCCGGCGCGGACCTTCCCGGGCGGACCATCCTGATCACTGGCGTGGCCGGGCTCCTCGCGGGTTCCTTCTCGATGGCGCTCGGCGAATGGCTCTCGGTCAAGAGCTCGCGCGAGCTGTATGAGCACCAGATGCGGACCGAAGCGGCGGAAATCGAGGCGAGCCCGGAGGAAGAAGCCGAAGAGCTCGCCCTCATCTATCAGGCGCGCGGAATGGAAGAGCGCGAGAGCGAAGTGCTCGCCCGGCGGATCATGACCGACCCGCGCGGGGCGCTCGACGTGATGGCCCGCGAGGAGCTCGGAATCGATCCGTCCGAGCTCGGCGGATCGCCGTGGGTGGCAGCTTTCACCTCGTTCCTCCTTTTCTCCGCGGGAGCGATCGTACCGGTTCTTCCCTTCGTGTTCGCGAGCGGCGCTGCGGCCGTGACGGCCAGCCTCGCCCTGAGCGCTCTGGCGCTGTTCGGGCTCGGCGCCGGCATCACGCTCTTCACGGCGCGCTCCCCCCTCCGGTCCGGGCTGCGCTCCGTCCTCTTCGGTCTCGCCGCCGCCGCAGCGACCTACGGGATCGGGCGGCTCATCGGCGTCACCGTGGCTGGGTGAAAGGAGGGTCAGGTCTCCACTTGCCACATCGGGGGTCAGGTCTCCACTTGCCACTCGGTGCCCGTTGGAAACCCGTCGCTCACGTCGAAGGCGTCGCGTGACGACGCGCCTCGCGCTCGCCCTCATCGCCGTCTCCACTCTCCTCTTTCCGGCCTCCGCGCGTGCGAAGGGCAAGGTCTACATCTCGGCCGACATGGAGGGGATCGCCGGCGTCGTGACCGGCGAGCAGCTCGGCCTGGACGGTCAAATTAAATTAGTCAGAACTCCGTGAAAACTGAGGCGCTGACTCCCTGGCGGTGTGGCGTGACCTCACTGCGTTCAGATCGCCTTCGTCCGCCGGTGTCGGCGCGGCTTGCTCGAAGCCCGAGAAGGCCCTTCGAACTGTCGGCTCGGATCCATGCGCTCGTGCAGCACCCGAACGACCTCGATCAGGTCCGAACGAACCCTACGGTAGTAGACCACGTGCACGGGCGCTTTGACGCCCTGGTCTCGGCGTGCGTGCCGAACGTGGAAGCTGCGAATC
>DASWIB010000003.1:0-3877 GCA_036397915.1 Thermoanaerobaculia bacterium | reverse complement strand
GAATGCGCTGACGCGACTTGCGGAGCGCGCTCCGATCGCTCCCGCCAGGGCCTTCCGGACCAGCAGCGACGCGAGATTTCGCCAGAAGCTCTGCCGCACTCGGTCCGGCTTTCCGTAGACGACGTCCCACCCTTCTTCGAGGGTGGAAATCAGTTTCGGTATCTCCTCGGGCGGGTGCTGTAAGTCATCGTCCATGGTCACGGTGACGTCGTAGGCCGCCATGCGAATGCCGCAAAGCAGCGCGTTGTGCTGACCATAGTTGCGCATCAGATTGACGCCTCGAAGGTTCCGCTCGCCGCGAGAGAGCTCCACGATCCGCTGCCAGACGCTCTCGGGGCTGCCGTCGTTAACGAGAATCAGCTCCCACGCGTCCTGGTGTCGCTCCCGGAGGACGGCCGCGGTCCTCCGCGCGAGCTCGGTCAGGGTTTCGCCCTGCCCGTACACGGGGATGATTACGGATATACCCCGAGGCACGTCGGCGGGCGTCGCCGGCAGGGAGCCGCCGGCGGCCGCGGAGAGCTCGACGTTCTGCTCCTCGGTCAGGGTTCCTAATCTAATGGATATAGCCGAGGGCGCGAAGCTTCTTCCAGGCCTCGCTCTGCTCCGGCGGGAAGAGATCGGGATTCCTGCCGGGGGACTCCCAGGCGAACACTCCCGTGCAGTTCGCCGGATGTTCGAGCCGCGGCGGACTCGTGCCGATGGCCGACCTCGGGATCGTCACGCTCGAACCCGGGAGCAGGCGCGTGCCCTCACTCTCCCCGAGGATGGCGCAGGCCTCGCCGGAGGAGACCGTCAACGCGAGGTCTCCCTCGCCCGCGTTCTCGATCAAGAATCCATCCACGTCGCTCTGCAATACGAGGCGCGCCTCGAGACGGCGATCAGAACGGGAAGGCCGCCAGGAAAAGCGATCGTCCTTCTCCAGCGCGAAGGGCTCGACGGCGGCGCGCACCGAGAGGCCCCGGATCTCGATCGAGAGCGGCGTAGCCGACGCACCGCCCAGGAATCTCAGCTCGAGACCTTTGCGGGTGCCGCCGATCGCGTGCTCGATCGCCCGCCAGTCGGTCGGAAACGTCTCCGGATCCGGGGGCAGCGGCCGGGTCTCCCCCGGATCGGACTCGAAGTCGAAGCGGCCCAGCGCGGGAAGGCGCTGCGGGAGCTGCTTCGCGAGATGGTAACCGTCCGGATCGCGCCGGGCATCAGGGATGCCGCGGCGGCCGAGCCGATCGAAGAAGAAGAGAGTGCTGGCTTTGCGAACGACGACGGCCCGCGCCGCCCCCCCGGTCAGCATCGTGATCGGAGGAAGGACGGTCCGCTGCCGAGCTTCGGGCCGGAACAGGCTGACGCCTTCCAACGGCCGCCGCGGCTGCGGAAGCCCGACCAACTCCTCGATCGTGGGGAGAACGTCGAGAAGAGATACGGGCCCGTTCGAGGGGAGAGGGGGGGAGCGTCTTCCCTCGGCCGGGCGGATCAGGAAGGGCACCCGGAGCACTTCTTCGAAGAGAGTCGGACCGTGCTTCCACCCGCCGTGCTCGCCGAACTCCTCTCCATGATCCGACACGAAGACCAGGGTCGCGTGCGAACGCCGATCCGGCTCCAGGCGCTCCCACAACCGTCCGAACTCGCGGTCCGCAAAGCGAACCTCATCGTGGTAGAGCGCTTTCAGATGGCGCAATCCCTCCGGAGGCGGGGGCTCCAGCGAACCGATCTGCAGACGGTGGATCTCGTCCCCGACGATCGGACCGCGGTAATGCGGGTCGAAAGGGGTGAACCCCCTGGGGCGATCCGGCGGGGTGTACGGATCGTGCGGATCGAGGAGGAGAAGGAAGAGAAAGAAGGGCTCGCCCCGGTGGGCGGCGATCCACCTCGGAGCGAGGCGCAGGGTCCGGCTCGACGGCAGGGTGATCGAGCTCGGCTCATAAGGAGTCGAGAAGAATGTCGTGAAACCGAAGCCGAAGCCGTCGGCCACCCGGACGGTCGGGTTCGCGACGAAGGCGCCCGTGGACCAGCCGGCGCGGGCAAAGTCCGCCGCGATCGTCTCGACTCCGGGAGCGATCCCGAGCGGCGAGCCGTCCGGGCCTTCGTGAACCGCCGGAACTCGGCCGGTGAGCAGGGCCGCTACGGAAGGGATGGTCCAGGAAGCGGCCGCATACGCGCGATCGGCTTTCCAGGCGCCCCGGAAAACGGCATCCAGGTGCGGAGTCGAGGGATCGACGCACCCATAGAGCCCGACCGCGTCCGCCCGGGTCGTGTCGAAGACGACCAGAATGACGGACTCCGCGGTTGGCGCGGGACGAACGACACGCAGATCCGACAGAAACAGGGCCCCGGGAGTTTCGAGACGAAAGCGCAGACGCCCGCCTCCCGCCGGGACGCGCAGCGGCAGCTCCTCGTCGAAGAGCACCGCCGCCGCGGCGGTTGCCGTCGGAAAGCGCCGCGCGAAACTGCCGACCGATCGGCTCTTGCCCTCCCCCTTCTCCGGCAGGAGGTCGACCGAGAGCGCGGCGCCTCCACCCCCGTTGGCGACGCTCCAGGCAAACCGGAGGGATCCGCTCGCGGCCTCGGGAAGAGACCAGACGAAGGAGCTTCCCGGCCGGACGAGCTCCCCCAGATGTAAAACTCCCTCGGAATCGGTCAACGGGTGAAGGGGGCGACCCGTAGGACGCAGCGGGGCACCCGACTCCGGGCTCCCCGGTCCGCACGAGGCGAGCGCGATGAGCGACAGGATGCCGCAGAAGAACCGAGAGAGAGTGCCGCTTTCGATGCGGCAGAATTCGCTCCCCGCCTTTTCGCCCGCGCATCCGCCGTCCGACCGCAAGCGGCCGATTCTAGCCGCTCGCCGAGCCCACTACGGTGCGAACGGCAGTCCGCAAGAGCCGGCATGATCCTGGACAGGGGTACGGGGGACCGCAAGGTCCCCCGTCGACAAGTGCTCGGACACTCTCTTAGTCTGATCGCGTGAGGAGAGACGGGACCACCGCGCCGCGCGCGCGATCGCGAAGGCGCGGTTAGGCGGCCCCCCCCGAATCGTGCAGGCGGATCCCGGCGTGCTGCTCCTTGTTCTCCGGCTTCTCGCGGTGTACCTCGGGACCTGCGCGGTGGCGTTCTTTCTCGTGAACCGCTTCGTCTCGCGCGTGCGGCCAGTGGTCGCGGTCCTGCTCGCGCTCGGACCGTTTCTTCTCACAGGCAAGGCCATGGTGACCGCCGGCGTGTATGCGCCGCTCGATATCGCGTATCAGGACCAGCCGCTCGCCTCCCACCGCGATGAGCAGGGGATTCGGGGAACCCGGTCTCCGATCCTGGGCGACGTCGTCTTCCAGGAGATCCCCTGGCGGAAGGCGGTCCGAGAGGCGATGAAGAACGGCCGGCTTCCGCTCTGGAACCGCTTCCAGCTCGCCGGAGAGCCTCTGCTCGCCGTGCAGCAGCCGGCGGTCCTCCATCCCGCGACGTGGATCGGGTTTCTTCTGCCGCTGGCGCAGGCCTGGACGTTCGAGATGGCCTTCCGGCACTTCCTCGCGCTCCTGGCGATGTACCTCTTCCTGAGGGATCTCGATTGCCGCGAGCTCCCCGCCCTTCTCGGCGCCGCCGGGTGGTGCTTTTCGGACTATCTCGTTTTCTTCGCCGGCTATCCGCTCTCGCCCGCGGCGGCAGCGTTTCCGATGCTCCTCCTCGGGCTCCGGCGCATCGTGCGCGAGCCGGGCGGGCGGGCGGTCGGGCTGACGGTCGCGGCGCTCCTCCTGAACGTGACCTCCGGCCATCCCGAGACGCTGCTTCACGCCGTCGCCGCCGCCGGCGTGTTCTTCCTCTTCGAGCTCGGCTTCGTCGGGCGAGGAAAGCGAGCGGCGCCTCTGGCTCTCTCTCTTCTCGCCGGCGCGATCAC
>DASWIB010000002.1:0-6762 GCA_036397915.1 Thermoanaerobaculia bacterium | reverse complement strand
CGTGCTGGCGTAGTCGCGGACCTTCGTTGCGGTTCCCGTCTTCGCCCCCTTGAGCCTTCCCGCGAGGAGTCCCCACTCGCCCCACGCGACCGCCGCCCAGAAGTACGCCGGCGCCGCGTCGGGTGCGCGCGAGAGAGCCGCCGCGACGCGAAGTGGAGGCGCGTCGGATGCAAGAGAAGTTCCCGAAGCCTCCACGCGGCGGCGAAGGATGGCGACCGCCTCCTCCCCCGCCTGGCGCGCTTTTTCGAAGAGCGCCCGCTGCGAGTCGCCATCGAGCCCGGTGTACTTCGCCTTGAAGAAGAGACCGCGCGCGAGTTTCCATCGCGGCTCGACGGCATCGGGCGCCTCGGCCGCCTTCTCGTAGCCGGAAACGGCTTCGGAGATCTGCCGAGGGCTCGCCCGCCCGGCGATCCGCCCCCGGTCGCGGCGCATCCACGCTTCGTCCGCGGCGGCAAGGACGGGATTCGGCGGTGCCAGGAGCTCTCCGCGCGAGTCCCGAGTGACGACCGCCTGGGTGAGAACGGCGAGTGCCGCGCAGAAGATCACGGGGAGAGAAGCCGTCAGCTGTCAGCGATCCGCTGTCAGCTGGGAGCTTCGACGCAGGACGCCTCCGCCGAGCACGACGTCTCCTCGATAGAAGACGCACGATTGGCCCGGAGCGGCGGCGCGCACGGGACGATCGAAGACGACGCGGGCGGTTCCATCGGCGCGCGGGAAAACAGTCGCCGCAACTTGAGCCGCGCGGTGCCGCACTCGGACATCCGCACGGAATGGACGCTCGGGCGCCTCGCCCGAGGGGAACCGGAGGCCGGACACTTCCGCTTCGGAAGACTCGATTTCCTGCGCGGTGCCGACGACGACCCGGTTCGCGGCGGGGTCGATCGAGATGACGTACAGCCGCTCGGCGGCGGAGACGCCGAGGCCGCGGCGCTGCCCGACGGTGAAGCGGAAATGCCCCTCGTGGGCGCCGAGCCGCTCCCCCTTCGCGTTCTCGATGACGCCGGCAAGAGACGGGAGCGGGAGCCCGAGCCCGGGGGCAGTCTCCGCGATGAACTCTCCCGCGCGGGTGCCGGCGGGCACGAAGCAGATTTCCTGGCTCTCCTCCTTGTCCGCGGTCGGGAGATTCGCGCGGCGCGCGTGCGCGCGGACCTCCGCCTTCGTGAGCCCGCCCACCGGGAACCGCGCCGCGGCGAGCTGCTCCGGCGTCAGGTCATAGAGGAAGTAAGACTGGTCCTTGGCGGGATCGAGGCCCTTCTTGAGAATCGGGCGGCCGGTGACCTCGTCGGTCTCGACCCGGGCGTAATGGCCCGTCGCGACGCTCTCACATCCCATCGCCCGTGCGCGATCCCAGAGCGTCGCGAACTTGACCTTCGAGTTGCAGGCCGAGCACGGGATCGGGGTCTCGCCCGCGAGATACGACGCGACGAAGGGACGAACCACGTCGTCGCGGAACTCCTCCTCCAGATTCAGGACGTAGTGCGGTATGTCGAGTGCCCAGGCGACCCGACGGGCATCGGAGAGATCGTCGAGCGTACAGCAGCGGCCGGTGCGCCCCGAATCGGATGAGTGGTCCCACAGCTGCATCGAGAGCCCGACCACCTCGTGGCCGGACTCTTTGAGGAGCAGGGCGGCGACGGAGGAGTCGACCCCTCCGGACATGGCGACGGCGACGCGCATCGGACGGGATTCTACGCGTTCAGCTCGGCGTCGCGGCCGGAACCGACCCGGGAGATCGCGCCGCGCGAGCGTCGGCGACGACGCGCGGGACGAGGTCGAGGACGCGCGTGATCTCCGCGTCCGTCGTGAGCCGCGAGAGCGAAAAGCGAACCACTCCCTTTGCTTCCCGGCGCGTGAACCCGAGCGCCAGCACCGCGGGCGAGGGCGCCAGAGTTCCGCTCGAGCAGGCGCTGCCGACCGAGACCGCCACGCCCTCGAGGTCGAGACGAAAGAGAACGGCGTCCCCCGACACTTTCTCGAAGAGGATCGCGCTCGTGTTCGGCAGCCTCGGCGCCGCCCTTCCGACCACTCTCGTCCCGGGAATCGTCTCCACGATGCGCTGCTCGAGGCGGTCGCGAAGCCGCGCGATTCCGTCCGGCTCTACCGCCAATCGCTCGCGGGCGAGCCGCGCGGCGACCCCGAAGCCGACGATCCCGATCGTGTTCTCGGTCCCCCCACGAATCTTCTTCTCCTGGCCGCCTCCGGGGGTATGCGCCTCGAGCGGAAAACCGCGCCGGACGTAGAGAGCGCCGGCTCCCTTCGGACCGTGGAGCTTGTGCGCCGAGAGAGAGAGGAGGTCCACTCGCCACGCGTGGACGTCGATCGGCACCCGGCCGGCCGCCTGGACCGCGTCGGTGTGGATCGGGACGCCGCGCTCGGCGAGCTCCCCGGCAATCTCCGCGACCGGATAGATCCCGCCGTACTCGTTGTTCGCCGTCATCACGGAGACGAGCAGCGTCTCGGAAGTCACCGACTCCAGAACTTTCGTCGGATCGAGGGCGCCGCTTCTCTCCGGCGCGACCGGCTTCCATTCGAAGCCCGCCTCGGCCAGGCGGGCGGCCGGCTCGCGCACCGAGGGATGTTCCGCTTCCGAGGTGACGATGCGCCCTTTCGCGCGTGCGATCGTCCCGAAGATCGCGAGAGCGTTGGCTTCCGTTCCCCCGGAGGTAAAGAAGATCTCTTCCGTGTGAGCGCCGATCAGCCTCGCGACCTCGTCCCGCGCCTCCTCGATCGCCCGCCGAGCCTGCCGTCCAACCGAATGGACGGACGACGGATTTCCGTAGAGATCGGCAGCGGCCGCCATCGCGTCCCGCACGTCGGGATCCAATGGGGTGGATGCGTTGTTATCCAGATAGATCACGGCAGGTGCATGAAAGGGTACCGATGCGCCATCGTCAAGGTCGATCGTAAAACTTTCGTTAAGGAATTGGCGCGCGAATCGGAGGGTTAAAATCGGCACGCGGATGAAGCGAGCCGCATTTTTCCTTTTCCTGGTCAGTTCCTTCCTGGTCCCCGGGGCCGGTTCGGGTCAGAGCGCGGCTCACGAGCCCTCCCGAAAAGAGCGGATCGCCGCGCTTCCGGAAGAGGAGCGCCAGTGGCTGACGGACTCCGTCGCCCCGATCATCCTTCCCGAGGAAGAAAGGCTCTTTCTCAAGTTGGCCGAACCTCACCAGCGCGAGATCTTCAAAGAGGCTTTCTGGGCGCGCCGCGAGCGCGAGGGGCTCGAGTTTCCGATGGGCCCGGGCTACCGGCGTCGCTACGAGGAGCTGCGGCGGGCGGCGGACGAGAAATACGACGGCTGGAGAAACGACGCCGGCCGGCTCGTGATCCGCTTCGGTGAGCCCGCGTCCATCGAGGAGCTCCAGGCCTGCAAGCTCACTTTCAAGGACCTCGAGATCTGGACTTACAACCGCATCGGGCACGGAGTTAAGGGAACGACCCGGCACTTCTTCTACCGCCGCGGACCACAGCAGCCGCGCGTTCTCTGGACGTACGGAACTCCGGACAGCGCGGTGTTCCATCCCGGCTCCTGTCGGAAGACGTTCGAGGAGCTCGGCAAAGACTGCGTGGCGCTGGAGAAAGGCGACCCTTGTCGCGCAACCGTGTGCATGGAGGGCTGCGAAGTTTACGCGACGTACAACGAGATCCGCGCGAGACAGGGGACGCCCCTCGCTGGAGAGGGCGAGCATGGGAAGCTCGTCGCGACGCCGGAAGTCTCGCTCGAGGATCTGTCGCAGCTCGAGCAGCGATTCGCATCGGTCGCAAACGCTGGCGCCAGGCCGATCTCCGTAGGTGCGATGAGCGGGGTTGTTCCTGCGTCCAACGTTCAGACGTCTCCTCCGGTCGTCGCAGCGGCGGCTCCGGCAAGAGAGCCGTCGAAGAAGGAGCGCCTTGCCGCGCTGCCAGAGGACGACCGCAAGTGGCTGACCGAGTTCGTCGCGCCGATCATTCAACCCGAGGAAGAGACGCTTTATCTGCAGCTCACCGAGCCGCACCAGCGCGAGACCTTCAAGGAAGCGTTCTGGGCTCGGCGCGAGAAGTCGAGCCTTCTTCCACCGCTCGGCCCGGGGTATCGACACAGATACGAAGAGCTGCGCTTGTTGGCCGACGAAAAGTACGACGGCTGGAGGAACGACGCGGGTCGGATGGTGATCGCGCACGGCGAACCGACGGAGTTGAGCGGGCTCCCCGAATGCGGCGACAGCACGCGGGACCTCGAGATCTGGAAATACTCGAACCTCGGCGGGAGCGGCCGGGGACGGGCCGAGTTCCTCTTCTACCGGCCTGCCCCCGGAGCGGCCCGAAAGCTCTGGTATGTCGGGATTCCCGAGGAGCAGCTCTATACGCCCGCCAGTCGGCCGTTGACGATCGCGGAACAGGTCGAGGAGTGCGTTCCGGGACGACAGGGACTCGGCGTGAGCCTGCCCCGCTCGAATCACGAATGCATCTGCCGCCTTTTCGAGTTCCTCCAGAGAGCGAAGGCGTTGACGACCTCGGCGAGCGGAGCGATGGAGGCGGGCCGGGCCCTCGCCCCCGAGAAAGTGTCCACGGAAGATCTCTCCGAGCTCTCCGGCCGGTTCCCGGGCATCGCCACGAAAGGCGCGAAGCCGCTCGGCGTCGAAGGACCCTCGTCGAGCGCGCCGGCAGCGAACGCAAAACCCGCCGCGACGCAGGCCGCGAGCACTCCCGCGCCGACGCACCGCAAGCTCTCGAAGAAAGAGGTCAAGGAGCTCGCGTCGCAACTCCCCCCGAAGTACAAGGAGTTCCTCGAGCTCGTGGAGCTCATCATCACGGACGAAGAGAAAGAGGTCTTCGTCCAGATCGCCGACAACTACCAGAAGGACCGTTTCATCGAGAGCTTCTGGCGGCGCCGCTCGATCGACTCGCAGGGAATCCGGACCGACTACCAGGTCGTGCACACCCATCGCGTGCAGATGGCGAAGGAGCAGTTCAAGAACCTGAACAACGACCGCGCGAAGATGCTGATCATCAACGGCCCGCCGGACGCGGTCGTCCCGATCGACTGTCCCGAGGTCTTCGTCCCGATCCAGATCTGGTATTACGACCGGCTCGAATCGCTGAAGAGCAAGGTCTACCTCGTCTTCTACGCGCCGTACGGCGTCGGCCCCGATTACAAGCTCTGGCTGCCGATCGACGGCGAAGGCGTCCTGCAGGTCGGCGGCGGTTTCGGCAGCGCGGTCGGCGGGCGCCAGCCGGGGCGGCGCAGCGTCGACTACGACCGCTGCCCCGAGACGCGCACGCTCCGTCAGGCGCTGGCCTACTCGACCGCCGTTCTCGGCTCCGGTGCGTCGGCGCTCGCCGGCGCCGGCAAGCTCTTTCAGCCTCCGACGATCGAGACCGAAGGCATCGATCAAATCCTGACGATGACGACGGAGCTCGCAACGGGGTCCGCGCCGCTCGGTCTCGCGAAGCTCGTGCGCTTTCCCGAAATGCGCGCGAACAAGATCGGGGTCGATCTGTCGCTGCTGGTGTCGAAAACGGATTTGAAGCCGCGCGACCTCGGCGAAGAGAAGTTCTACAACGTCGACGTCATCGGCGAGGTCGTCAAGGGCGAACGGCTGATCGACAACTTCAAGTACAGATTCGACATTCCGACGCAAGAGGTCGGCGGCGAAAAGATCCCTCTGACCGTCCGGCGCTACCTCTACCCGGGCGAGTACAGCATCGTTCTCAAAGTCTCCGACGGCAACCAGAGCGCCGAGGGACGCATCACCGACAAGCTGACCGTGCCCGAGCAGCCGGATGCCCCGCCTCCCGAGGTCGCCGCGGCACGCGCCGAGGGTCGCGCAACGGTCGAGAAGGCGCGGGACCTCGGCCTGCTGCCCTCCGCGATTGCCCTGCTCCCGGTCGCCAAGGAGATCGTGACCGGGTTGCAGCGGTTCGAGACGCGCGCCGCCGAAAACGTCAAGGCGGTCGACTTCTTCCTGAACGGCGCGAAGATCATGACCAAGACGCGGGCGCCCTTCGCCGCGGACATGAACCTGGGTCCGCTCCCGCGGAAACACACGATTCGCGTCGTTGCCTACGGCTCGGCGGGGCGCGCGATCGGTGAGGACGAGTACACCGTCAACGAGGGGCGCGAAATCTTCCGGGTGCGGATCCTGACTCCCGAAAAGGGCGCGAAGGCGTCCGGCCCCACGCGAGTCGTCGCGGCGGTCGCGGTGCCGGAAGGAAAGAACCTCCAGAAGCTGGAGTTCTACTCCAACGAACGTCGGGTCGCCACGCTGTACCAGCCCCCCTTCGAGCAAACAGTCAACATCTCGGAAGGCAAGTCGCTCGGTTACGTCCGCATCGTCGGGACTCTCGAGGACGGCGCCGTCGCGGAAGATCTCCGATACGTCAACGCGCCGGCTTACATCTCCGAGGTCAGCGTCGACGCGGTCGAGCTGTACACGACCGTGACCGACAAGGGTCGGCCCGTGCAGGGCCTCCAGGCGTCGAACTTCAAGGTCTTCGAGGACGGCGTCGTCCAGAAGATCGAGTCCTTCGAGTACGTCAAGAACCTTCCGCTCACGTTGGGCGTCGTGGTCGACACGTCGGCTTCGATGCTCGAGTCACTCCCGGAGGCGCAGGCAGCGGCGCTCTCGTTCCTCGACTTCTCGATCGGCCCGAAGGACCGCGCGTTCACCGTCTCCTTCGACAGCGAGCCTTACCTCCTGACGAAGCTCACGAACCGAAAGGACCGGCTCTTCCGGTCGCTCGCCGGGCTCCGTGCCGAGGGATCGACGGCGCTCTACGACGCGA
>DASWIB010000001.1:0-7164 GCA_036397915.1 Thermoanaerobaculia bacterium | reverse complement strand
TTTCGCCTTCTCCGCCAGCAAGGCGAGGAAGGCACGCGAGGAGAGAGTTTTTCCCGCATGCGAGTCGGCGAACTGGGAGACTGCGAGATCGGTCTTCCAGTACTTTTCCTCATCGATGAACGTGTCGTAGAGCCGGTCGATGTAGAGGTCGCGCAGCTCCTTGTCGTCGGTGTCCGCGCGGCCGTGGTAGTGGCGCCCGCCTCGCGCCTGGTAGAGATCCTGCGAAATGATCGCGCCGGTCGAGACGACGACGTCGACCATGTTCCGTTCGATCAGATCCGTGATGACCTGCCGCATGCCCGCGGCGATCAACGAGCCGGCGAGACCGAGGAAGATCGTCGGCCGGTCGGGGTCGCGGAGCATCGCCTGGAAGACGGCGGCGCAATTGCCGAGCGCCCGGGCCTGGAAGGAAGCGTCGCGGTAGGCGTCGAGGAGTTGCGAGACGGTGGTCTTCGGACCTACCTTGACCGGCGTCGTCGGGCGGCCGAGGAGCGCGCGCTTCCTCTTGCGATCGACTCCGATCGCGGCTTCGTGGATGTACTGGCGGGCGTCCCGGAGCGCTTTGTCCGTCCTCGATCCCATCGGCGCGGCCCTCCCGAAAGAATGCGGTACGCGGCCATCGCCGCCGCGTAGCCCGAGTCGATGTTCACCGCGGTCACTCCATTTGCGCACGAGTTCAACGCGGCGAGGAGCGAAGCGACGCCGCCGAGAGCGGCGCCATAACCACCCGAGGTCGGGACGGCGATGAGCGGGCAACCGACGAGTCCGCCGAGGACCGAGAAGAGAGACGCCTCCATGCCGGCGACGGCGATCACGACGTCGGCCTGCTCGATCTCCTCGAGCCGGGAGAGCAGGCGAAGGATGCCCGCGACCCCGACGTCGGGAACGAGGGTCGATCCGACGCCCAGATACTCGAGCGTTCGGCGCGCCTCCTCGGCGACGACGACGTCCCCGGTTCCGGCCGTGACGAGGACGACGCCGCCCTCGACCCGCGGCATCGGCTTGCCGACCGAGAGATGGAGCGTGGCCGACCGTTCGTCGTAGTCCGCGCGCCCGGCCAGGGGAGTAACGGCAACCTCTTCCCACCGCTCGGGCAAGAGTCGCGTGACGAGCACGTCGTGGGCGCGCGCGAGCTGCCGGCAGATCTCGGCGATCTGCGCGGCCGTCTTCCCCTCCGCCAGAACGACCTCGGGGAATCCGACGCGGCGCAGGCGGTCGAAATCGAGCGTGTAGTCGCGGGTCGGCACTGCGGCGGATGATATCCGCACCATCTGTCATTCCGCGCGGAGAACCCGTCGCCGTCATTCCGAGCGCAGCGAGGAATCTGACCGCGCAGCGGTCATCCTGAGCCCTTCGCCGATGTCATCCTGAGCGCAGCGAAGGATCTCTCACTCGTCGAGGAAGGGATCCCTCGTCGCTTCGCTCCTCGGGATGACACTGGAAGAAGGCTTCGCCCTCGGGATGACATTGGAAAAAAAGAGGCGTATCTTCGCCGTTCGTTCTTTGATTCCGTTCGGTCGAGGGAAGCGGGTGAGAATCCCGCGCGGCCCCCGCCACTGTCACCGGGGACGCCCCGGGCGAGAAGCCACTGGGCGCGTGAGATCGCACGACGGTCGCGCGCCCGGGAAGGAGCCCGACGGCGGACGATCCGGAAGCCAGGAAACCTGCCGGACGGAACGCTTTCTCCGACGGGGAAAGGAGAGGGGACGCGCCTTCGAATCCCCGGGGGCACGGGACGCTCTCTCCGCCGCGGAGAACGTCTCGTCGAACGGGAGGTTCGAATGACGACCCGCGTCCCGCCCCTTTCCTTCCTCTCTTTCTTCTTCTTCGCCGTCTCCGCAGTCGCGCAGGTGGTCCCTCCGGCATCCGAAACCGTCGTGGTGACGGCGACGCTCTCGCCCGAGGACGAGGCCGAGCTCGGCTCGGCCGCGACGGTCATCACTCGCGAGCACATCGAGGCGTCGGGCGCGACGACCGTCCTGGAGGTACTTCGCTCCGTTCCCGGAGTCGACGTCGCTCGACAGGGGAGCGACGGCTCGCTCACCTCTCTTTTCCTGCGCGGAACCAACTCGACTCATGCGCTCGTGCTGGTCGACGGCGCGCGCGTCAACTCCGCGTACTTCCCGGGCTACGACTTCTCCTCGCTGACGACCGAGAACGTCGAGCGCATCGAGGTCGTCCGCGGGCCGTTCTCGGCGCTCTATGGCTCGGACGCGATCGGCGGGGTCGTCCAGATCTTCACGCGCGCCGCCACGACGCGTGCCGCCGGTCGCGCGACGGTCGAAGCCGGGGACGCGGGACAGCGACAGGGCTCGGTCTTTTTTTCCGGCGGCGCCGGGCCCGTTTCGGCGGCCGTTTCCTATCGGGACGCGCGGATCGAAGGGGATCGCCGCAACTCCGACTGGCGCGAGCGCAACGGGTCGCTCCGCTTCGAAGCCCGCCTCGGCGAGGTCGCACGCGTGGCGGTCGAGGGGGCGATCCTCGACGGAGACCTCGGTCTGCCCGGGCCGGTCGGGGCGGAGACGCCGAACGACCGGATGCGAAACCGCGAGGAGCGGATTCAGCTCCCGGTCTCGTTCCGACCGGCGGCCGGACACGAAGCGAGCTTTCTCGCCGCGTACGTCGCTTCGAGGCCGACCTCGGTCAGCCCGGCGTTCGGATCGGAGACGGAGACCGACGCCCGCACGCTGCAGCTCCGCGCGTCGGACCGATGGGTCGCGGGCGCGCACCATCTGACGGGGCTCGTCTCGTTCGAACGGTGGGACGTCGACGACCGCAACACGTTCGGCACGACCCTCGACGACGCTTCGGCGCTCTGGGGGGCCGCATTGCAGGACTCGGTCTCTTTCGGCGCCCGCTGGACGGCGACGGCGGGTCTGCGCTACGACCGCCACTCCGATTTCGGCGGAGCGTGGAGTCCGCGCGCGACGATCGCATGGCTGCCGCGTGACTCACGCTGGAAACTGCGGGCGTCCGGTGGAGGCGCGTTCCGCGCGCCGACGGTCGGCGAGCTCTTCTACCCCTTCTTCGGGAACCGGGAGCTGGAGCCCGAGCGCTCGACCTCGTGGGAGATCGGAGTGGAGCGGTACTTCGGAAACGCCGGAAGGCTCGAGCTCTCCCTCTTCTGGACCGAGCTCCGCAACCTGATCGTGTTCGACTTCGTGCGTTCTCGAAACGAGAACGTCGGCCGCGCGCGGACGCGCGGGGTGGAGGGCGCGTGGCGGCAGCGCCTGAGCCGGCGCGTCGACCTGCACGCCGGCTACACCTGGTTGGACGCCGAGAACCGGGTGACGGGAGCGGACCTGCTCCGGCGGCCGCGCCACCGCGCGTATTTCGCCGCCACCGTCCGGCCGATCGACCGGCTCTCGTTCTCGCCACGCGCCGTGTTCGTGGGCCGGCGATCGGACGTCGACGGTGTGACCTTCGGCGCGGCAGAGCTCCCATCGTATCTGCGGCTCGATTTCTTCGCGCGATACGACCTCGGAGGTTTCGCGCCGTACGCGCGGCTGGAAAACGCGACGAATAGGCTCTACGAAGAGGTGGACGCCTACCCCGCGCCACGGCGGCGATGGGCCGCCGGCTTCGAGGTGAGGTTCTGAGAGGTCGCGACTAATGGGGTCAGGCACGTTTTGCGGAACCGTAATGCCAAACTATGTGCCTGACCCCTTCTCGCACACAGCGGCCGCCTCATATAGGCTGACGGCATGCCGCGCATAACAAAGGTCTACACGCGCACGGGCGACGACGGGACGACGGCCCTGGGCGCGGGACAACGGGTCGCGAAGGATTCGGCGCGCGTCGAAGCGGTTGGTACGATCGACGAGCTCAACAGCCAGATCGGAGCCGCGGTCGCGGCCGGCTTGCAGGCGACTCTTCTGGAGGCGCTCGCGACCGTCCAGAACGACCTGTTTCACCTCGGAAGTGATCTGTGCGTGACGGAGGAGGACAAAGCGTCCCGGCCCGTGCCCAAGATCGAAGCGCGCCACGTCGAAGACCTGGAGCGGATGATCGACCGGTTGTCGGCGGACCTGCCGCCGCTTGAGAACTTCATACTGCCGGGCGGCTCACGCGGCGCGGCGGAGCTCCACGTCGCGCGCGCGATCTGCCGCCGCGCGGAGCGCGTCGCGATCACGCTCGCGCGGAGCGAGCCGGTGGGCGATTACGTGGTCGTTTACCTCAACCGGCTATCGGACGCGTTGTTCGTGATGGCGCGGTGGGAGTGCCGGAGGAGGGGAGTCGCCGACGTGTTGTGGGATAGCCGGGCCTGACGAGCCTTCGGACTCGAGTGCGCGTCCGAGCAATCTTTTGGCGGTGGACCTTGCGGTCCCCCGAACCCCCTATCCCGAAACCCCTCAGGTCCGGTCCACCTCGATGGTCTTCTTCTCCCCGCTGTTCACCACGGCGACCATGATTCCGAGGCCGACCGCGATGACCAGGCCGATCAAGGTCCACGTGGCGCCGATCGAGGCCAGGGCGCCCACTTTCCACAGCGCGAGGGCCACGCCGGAGAGGAAGATGAAGTAGCCGACGAGATAAATGCTCATCCACTTCATGTTCTGCCTCCTTCTCGCTCCCGCCAGTCACAGTAAATGAGCAAGTTCCAGGCCCGGTTATAGAATCCGATCTGGAACGAGGTGAACATCATGAAAACAAAAGTGATGGCGTTGCTCCTGACGATGGGCTTCGCCGTGTCCGCCTGCCAGACTTCGCGGCAGTCGCCTCCACCGCCGGCGACTCCCGTCGCCGTCACCATTCCGCCGGACCCTTCGGCGGCTCCTGCCGCGCCGCTCGCCGCCGCAGTCCCCGATCAGCCGGTTGTCGCAACGGCCTCAGCTCCGCCCGCCGACCCCGCTCGCCCGCACCAGGACATCCTCCGGCTGAAGCAGGCCGGGCTCTCCGACGAATTCATTCTCAACAAGGTCCGCACGGACAACGTCAACTACCAGCTCACGACTGCAGACATCATCGAGCTGCGGGGCGCCGGCCTCTCGGAAACGATTCTGGAGGCGATGTTGCGCTCCGGACAGCCGGCCGCCGCGACCGCTGGGGCGCCGGTGGCGCGCAAGGGAGAGTTCGCCGGGCTCGCTCGCGTGCGGAAGGGATTTCTCGGGGTCTTCGGGACTTCGACGAAGGACGTCGGCCGGCTCGTCGTGGACGGGGACAACGTCTCCTGGTTCCAGGCATCCGACCCGGACGAGAACTTCGCGCTCTACGTCAAGAACGTGAAGGAGATCTTCAACACGTGCGTCTTGCGTCCGAACCAGAACCTCTGCCTGGAGTTCGGCATCGTCACGTATACGGGCGAGGAGTACCGGTTCCGCGATCCGGGCTGGAAGAACGGGACCCACCGGCTGGTCGACGAGGCGACGGAGTACTTCCGGCAGGCCTTCCCGAACCTGTTCTTCAGCCAGAGAGCGGTGAGCGAGCTGTAGTTTCCCCCGTCATCCCGAGCTGTAGTTTCCCCTGTCAGCGCGAGCTCTGGTTTCCCCTGCCATCCCGAGCTGCAGTTTCCCCCGTCATCCCGAGCCGTAGTTTCCCCTGTCATCCCGAGCGAAGCGAGGGATCTCTCCCTTTCGAACGCTTGGGATTCGGTTCCCGGGCCGTCGCAGTCGTCGTGCCGGGCAGGACGGCACGGAAGATCAAGTTGACCGATCCAAACGCGATGACGTCCCCGTCGGAGAGCCGAACGGATTTGTTCACCCGGCGCCCCCTGAGGAGCGTCCCGTTCTTGCTCCCGAGATCCTCGATGCTCGCCCGTTTGTCGGCGATCACGAGACGGGCGTGCCGCCGTGAGATCGTGGAGTCGTCGATCCGCGCGTTTGCAGCCGGATCGCGGCCGATGATGTTTTCACCGTTTGCGAGCGGAATCTCCGTTTCGTTCCAGGCGAGCCAGTAACGACCCTGAGCCGGCGGAGGCTCGGCCTTCTCCTTCTCCGCAGCCGCCGAAAAGGCGTAGCCGTAGCCGTAGACCGTGCGCAGCACGCTACCCTCCGGGCCTTCACCGATCGCGCGCCGGATTTCCGCCGCCAGACCGGGCAGATTCCCTTCGGAAACGTAGGTCTTCGGCCAGAGCTTCTGCAGCAGTTCTTCCTTCGAGAGCGCTCGAGGACGGTTCTCGACGAGGAGCTCCAGAAGCCGAAACGCCTTCGGTGCCAGGTGGACCGGTTTTCCGGCGCGAGAGAGCTCTCTCGTGTCCGAGTCGAAGATGCAATCACCGAAGCGAACGCGCATTCGTCTCGCCTGTCAGTAGAAAGCCAGAAGAACCCCAGCAGTTCCCCAAGACTTCCGGTCGAGCGAAACCTAGCGTGATTATCACCGAGGGCCCGAGTCGGTGAAAGCAGCCCGAGGCGCTCGGAGGAGGAATCCGATGAGAACGCGCGAGGGGAAGCAGGGGCAGACGGGACACGCTTTCGAGCGCGCCGTTGGACGCGTCGCCAACGCGCTCGGCCTGGCGTACGCGATCCTCTTCGCCCTCCCCTCTGTCGCATTCGCCGGAATCAATCGGTGGAGGAGCAACGGTTCGGAGGCGGGAGTCGCGGCGGCTCAGATCGCCGTCCCGCATAGACGAGGGACGGCTGGCCGGTCACGCCTGGCAGACCGCCGGACGTTCCAGTGGCCCGGGAGGGCCTAGCGATGAGCGGCGCCCGCGCAGTCTCTACTGATCCCTCGATCGGGGCGGGGTGTTCCGGACCTAGAATCCGGTCAGCACCCCGTGGCATTCCCTGCCGGCGTCCGTCTCGGGCCCTACGAAATCCTCGCGCCTCTGGGCGCGGGCGGAATGGGGGAGGTCTATCGCGCCCGGGATACGCGGCTGGGCCGCGAAGTCGCGATCAAAGTTCTGCCCGACCACCTCGCGCGCGACCCCGAGTCTCTCGAGCGATTCGAGCGGGAGGCACGCGCGGTCGCGGCGCTCGCACATCCGAACATCCTGGACATTCACGACTTCGGCAAAGAGGCGGAGATCGTCTTTCTCGTCACGGAGCTCCTCGAGGGAGAAACTCTCCGCCAACGTCTGAAGGGCGTTCCTCTGCCGTGGCGCACCGCCGTCGAGATCGGCCTGGCCGTCGCCGATGGGCTCGCCTCGGCGCACGCCCGTGGCATCGTCCATCGCGACCTGAAGCCGGAGAACATCTTTCTGACGTTCGACGGCCGCGTGAAGATCCT